>JAYKIB010000001.1:0-13952 GCA_035285005.1 Prochlorothrix sp.
ATGATTGCTGGGGCATTGAGCAGGAACTCCTGGTGTGGTTTGACGCGGATGGTAACGTCCATGGCATCCCTGAGGTGACGCGGGAGGAGCTGCTGCGGGCGCAACGACGCACGGAACGCGAACGGCAAAGCGCTGTGCAGGAACGGCAACGGGCTGATGCACTAGAACGGGCTCTGGACACGGAACGACTACGAGCCGATGCTGCGGAAACGCAAATACAACAACTGGCCGACTATCTCCGTTCCCTGGGCATAGACCCCGATAACCTGCCCCCCTCAGGTGATATGCCCTAGAGATTCCCCTTTTCAATCCGCCCGCCATTATCCTGATTCTTGCGGGCACCTAGACTATTAATTGTGGCGTGCGGCTTCGCCGCACGCCACAACCCTTATTCTTGCGTGGATCACAGGATAAAAATTTGGATTAATCGAGGTGCCCTTGCGTAGGTTTGGGTTATCAACAGTGAGCTGGATGCCCAGAAGGTGAGGTATCCGTTGAAGCAGGTCGTGGCAATGAGACAGGGTTTGGGCCAGAGCTAGGGACTGGGCAGTTGCCAGAGAGACCAGAGATAGGGCTCTTCAAGGGTTTGCCAGCTTTGGGCGATGAGGGTCTGCCAGTAGTGCTGGAAGGTGGGGAAAAGGGCGGGGTTAATTTGGTAGGTTGTCGGGGTGGGCTGGGTGAAAAACGGCTGGGAGCGGAGAGTTGCATAGGTGCTGTGGTGCCAGGACTCGGGGGTGAAATATCCTGCGACGGCGCTGTCCGGCACCAAACCGGACGGTAGACTTTGGCTTTTGACTAGGGTATAAATCTGGCCTTGGCAAAGATAGGTGTTAATTCCCCGGGTTTCCAGACGCTGACAAATTTGGGAAAGGGTCAGTACTTCATTACCCTGGCAACGCACAATTTCTAGTAATAGGAACAGGTTGCTGTACTGGGATGCGGTGTTGAATAGTTGGGGATAGAGAGGCAAGAGCGCCAACCCTAGGGCCACGGATCCCAATGTTCCTGGTGATTGTCCCAGGGATCGCCCTGGGGAGGGGGGTTGGGACTGCCCAACGGCGTTGACACCCGATTGGGTGTTGGCGGAGTCGATCGCCAAGGGATGGGTGGTGTGGGCTGTGGTGATGGTGTGGATAATCTGGGCTTGGGGGAACTTTTGGTGGAGCCAGGTTTGGAGCTGGGGGATGAGACTGGGACTGCCCATGACGAGCACTTGGCCGATCGTCTCCCGACTCCATCCGGCATGACTGAGGAGTTGGTTGATCAGAGGATTCAGGCAGTAGCAGAAGGGCTGCAGGACTTTCGCCACTAAGTCCGTGCGGGCCAAGCTATGGGTACTGGGGCCAATGCGCAGCGTGAAGGAGTCCTGGTTTTGGAGGACGAGGCGCAGTTGGGTGGCTGCTTCGCTGAGGAGTGTTCCGAGGGGGGAGTGGCTAAGGTAGTGGTGGAACCGGAAGCGGTGGACGAGATCCGCCTCGCCCGGGACGGGGAACTGTTGGGGGTTGTAGTCCAGTTGGCCCGTGGGCAGGAGGGGGGATAACAGTTGGCTGATAATGTCCTGATCGATCGCCTGTTCCCCATGGGGCAATCTGCCGTGGATGAAATCTTCCGCTCGGGGCATCAGGGTTGCCGCTGGCAACTCCACCAGGGCGAGGGCGGTTTGGCCACGTTCTAGGTTTAGCACCAGGGTGGGACCGGCCTGGAGGGTGGTCTCGATCGGGGCGCCTTGGGGAGCAGTTTGCTGGGCGCGGACCTGCTGCTGCATCTGTTGTTGGATCTGCTGGTGCAGGGTAGGCAGTAGGGCTGCGATCGCGGTTTCCAGGAAATAAACCTGATCGGCCTGCTGCACCAACCCAGCTCCCAGAATTGCCTCCCGCACATTAAAAGCGTAGGCTTCACTGGCCACATGGGGGAGGGTCACCCCAATCCCGTCCAGTTGGCCGAGGGCTTGGTCTAGGGCTGCTGCATCTAGGCCGATCGCCTCTCGCTGCCAGCCCCAATGTTCCCGTTGGGGATTGAGGCATTGCAACAGGGCATCGAGGGCCTTACGCACCCACACCAGGGGTAGCGTCACCGGGGCAGGATGTGTTTGGGCCGGGGTATTGGGATCCAAAACCTGGAGCACCGGTTCCCAACTCTGGGTATTGACTTCGTAGTAGGGCAGGCCCAGGTCGAGGCCCTGGTGGGCCGCATCCACCCGCAGTACGGGTCCGGCAGGCGCCGTATTGGAGCCCCAGTCCTGGGGCGGAGTGCCAATCCTAATGTGAGGCGGCAGGGTGGGCTGGCTGGCATGGGACTCTAGGCCAAAATAAACCGTGACTGGCAACCGATCGTAGCAATTGGCTTGGCCTGCCTGGGCCGCGCCCTGGGGAGCAATCCAGCTGAGGGGATAGGGAGTCTGGGTGGGACGATGGAGTAGGACGACACCCAGTCCTTGGGCCGCCAGGTCTAGGCCCAAAAACCAACCGGACGGCCTAGTCTGGGCCGATGGGGGCGACGGGGGAGAATTGGGGGCAGGGTCATGATCCTGACCTGGGGGCGCGGGTGGGGGCGTTTGCGGATCCTGGGAGTCTGGGGACGACGGGGGAGCGTCGGGCGTTTGCCAGTTCGAGGGCGGTTGCGGGTCGGGGAAGGCTTCCGATGCCACAGAGGCCTGGGACTGGGGTGATGAGAGTTCCGCCAAGATCTGCCAGTCTCGGGCCCCTGGGGCGTTTGCCGAGGGCTGTTGTGGCTCCGCGTCAGACTGGGACTGTTGTAGGGCCTGGAGGGTTGGCAAATCCTGGGACTCGATCGACTGCAGAATCGATCGGGCCGGAACCGAGGCTGTTTCTGCTGAGTCGATCGCCTCCCCTGGGGTCTCGTCAAACAGTGTCCCAAAGCCTTGAATAAAGGGGGCTACGGTGGCGATGGATGCTGGGCCAGCCCCTCGGTCTGTTTCGGATGCTTCGGTCACCTCGGTGCTAGAGGAAGGGTGGGAGTTCAGGTTTTTTTTTAAGTCGATCGGTGCCACGATTCGGTCGATCGGCACGGGGTGGGGGCGGTGGGGGCGGTAGCCTCTCTTCTCCATCGTCATCGAGATCTTCACCAAACCCAAACAAATCTAAACCGTCTAAGTCGTTGTCTAGACCTGTTGCCGAGGGCTTCGGCTGGGCCGGCGGCGACGAGTCGCGATCCGCCTTGGGGGGCGCTGCTAACGGCTCCGGGTCCATAAAGAGGCTCGCTGACCATCCCAACAGATCATCATCTGGGTCCGGATCTGGGTCCGGATTCGCGGGGCTGGGATTTGCGGGAGTCGAGGCGCGGGCATCGGTGGCTTCTGGGGTTGACTGTAAATCGTTCCAACTGTCATCCAATTGGGTTTGGTCCGATTGATCGGATTGCTCAGAGTCGGCAAAGGCTTGGCCCAGGGCATCCAACGCGTTTAAAACATCCAGATCGTCGCGATCGGTTGTGCTGCGATCGGTCGTGCTGCGACTGGTGACAGGAGTGCTGGAGCGGGCGGGATTGGGTCGATCGTCCCAGGCAGATTCTCCCCCTAGGTTTGCCAGCACATCCAACACCGACTCGGTGGGGATCTCCATTGCGGGATCCAGTGCTGAAGTCTGGGCCCGATCCGTTACCTCAGAGCGACCCTTCGTGCCTAAGGTCGGGGAATCATCACCTAAAATCGCTAAATCTTCCACTGTTCCCAATTCACCCTGGCGCAAATCGAGATTTTCCCCACTGTTCCCTTCGTTGTCCCCAAAGTCTGAAAAGAGGGCTTCTACGGTTTCCGCACTGTCCTCGATCAACGGCAACTCCGTGGACTCCTGCTGCAAATCCTGGTTGAAGTCCTCCAAGGTCTCCAGGGTCAGCAGCGGTGGTGCCGTATCGGTGGGGGTCGTAGCCGATCCGCTGGCGGGCCAGTTCTGGACAGTAGCCATAGTTTGAGGATCGGGACGATCGGGCTCTAGCCCTGACCTGGATCTACCCTCCGTCGGCTCCTGGAATAGGGTGTCCAGTTGGCTCTCACCGGCGCGATCCCGGCTCAAGTCGGCCCGAGCCTTCTGGATCGGGTTCTGGTCCTGGATCGCACCTTGAAACCCTAAATTTTCAGTTGTATCCTTCGCCACACTGGCCTGTCCCAGCGGATCCAAGGAGGTCTCCGGTAGGGGATCCGGATCCAAACTTAAGTCTACCCCGGGGCCAAATCCCGGCGATGGCTCTTGGGCCGCTTCCGCTAGCACTTCAATGGTGGGGTAGCTTGGAGAATCGGGTTGTCCTGTTCCCAAGTTCCCGCCCCTCGGCTGATCCAAGCCCGAGGTGAAGGGCTCGCTCGTGGGTTGGGTGGGGGAATTCGGATCGAGGCTCAAGCCTCCGGTCTCGTCCGTGGGCAGCAGATCGGGCACCTCCTCTGCGATCGGGTTCGAGGCTAGGAATCCCAGTTCCCGCGAAGATGACAGAGCACCCAGGCCAAAGTCTGCCCCATCTCCCAAGGACATCCCCTCCTCCTCCAAATTGAAGAGATCCTCGCTTAATTGCTGGAGGGTTTCCTCCTCCACTTCCAAACGCTGCTCCAAACTCAGATCGGTGTCATCTGTCACCAACAGCTTTTCATCGGGAGAGGCTAGCAAATAACTCTCCTCCACCTGGCCAAATTCCATCGCCGTTGGGGAAATAGGCGAGGACGGGCGACTCTGGCGCGAGGACGGATCGGGACGACCGGGCGGCGACGAAACCAAGAGATCCGTCAGCGCCGAAATCGTAGAGCCGGGTGGTACCGTGTCGCTTGTCACCCCGGCCCGCTGCTTGGGCAGACCGATATCGGGCACAGTCGTTTCATCCTCCGTTTCCTCCCTGGGGTCCTCCCCCTCCTCCAGCACGGGGCGAGTATCCTCCTCTTCGCCATCCAACGGCTCTAGGATCAGGGTGGGCGGTAAGGGCGCCTCGTTGCCCGCCGCTGTCGGGGGCAGTGGGGGCACTGGGGGAGGAACCGGCGCTGGTGGAGCGGGGGCCTCGGGCCCTGCTCCCTGTGTTGCGGACTGGGACTGTTGGGCTAGGCGTTCCTGGGCCTCCACCTCCTCATCCGTCAACAAATCAATGGCCAACACATCTGCCGCATCCGCCGCCGCATCCACGGTGGCGAAGTCCATTTCCGTGAGGCCCTCCAGAGCTTCCAAAGCATCCAGAGCCCCCTCCACCTCCGCACCGATGAAGTCCGATACGTCCATATTCAAGGCTTCAAGAGCCTCCAGTTGTTCTTGGGCAACTTGAACCTGGAATTCGAAGATTGCATCTAGGGGATCCAGAGTATCTGCCTCGATCGCTCCTGAATTCGCCCCATAAACCCCATCGGTGCCGCTATCCGTCCTAGCCGCTGCGTCCCCCGTTGTATCCCTGCCGCCTAGGTCCGCTAGGTTGCGGTTTCCTATGTTGTCGTCTAGGGAAGGTAACTCCCCTAACTCCGCTAGATCGGCCAAATCGTCTAATTCCGCACCATGGACTGTCCCGATTCCCTTCGTCTCCGGAACCGTTGCACCCACCTCCCCCAGGGATAAGGGCTCAGGAATAATAGCCAGGTCCCCCTCGGTCGCCCCGGCTTCAAACAGGTCAGCTTCAAACAGTCCGGCTTCATTCAGCTCAAGGTCAGCACGGCCCAACGCCGCTGCATCTGCCGACAAGTTCGGTGTCGCCCTCCCTGTGGTGAGGTCGGGTCGGGTCGGGTTGGTTGTGGGTGAGGATCCCGAGAGTGCCACATCCACTGCCGCGTCAATGACCGCCTCGATCGCCCGATCCAAGCTCTCCGTGAGGTCCGGGTCTGTTGTCAGATCCTCTGCAAGGGCCTGATCCGAGTCCTGATCCAGCGCTCCTAAGGGTGTAGGGTCTGGGGATGGGGCGGCAGCAGCGAATTTGGGGCTAGGTCCAGGGGTGCTAGGTCTAGGGGGGTTAGAGCTAGGGGCAGATTGAGTGGGGTCCAGCCCAGGGTTAGAGCCGATCGCAGTTTCTCGCTGCGACGATCGTTCTGCGTTCCCAATCTCCTCTTCAAAGGCTCCAAAAAACTCATTCACGCTGGCGGACGGCTCGGGGGTATTCTCGCCAAACAAGCTGGTGTAGAGGGCATCCAACTCTTCATTGACCGATGTGCTCCCATCCAGGGATACCCCATCCGCCGGGGCTGGGGTTGCTCCCGCCGCCGGCGATCGGCCAAAGTCCCCAAAGTCATCCCCCTTTGCCTCCCGAATCGGGGCGGCATGGGTTTCCTCAATGGTTGCACTTTGGCCTAAGTCCGCATCCAGGTCCGCGAGGGGGTTGAGATCGGGACCGTCGGCCTCATCCCAATCCAGGGAATCTAACTCATCCCGTTCCAGATCCTCTAAATTGAGAGTCGAAATGTCCAAATCCGGTAGGCTATCGCCCCAAAGTTCCCCATCGGGCTCCACCGAGAGCCGATCGTCACTAAGTTCCCCACCAGGATAGGGCAGGGTCAAATCCAGGATCGAGGCGGATGACGGTAGAGCGCGATCAGTCTGTTCTGGGGGAGTGGGTCGCGCGGTGGAGGCCGATCGGCTGGCGATCGGACTGGGGGAGTTCGGGCTTGGGGGTCCCCCATTGGTGGACCGTGAGCCGGGGGAAGCGGAGGCCGGGGAACCCGAGGAGAACGTACTGGACCCCGGGCGACCGGAACGGGGGCTGGCCGGAGGTCGGGGGGGCGCGGGCGATCGGGATGTGCGGGCCGTGCGGGGGGACGGTGTATGGGGAGCGGCTGGCGCAGCTGTGCGGGCAGACGAGACCTGGCGGGGGGTGGACGGGGGCGCACCGGCTGTCGCTGCCAATTGGCCACTATTCTGGAGATAGCCCAAGGCTTCATCCCCCAGCTGATCCGCCAGCCGCGTGACCAGGGAACTAAACACCGCTTCCCCCTGTTGTCCCAGGCTGTGCATGCGCTCCAAACTGGCCGCTAGGGAGGTTTGATAGCTCTGGATATTCTGTTGCAACGCCTCCGCGAAGACGCGCAGGGTGGAATCCAGTCCCATCATCATTTGGTCGGTTTGGCTTTGCAACTGTTGGAGTTGCTCATAGCGCTGGGCTGGGTGCAAGGGCGGCAACTGGGGGTTGTCGGTCCCCAAGGCTGCAAGGTTGCCGTAGGCGTCCCCCAGGCCTGGGATTGGCCCTGGGGTCATGCCCGTTGCGAGTCCCGGCACCATTGCCCCGGCTGTGCTAGCCCCTAAATTCGACCCTAGATTTGGCCCTAGACGGGCACTACTATCCTGCCCTGCTAGCTGGCCCTGGGGAGGCATACCATTGAGATTCGCCAGGGTCTGACTCACCTGTTGGCTGAGGCGATCCTGAATCCGATCCATGAGGCGCTGCAAAAACTCATGGATTAATTGCTCCTGGCTAGCCCGTTGCTGGGTCAATCCATACTGCTGGCGTTGCCGCTCCAGTTGTCGCACTTCCTGGACTAGGGCATCACGCTGGGCGTGGAGTTGGGTCATCTCCGTCTGGAGGGGCTGGAGCAAACTGCGCCGCAGTTGCTGGAGATCCTGAGCAAAGTTCTGGAGGGTTTCCTGGGTTAGGGCGAGGGCGGCATCGGGGCTATCGGCCTGGGCCAGGGCATCCGACGAGAGATCGAGACTGCGAAAGTTGAGGGGGGCATTGGTCCCGATCGCGCTCTGGAGACTGCCCTGGGTCTGAATTTCATCGGCTAAGCCCGATAAATATTGGCGCAGGTGTTCTAGGGTTTGGCGCTGTTGGGTCAGTTCCGGGGAGGTAAAAAAAGGAAGACGAGGGCTAGCCTTGCTGAGCACGCGGTCAATTTCAGCGAGGAGCGTTTGGATTTGATCACGGTGGGGAGTCACGATATCAAGTTTCTCCATGCTCAGGAATGGCTTCGGGGGAGCTGGACACGAGTGCTGGAATGGGCCGGGACAGGGCAGTACTCTAGGCCCGTGGGGAAGGGCAGCAGGGACACGGGCAACCCATACAGTTTTGAGTGCCCACAGGATCCACGATCGTGCCCTTCTCGTCAAGGGGCCAATCTAGCAAGTCCTCCCCGTGGGTTGATCCCTTGTCCTGGAGTTTGTAATGGTCCTCGAAGCAAATCCCAATTTCCCCCCTGTGACCCCCACGGGAATCAGGCCTATGGTGGCTGGCGGAGCGACTCGCCACAATTTATTGTGGTGCCCTGACTCGGTGCCGTAGACCCTTGCAGAATCCCCCTCAGTTCCCCTTTTGAAGAGGGGGAAGAAAAGGCTGTCCCCCCCTTGTAAAGGGGGTTAGGGGGGATTCTCTTAGGTTTTCAAACATCCTCTCAGAACCAGGGATGCGGCCCCTAGCTCATCAGACTAAAACGGGCGGGTCACTCTGATACCGCAAGGTTTCCATCGTTCATTGATGACACGTCCTAGGGTGTGTCATGCACGTGCCACCGCGTGCCACCCCCCTCTCCACGACGCCATCGTTTCCTATCGCCACCCCCCCCCTCCCTACCACGCCATCGCGCTGGGGTACGCGCTAGCCCGGCACGGGGGGCTTGCCCTGGTCTTGTGGGACGACTATCCTTGCCCCCGTTCCAGTCCTGGTAGGCCGGGAAAGATTTTCCGTGGGTTTTCGGAGTGGTCTGCTAGTCTAGTGATATGGCTTTGTTGCACGTGGTTCACCTTTGACAGCACTCTGAAACCTTGAGCTGCCCCTATGGTTAGTCGATATAACTCCCGCGATTTGCAAGCGAAACAAGACTTAATCCGTTCCTGTTCTTTTTTTGAGGGGATTCCTACAGAGACTGTGTCACGGGTAACCGCCCACGTGGTACTCCGCAATCACGAAGCTAATCAAGTGATTCTTCTGGAGAATGATTGGGGCAACTCGGTCTACTTTATTTTGGAAGGCTGGGTCAAAATTCGGACCCATAACCTGGACGGCAAAGAAATTACCCTAAATATCCTAGGAGAAGGTGAATTATTCGGGGAAATGGCTCCCCTGGATGAAGTTCCCCGATCGACGGATGTGCTGACCCTGGTGCCCACTCTAATCGGCAATATGCCCTCCCAGGATTTTGTCGATTTGATCCATACGGAGCCGATCGCGGGGATTCGCCTTGCTCAGCTTATGGCCCGCCGCCTGCGTCAGGTGAACCGCCGCCTGCGGCTCCGGGAGGCTGACAGTACGGCGCGGGTGGTGGATATTCTCTTGTTTTTGGCCGATGGCCAAGGGATGGCGGGCGCGGAGGGGGTGAAGATTCCCAATCTGCCCCACCGTGAGTTAAGTAGCCTCAGCGGTCTTGCGCGGGAGACGGTGACCCGCGTGCTGAGTAAGTTGGAGAAGAAAGCACTAATTCGCCGCGATCGGGATGTGATGTGGATTCCCAATCTTGAGGTTCTCGATAACATGCTGATGTAATGACCGACGATCGCCTTCCCCCCCCGCCCCCCGATCCCGCGCCCGACTCCCCCAGCTCTGCCCCTGCTCCCAACCCCGCCGCTGTCCCCCTCGATCCCGACTGGGATTCCTGGGTTGATGGAGAGATGACCGGAACAATGGCTGAGGAAATGACCGGAACGGGCAGCGGCAACCTGAATCCTCCCCCTCGCTCCCCCGCCAGTATTCCCGCCCCCCCCCCGCTCCAAACCGCTCCCCCGCTGGTTTTGGTGGAAACGGCGTTTCTGTCCAGTACTGCCAGCCTGCTCTGGTTGGTGAACTATTACTTTCCCCTCGGCCCCCTGTTGCGACTGGGCTTTCCCCTTCCGATCGCCCTGGTTTACCTGCGCTGGGGGAAGCGTGGCTCGTGGATGTCGGCCCTGGTGGCGAGTCTGCTGCTCTCGGTGTTGATGGGACCGACCCGCAGTTTATTGTTTCTGATGCCCTTTGGTCTGCTGGGGGTGCTCCTCGGATCCTGCTGGCGACGGGGACTCCCCTGGTCCTGGTCCATTGGCCTGGGGACGCTGCTCAGTAGTATTGGCTTTTTCTTTCGGATTTGGTTTACGTCCCTGTTGTTGGGGGAAGATCTCTGGGTTTATGTCACGGTGCAGGTGACGGAGATGCTGGAATGGGTTTTTCTGCGCCTAGGTTTGCTGCTGCAGCCGGAGTTACTGTGGGTCCAGCTGGCGGCCTTTGGCCTCATTGTCGTGAACAGCGTGATTTATCTGTTCACGGTGCATTTGTTGGCCTTTTTACTGTTGGACCGGGTCGGTAGCCCAATTCCGCCGCCTCCCCTTTGGGTCCAAGCCCTGGTGGATATGGAGGAGTAGGCTCAGTTGAGCTTGAGGTGGATGGGAATTTCGATCGTGAACTCCGTACCTTTGCCTTCCTCCGACTCGCACTTCAGGACCCCGTGGTGCTTGTCGGTCACAATTTGGTAGCTAATGGATAACCCCAATCCCGTCCCTTGACCCACCGGTTTTGTGGTGAAAAAGGGGTCAAAAATCCGATTGCGCACAGATTCTGGCATTCCTCCCGCATTATCGCGGATTTGGATCCGGACCCAATCGGGCTCGGCGCTGTGCTCATTGCGGCGGAAACTGTCCGTGGTGATCGTAATCTGTCCTCCTTCCTGATACCCCTGGGCTTCGGTGTGCTCGCGGATCGCGTCGATCGCGTTGCTGATGATATTCATAAACACCTGGTTAAGCTGCCCCGCCAAGCATTCCACCCGAGGCAGATCCGCATAGTGGCGCGTCAGTTCGATCGCGGCATGGACACCGTGGGCCTTGGTCCGGTTTTCCAGAATCACCAGGGTGCTTTCAATGCCGTCCCGAATATCCACGGGCTTCACCTCCGCCTCATCGAGGCGCGAGAAGTTGCGCAAGGACAGCACAATATTACGGATCCGCTCGGTGCCCATCTTCATGGACTTAAACATCTTCGTGCAGTCTTCCTTGAGGAATCCCAGATCAATGTCTTCGATGTATTCCTCAATTTCCGCAGCCGGATTGGGATAGTGGGTCTCGTAGAGTTCCACCAGCTGCATCAGGTCGCCAACATACTCCTGGGCATACTGCACATTGCCCGCAATAAAGTTCACCGGGTTATTAATTTCATGGGCCACCCCGGCCACCAGTTGACCCAAGCTCGACATTTTCTCACTCTGGACCAGTTGGCTCTGGGTCTGCTGGAGATTTTTGAGGGCCTCTTGGAGCTGTTGGGCCTGGGTTTGGGCGGCGAGGGCCGTGGCTCGGGTTTGGGCATAGAGGTCGGCCTGCTCCATGGCGATCGCCACATGGTCTGTCACGGACTGCAACACCTCAATCTCCACTCCGCTCCAGGGTCTGGCCCGTCGCTCGTGGCAAATAATCGCGCCCAACTGTCCCGATCGGGTTTCCATCGGCACCACCAACAGGGACTGCACACCCCAATCTTCCAAGACCTTGCGCAACCCTGCTTCTAAGTTCTCGTCGGCATTACTATCCTCCACGACCCAGTTCTTGAGCTTGAGCATGGTATCGCGGAGGGCAGCGGTTTGGGTTGCTGAACATTCCCCCAGCAACGTGTCCATGTCGTCCCGTTTGGACTCGTGGGTGATGGCCAGAATGATCTGAATTTCATTGTTGCTGGGATCGGTATGATTCCAGCACCAGAGGAAGTTACAGCGATCGATCTCGAGCATTTCCCGAATATCTTCCACTGTAACCCGCAAAATTGTATCTAAGTCCAGGGATGTGCGGATATGGCTGGCCAGCCGCAGCAGGATTCCCTCCCGGCGACTGTGGAGTTCCCGTTGGAGTTCGAGGCGATCGATGGCCGCCGCAATTCCCGGCAGCGATCGTCCAAAGCTATCCAGCAGATCCGGTTCGGGCGCTTGGCGGTGAAATAGGGTCACCACGCCGATCGCGGCCTGGGCCACCACCAGCGGATAAGCACCAAAGGCTTGCACTTGACGTTCTGCTAGCCAAGGCTTCACGGCACTGAGGCAAATATCTTGCCCCACTTCCGTGGTGGTGTAGGGCTGTTGATTGAGCCCCACGAGGCCTACGATCGAGACCCCGAGGGGCACGGAGGGCGGAAAGGCTTCTGGGGGGGGGAGGTCGCCCCAGGGATGCTGAAGGGTGAGGGTGTTGGTCTGGGGGTTGAGGAGCCAGACTCCAACGCTAAGCGTTTCCAGATAATGTTCTAGCACCTGACCGCAACGTACCAAAAGGTCGGGTAGTGCGGCACTTTGAGCGATAGCTAACCCAATTTCCAGGTTTAAGTCAGACACGTTACAGCGCAGTTGGGGATGGAGGTCAAGATGGCTGTTCTGATGATAGTCGATACCCCTGGAGGGAATCTGACCCAGCGCAATGAGGCGGCAGGCGCTTCAGCCTGAGCTGGAGCTGGTGGGCTGGTCTTTCTTTATTCTGAGGCGATCATCCTAAAACCGGGCTGTTTGCCCTGGGATGGCTTCAAAAATAACACAGCTCAAGGCTAAACTTTGCCATCCCGGGGCAAATCACACCACCAGGGGCAGTTCATGTAAAGTTTTTCCACGGTTCCGATAAGACTGATGTCAAATTCCCTCGATCGGGGGGGAATCGATCGAATCAGAGGTATCTCGATTCATTCAGATCACTAGGGCACCTCAATTCATTGGGTTGGGCGGCGAAGCCGCGCGCCACAATTAATCGAGGTGCCCTCTAAGATCACGAGGGCACTTCAATGAATTGTGGTGCCCGGATGAAAGTTTGAATTTTTCGAGGTGCCCACGACTCACGCACTACTCACTAATATCACTGCTATGGGAGGTGCAGCTGCCTACCCCACCCCCTGATACTGGCAGGGCTATCTCCCCCAATTTTGGATGAATCGAGGGGGCCTCAGGGAACCGCTCCATCCTCGCGTGGGACCACCGCTCTCTTACAACCCTGCCGTTCTAGCCCGCCCTCCTAACCCGCCCTTCTAACCCGTGGCTCAACAACTGGGTGGTGGCCATGGGCTGAAATCTTACAGATTTCGACGGTTTTCAAGTTGAGCCAGTTTAACATTGCATAATGAAGGTGGGTTAGTCGGTGGCTCCGGTCGCCCCGACCCAATGATGCCAAAGATGCCAACAACTGATACCAAAAACCGTCCAACGCGCTGCGATCGACTCCCAATGCCAGGTCCATCACAGCGGACACAGGAACGGTATGGTGAACGGTAGGCCGCTCCAGTTTGCGTCTAAAACTTGAGGATGAAGACCCATGACAGAAACCTCGTCTGGTCAACAGACTATCCTAGCCGTGGATGACAGCAAGATTATGCAGGAGATGATTCTCCGTGCGCTTCAAGCTGACTATGAGGTGGTTGTGTCTGACAATGCGGTGGATGCCCTCGCTGCAATCTGTCACCGTAGTGTGGATTTGATGCTACTGGATGTTTCCATGCCTGATATTGATGGGCTAGAGCTCTGTCGCACGGTGCGTAGTATGCCCCAGTTTAAGGATTTGCCCATTATTATGCTCACGTCTCGCAATACCCCGTTCGATAAGGTGCAGGGACGAGTTGCCGGGGCCACCGAATACCTGACTAAACCCTTTGAGCCGGAACAACTGCGACAGGCGATCGAGATGGCTTTGCCCTAGGGCGCACCTCGATTAATTGTGGCCGGCGGCCTCGCCGCCGGCCACAACCCTTATCCTGCCGTGGGCACTGCGATCGAAATTTGAATTTTTCGAGGTGTCCTGTGGAAACTGTTGAACTGTTGAGAGGAGCGGTGTACCGTCCATGCTGGGGTTAGTTATGGGGTTGATCTGGGGATCGGTTTGGGGGCTGATCTGGGGACCGGGAGGCAGCTTGGGGGGGGGCTTGGGTCAGGCTGGGCTGGTTAAATTGCTGGGGCACTGGGTTGGGACGGGCCTGGGCGCTTGGATTGGGATCCAGGGCCTAGGAGTACCGGGCTGGGGACTGGCTCCTCCGATCGATCCCCGGACTCCAGCACCAGCGGTGCTGACTTCCCCTTCCCGCATCCTAGGGACTCAAGGGGATCTCCTCGCCTCGATCGACTCTAGCGAGGCAAGCCC
>JAYKIB010000002.1:0-3898 GCA_035285005.1 Prochlorothrix sp.
GACAATCCCCCCTCAGTCCCCCTTTATAAGGGGGGGACGGTCTCTTCTTCCCCCTTATAAAGGGGGACTGAGGGGGATTCTGCCAGGGCCTACGGCCCTTGGCCGAAGTTTCCAAACATCCTCTTAGATTTTCCTAGCCTTGCCCATCTAATGGGAAGGGATTAGTGGTTAATAGACAGATCTTGATTCCGATCTGTCCGTTAGATACCAGGGCACCTCGATTAATTATGGCGCGATTGGGTTGGGCGGCGAAGCCGCCCAACCCACTGCACTGAGGTGTTCTATTGGGGTTTGACCTCCGGCATCAAGCACTTATCCGAGTCACAACCCGCAGGCCCTGCTTCCTGGAGCAGACCTCGATCGTGGGCCTGCAACGCAGTTTGGAAGTCCTCTGTAATGCGTCGAGCTTCCACCTCCGCCATCAGTTGATCGTAGGTCGCCCGATCGATCGGTTCAAAGGGCAGACGGGGAAAGGTTTGGTGATCGTCAAAGCGGGCTAGCAGTGCCGCTGAAATGTAGCCCAAGTCCTGATCTACCGCATCGTAGATGGCCTGGGCTAAGGGTTCCACCTCCGCCTCCCGCAGCTCGATCGTCGCGGAGGTGTTATGCCGGGTGTAGTGACGTTGCACCTGCATGTAAAAATCAAACTGGGCTAGGGCCGAAAACTGACTGATATCCACCTGATCGGCTCCCGGCAGGTCAGCCCAACTGACAGCGGTGGGGATTTCCACCAGCCACTCGGTCGATCGCGGATCGAAGGGATCTTCCAGCAGATTCCCCTGGTCATCGCGGCAAGACTGGGATGGCACGACTTTGTAGCCGTAGTCCATGCAGGCCAGGGCCACGGGATCATCCCGGCGGAAGGTGATGCGGCGAATAAAGCGGGCCGCCTTGGGGGGGTGCCAGCCACTGGAGGCGCCGGTGAGTAGGGCTTTGGTGCCGCTGGGTTGAACAGTGGTGCAGCGGTTGGGTCGCCGCAGTCCTTGACGATCGCAATAGGCCCAAACGGTGTCGTGGACCACTTCCCGCCAGTGGTTGAGGTATTCGGCCTCCTTGAGCTTGAAGGCACGGCCTGCGTCGGTGTCGGGGCGGCCAGCGGTCCACCAGTGGAGCCAGTCCACGCCGAAGGCATGGACAAAGAAGTCGAAGAGACCGGTGAAGGACACCCCGACGATCGGATCCCACTCCCGCGATTTGCGATAGCGTTCTTCGGTGAACGTATGGTTAAGCAGAACGGCGACGGACAAGGCCCCGGATTTGAAGGCTTCGTCCTGGGCGGCGCGATCGTCGGGATCAATTTGATTGAGATGAACCTCGCTCAAATTGCAGTGAAAGCTTGAACCAATGATTTCCAACTCTGTTACCCTAGGGGCTTTTTATCCCCTAGTTCTTCTACTTCTGACTTCGTAGAAGTTCGGCGTACATTTTCAGTCCCCATGCTGCTTCAGGATAGTCTAAAGCTGAGGGAATGCCCCGCACTCTTGGAGGGATTATAGTCTGGAGATTTAGCCCAGGATCACCCTCTACGCTCTACGGTGTCTGAAATGCTTTAGATTTCAGATTACCTCGGTATTCACATCCCAGTGTTCACCGATTTTGCGGGGTTTTTAACGTGAGGCAAAATCACTTACCACACGGATTTAAGCCATAGCGTTGGAAACGGTGTTCGAGTTCGTCCTCCGGCATAGCGGGATAGCGTTGGCGCAGCCAACCCTTGGCCTCCTCGCGGCCCAGGCTGGTGTAGACCTCCAGAAACTCCTGCTTCAGGATCGGTTCGCTGAGGAGGTCGGCGTTGGAGCGGGCGATCGCCTCGGGTGCATACTGAATCGCTCCTTCGCCGGAATAGAACTGTTTCCGTACGGCAGCGGTCATTTCCTCGATGCTGGGCTTGTGGTGGTAAACCCGCGTGTGGTTGGCCATGCGTAGGGCATCCCGTTCCGGGTCAATGCGCCAGTTGCCATTGTCGTCCTGTTGCCACAGATTGTCCTTGGCGCTGCCGCCGAGGGCATCCGCATCGGAAAACTGGCGAATTCCTGCGCTCCGTCTAATATTCCCGGCCACGATCGTCACAGCGGCCTCATCAATGAGCAGGCAGCACTCCACCGAGTTCAGCTGACGACCCACCGCTTTGTTGAGCAGCCCTACGCATTTTTGATACATCTCCGGCAGTTTCACCGGGTTGGCCACCCCGCCGAATCCTTTGAGGGCTTCCCCCGCTGGACGAACGTCGTGGAGGTTGACGGTGACGTGAATGGGACCGGTGAACCGATCGTCGCTGGAGAGTTCCAGCAGGGTTTGATAGGAGGCCACCCAGCCCTGGCGGCTATCGCCCACCTTAATGGTGACGTGATGGGCGTCGATCGTGACCTGGGTTTCTTCCCGACGCTGGTCCACCGGGGTGACCCCCAGGTCCGGTTCAACGGTGAGATCGATCGGGTTGCGGATGGCGGGCAGCTTGTCGATATAGCAGGGTTCCAGCACAGCCCCCGTACCACAGCCCATCATGGCCAGATCCATCATCAGACCAAAGGCCCGCCAGTCGTCGGCGTTGGTGCTGGTGCAGTTGTAGGCACCCGAGAAGTTTTTGGGGTTTTCGCTCCAGGCTGTGCCGCCGATCCAGAGCCAGCGCCCAGAGGTCAGAGCATGGAGTTGGGATTGGTTCCGGCGAATCAGTTCGCCTTCTTCGGGGGTGAGGTTGCCCAGTTTGACAAGCCCTGCCACGGTCCGATCGACCACTTCAGGCCAGCTTTCCCGCACGCCGTCATTTTTGCGGCTGTAGGTGCGATAGAAGACGGGATAGGCTGCTGGAGCAGAGGCCGGAAAGGTTGTGCTGTCGGGGGTTGAAACTTGTGATCGAGTCAGTTCTTGAACCATGAAGTAGAGAGATTGAAGGGGGCAACGCTTGGCTTGGACCGACACCCCTAAAGGGCATCGGTCTTATATAATATAGCAATAGCCTTGAGGTCGTCTCCGTTTGAGCTGCCATCAGCTTCAAAATAGCCCTTTAAACTTCAAAATAGTCACTGTCTAGCTTCGGAACCCGAATGATTTTGTGGCTGATTCCAATGCCGTACTCAATCATCAGTAGTGTCAGGCGCGCACCATTGACCAGAATTACCCCCTCAACAGATCGGGCAAACTCGATCGCTTGACTTGTAAAGTCTGACGTGGTGATGAAAACTCCCTTATTAGCCCGTTGCCCTGCTAAAGCACCATAGAAAGCCTGTACTTCAGGCCGTCCTACATTTTTTTGCCACCTTTTAGCTTGAATATAAACTTTCTCTAGTCCAAGCCGATCGAGAGAAATGACTCCATCAATTCCCCCATCACCACTGCCCCCCACATGTTGAATATCACGGCGACTGGTGCCGTATCCCATAGCATTAAGAAGGTCCAAGACCAGGATCTCAAAGAAGAGCGGTGAAGACTGCCCGATCGACTCTAATAGCTCCGTAGCAACGGACTGATTGATTTCTCCTAGGGCTTCTTCGAGTTGTTCTAGGGGGCTTTGCTGAATAACACCCGGATCTTCGAGGGAGGCGGCGGCGGTATCGGGTGTCTCGGCAGGATCGTCTGATGGATCAGCGGGCTTTAACCGCACTGTCACATTCCCTTTAGCCAAATGATCCACCTCCTGCGGGCTGAGTGGCTCCGGATGACTTTGGAGAAATGTTTGTCCCTGGGGTGTCAATTGCCACTGGCCCCGCTTGGGACTACTGCTATATCCAGCCCGTTTGAGGCGATCGTGTGCCCAACCAACCCGATTTTGATAAATAGGCTGGGTTCCACTCGGTAATAGTTCGCCACAGTCAGCTTCAGTCAACCCTAAGGCTTGGGCCATCGCTGCATAAACTTGACGGGTTGAAGCACCCTGGGGAAACTGACCGAGATAGCGGAG
>JAYKIB010000003.1:0-5211 GCA_035285005.1 Prochlorothrix sp.
CGAAGGCTGCTTGGAAATTCAGGTGGAAGCCATGACCATAGAACCCACGACCCAACGGGAAAGTCATAAGATTTCCATGCATCGATCGATCGTCCCCGCAGAACTTGCCCAAACCGATCCCACGGGATTGCTGGAAGCCTTTGAGCCCTGGACACCCCCCCCGCCCCGCCGCCGCCCAAAATTCACGGGGGTCCCCAACCGCATAATCTGGGTGGGGTGGGGGGGGTTGGCCGCGCAACCCAACTAATCGCGGTGCCTAATGCCCTACCGGGCGTTGCCCCCAACGGTCCCGGCTTCTCGCGAACAGTACGGTCCTCGCGAATCGCCACTCGCGAATCGCCACTAGTTAGGATCGCCACTAACAGACTGCACAACCCACCTGACCGAACTGAACAGCCACAGCCCGCCCAAAGGTCTGCAAATGCCAAGGATTCCCTAACCTAGTGCCCAGATTTCGGAAATAGTATGTCAAGATACAAATACCCCAGACAGAACAACGGTAATGCCCCCCAATAGCGGCCCGTTGACTGGGGTTCGATCGAGTGATCCCGGTTAAACCACACCGGTTAAACCACACCAAACTCGATGCAAGGGCACCTCGACAAATCCCAATTTCTGCTCCAAAACCCAGGCAAAAATCAGGACGTGGCAGGCAGCACAGCCATCCGCCACACGTAATCAAGGTCTCCCGAGCTTGACGACTCCAGGCATCCGCCTCCCATAGATACCCGACCCATGATGCGCAAAACCTACGATCTGCACGTTGTTGAAACTCGTCCCCTCATTGCTCCGGCCACCCTTCACCAGGAACTGCCCCTCTCTGAAGCTGCCGCAACGCTGGTGAGCGAAACCCGCGATCGAATCCGCCACATCATGCGTAACGAAGATCAGCGCTTTTTAGTGGTGGTTGGCCCCTGCTCAATTCATGATGTCAACGCCGCCTATGAGTACGGGGAAAAGCTCCTCAAACTGCGCAAGGAGCTAGAAGACGACCTGGAAATCGTCATGCGGGTATATTTTGAGAAGCCACGCACCTCGATCGGCTGGAAAGGCTTAATTAACGACCCCCACCTCGACAACAGCTACGACATCAACACGGGTCTTCGCATTGCCCGCAAACTGCTGCTAGACCTCGCGGAGACGGGCCTACCCGCTGCCACCGAACTCCTCGACCCCATCATCCCCCAATACATCGCTGACGTAATCTCCTGGACCGCGATCGGCGCACGCACCACCGAAAGCCAAACCCACCGGGAAATGGCCTCCGGTCTTTCCATGCCCGTGGGCTACAAAAACAGCACGGACGGGAGCCTCCATGCGGCCATGAACGCCATGCTCTCCGCCAGCCATCCCCACCATTTCCTGGGCATCAACCACCAGGGATCCGCCAGCATTGTCACCACCACCGGCAACCCCGATGGGCACCTGGTTCTGCGGGGCGGCAGCGCCGGTCCCAACTACGAAACCCAGTATGTGGAGCAAGCGGCGCGGGAACTGTCGCGGCTGAATTTGACCAACCGGATCATGATCGACTGCAGCCATGGGAATTCAAAGAAGGACTTTAAGCGCCAGCCGATCGCCCTCCAATCGATCGCCGATCAAATCGCCCACGGCTCCAAGCACATCCTGGGGGTGATGATCGAAAGTCACCTGCGGGAAGGCAACCAATCCATCCCCAACGACCTCAATCAGTTGGTCTACGGCCAAAGCATCACCGATGCCTGCGTTGACTTTGAGGCCACGGTCACAATGCTGCGAGAGTTCGCCATGACTGCGCGGAAAGCAGTGGTGACGGTCTAGGCGATCGGCTCCAGTCCTGCACAGCGTAGCAGGAGCAAGGGCGGCCAACGCTGGGGTGAGGGGTGAGGTTGGATATCCCCCACCTCCAGCGGGGAGACTGGAGTTCCTGGCTCCCATGCAACTGATAACCGCCCTCGCCTCCCAATCGGTTGGGCACCTCGATAACTTGGGTTCGATCACAAAAGCGTCCAACCCAACCCCTAAGGCTACCGTAGGCACTGCAGCAAAACGTTGAATTAACCGAGGCGGCCTCGGAAGAACAGACGCAAACCAGAAGAACAGACGCGAAGAAGAACAGACGCAAACCCGAGGAACCCCCGCCTCCCACTTCTCGCCCACAGCTTGACGGTTGCCCTAGCCCCCCTTTGGCCCAGGCCCCACTTCTCCTCTCCCTCCCCCTGCGATTGCACCGAGGCCTCGCTTCTTCCCTTGCCCCCAGCCCCGACCCAGCCAGCGCAGCGAATCTCCCCTAGACAGAACCTCCGGTTCCGGGGTAAAAATAGCGACAAAATGCCCTCGGCACTTGCTTCCAACGAGTGTTCCAGGACAGTGAGTGACAAGCGTTGATAGAGTTTGCTTAAGGGACCCCAAACCGATGATCAATTCACTATTACAGAGTATTAAAGAAAAATTTAGCTTCGGGAAAGGCGAGAGCGAGAGCGGGGGCAGTCAAAAAGCGAGCAAGAAGAAAGGCGGTAAAGGCGGCACAATCAAGCGTAAGCCCTTGAATGAGATCGATAGTGAGTGGGCTGCCGCGATCGAAGCCATTAATGCTGCCAGTCAAGGGAAGTCCGCCGATCAAGAAGGGTCCCGACCCGACTTACCCGACTTACCCGACCTGCCCAATCCACCCCAACCAATCCCGAGCGCAGACGAAGACGAAAAACCCACTGAGGTGTCCTCAGGCCCCCTCCCCTTCCCCACACCGCCTCCGAGCGCCCCACCACCCGCCCCAGGTAAAAAACCCCGTTCCTCGTCCCGCGTGGCGGAGATTGTGACCGTTCTGTCCCAACAACCCGGTCTAGGTAACCTCACCACAGATGACTTCGAGGCCATCCATGCCTACATCAGCCAGCGATCGAACATGGATAAGGAAGAACGTAAGCAAACCAGTCTGAATTTGGCACGACAAATGAAAACGACCATGGAAATGGCTAAACTACCGCAGAAAATGAGTGCTGATCTGTTTCTAGAAGCGCTCAATGCCATTCACCAGGATCACAGTTAAGGGGTGACAGCACCGGACACATGGGTCTGTTTCATCAAATTAATCTCCAAACTCCCGAAAGTGTCGAGCTAGAGTTCACGTTAGCCGGTGTTGGGAGCCGCCTCCTGGCCCTAGGCATTGACTATCTCGTGATTTTCACCAGTGCAGCCCTGCTCCTATGGCTGTGGTCCTTTTTGGCACTCCAAACCATTGACCTGTTGACCCAACTCCTCGGCAGCACCAATGGTCTGGAGCTGTTGCTCGTGGCGATCGCGTTTTTACTATTTTCCGCCCTTTATGGAAGCTATTTTGTCCTGTTTGAGTGGCTGTGGCAGGGTCAAACCCCGGGCAAGCGAGTTACCCGGATCCGGGTGATTGGGACCACAGGCCGACCGGCCAACCTCTCCCAAGCCAGTCTCCGTATGCTCTTACGTCCAGTTGATGAGTTCCTCTTCATCGGCTTTTTTTGTATCCTCCTCCAACCCCAGGAACAGCGCCTCGGGGATTTGGTGGCGGGCACTCTCGTGGTCCAAACGACGGATCCCACGCCCCAATCCTTTGAACTTTCGTCCCAAGCCCAGGTTGTGGCCGACTATCTCCTAGAAACAAGCGATTTGGCCCAGCTACACCCCGATGAGTTTGGAACCGTGCGCCAGTATCTCCAGCGGCGCAGCCAGTTTAACCGCCGCGCCAAGGCCAAGGTCAGTTTGGAGCTTGCGGAAACGCTCAGGGACAAACTCGGGCTCCAGCAGATTCCGGCCCAAACCACAGCAGACCAGTTTTTGGAAGGGGTTTATGTAGCCTATAGCAACGGCCCCGTGGATTAGGGCCAGGGCAAGGACGCAACAAGGCGGGTTGAGGACGCAAAAAGGTGGGTTATGGCACTAGCCAAGCCTACCCATCAGGGCCCCTCGAAAAATCCAGGTTTTTGCCCAGTGACCCACGTCAGAATCAGGATTGTGGCGTGCGGCGAAGCCGCACGCCACCATTGATCGAGCTACCCATCCGAGATCAGTCCCGATCGATCGCGTTGTGCCCGATGCAAGCCGTAGCCTGCGGCCAAACCAACCCCAAAAAATGCCATTAGATAGCCCAAACTAATCAAACGAACCGATAGCGGTGGGGTAATGGCCCTAATTTCCATAAATTGACGTTTAATCCCAGATAAATCCGTCAGATCGCCGGTCACGGTCCCCCCCGGCATCGCCATCACCTGATGATCCGCCGCATCAAAAAACTGACTGCGCCAGTACACTTGCCCCCGTTCATCCGTCGCGGTGGTATACCCAAAAACACGCCGATCGTGCTCCAAGTCCCGAATCTCTAACCGCATGGGCAAATCCGGTAAGGATTCCCCGGTTTCCCCATCCGTCACCGCAATCACCTGGGGCGCAGGAGTCCCGATCGTGGCCGTCGTCCGACTCAGAAAACGAATCTCAAGATCCGTCGGAAGTTCAAGAGCCAGCTCCGCAGGCAGTCCAGCAGCCGGATCTGCTGAGTCTAACTCGATCGCCCCTGTCCCCGGCTCAGTTGCCTGCTTCAAGTCATGGCCGTGATTTTGGCCCTCTGTATGACCCTGGCCCTGGGCGTGACCATGGCCCGCACCAGAGTCCGACACAAGGCCCAACTCTGCCCGGACATTGACATACAACAAAGCCCCGATCGCCACCACCGTGGCCCCACTCAAGAGCAACCGTACCCGCTGGGGCGCAACCTCACCCGCCTTCACCGTGGGATCTCCCCCAATCAGCCAGCCTCCCCCCAACCCGATCGTCAGCAGCGCCACTGCCCACAGCGCCGCATTCCGGTAACGCACCGATCGCTCCGGCACCGATAGAATAACCGGATCACTAAGGGTTAGGGGCGGATTCAGCTGATCTAAACTGGCCGAAACCTGGAGGGTATAATCTCCTCGAATCGGCAAGATCTGTTCAAATTCAAGGACCCCATCCGCTTCTGTTGCCGTTAGCTCCAGGAGAGTGCTGCTCTCCGTGTGGGGAAAGTCAGAGCTAAACCAGGGGGTAGCAGCAGGGGTATGGAGTTGAATGTGATAGCGAACAGGAGCAAGGGGTGACTGGTCTGGTTGAAGAACCTGGACCCGAAACTGGACGGCTTCACCGTTAGCAATGATGGCTGCGATCGGGGGCGTGGTGGTGACCTGAATTTGAGGGGAGAGTCGGGACGGGGAGGCAGAGTCCCTAGGC
>JAYKIB010000004.1:0-2547 GCA_035285005.1 Prochlorothrix sp.
CCACCCGGTTCTTTGCGACCCGTGACCAAACCACTGCGGAGCAGCCAGTACAAACCCTGCCGCGAGAACCCAGACTGAAGGGATTGGGCAGCTTGCCAGAATTTGCGGGTTGAAGGACGAGACGAAGACCGAGCCATAGCTGTAAAACCACCAATCAAGAGGGCAAGAGCGAAACAGAAACCCCAAGAAGCCAACCCGATCGCGGAGCCACACGATCGGTGTAGGACACACCTAAAAAGCCCGTACCAGGGAATTTACGGATCTCTAAAGTAATTCGATCCACCGTAACCGACGATCGAAAATTTCAGGGACTAGTTACGATTATGCCCAGACTGACCCCGAAATCGATCGAAATGAAACAAAAACAAAAACCCTGGAACCCTCGCAGCACAAGGGATTTGGACCGAGGCAGAGTCAGCCAGCCAAGAATGAAGAGCTGTTCTCAGCTTGACCAAATCTTCACAATTCTGCCCCGGTCTTCATCGAAACTTTATATAGAACTGACCCGAGTGTAGCCGGGGGAGTTCCGGACCCTGGGTGACATTCCTCACAACTCGCTAAAGTTCCGGGTTTTTACGGAGAAGATCCCAGGGCATCGCCCAAACCCTCCAAACTACAGCGACAGACCCCCCGCTTGGAACTCCAGTACGGCGCTGAATCCTGCCAGCTCTGAACGCCTGGCGATCGTGGGGCTGAGCCGCCCAGCCGATCGCCCCCCTCACCGCTGCAACTGCTCCACCAGCGGCCCATCCCCCGCCAACACCAACCCCGGCAACTGCCGCGCCCCCAGCGGCACCGCCCCCCCCGCCGACCACAGCACCCAACGACTCCCCTCCGGCAACGTCGTCAGACTCTGGGCATTAGCCGTGAGCCAGAGCAAAGGTCGATCGGGCAAAGGTTCCTGGGTACCCCCAGTCTGGGGTTGGAGACCCGCCAACACCTCCAGCACCGATCGATCCCCCTGCACCACCCCCGTCTCCCCACTCCAAAACTGCACCGGCATACTGTGGCGACGGGCATAAAAATACAACGAAGCCACCGCCACGATCGCCTCCTCAAACGCCGCCTCCCCCCGCTCCGTCCGCTCCGCCCAAGCCGCCCCCGTATCCAACGCCAAAACCACCGCCGTTCCCCCCTGGAACACCTCCAACTCCCGCACCCGCAACTCCCCATAGCGGGCACTGGTGCGCCAGTGGATCAACCGCATCGAATCCCCCCACCGGTAGGGCCGCAACGTCCGAGTCACCCCCTCCGTCGCCGCCCGAGGCCGCTGTTGACTCTGGAACCGAGGATCCCGCTCCGCCCCCAACTGATCCAACAACGGACACCGGCTCAACGTCAGCACCGTCGGATAGACGATCGCCCGCCCCGGCAGCGCCACCGTGCGCCGATACCAACACAACCCCAACGGCGCCCCCGATCGCAACTCCACCCCCGGCCAGCGATAAATGCCCCGGCGCTGGGTCGGCCAGGTGTAGGTCCAGGTGTGCAAACTGCGGGGCGGCAAATGGGCGATCGCCTGGGCCGGGACCGCCGTCCGGCCCGGAGCCAGCTCCGGTGGCAGCGGATCCCGCAGCAACAGCAAACTGCGCGACTCCCGATCGGGATTCTTCAGCCGCAGGGTCACCACCAGATCATCCCCCGCACTGACCGGATCGATCGGCAGCCGTTGCAGCGCCAAAGCCTTGACACTCTGGCGGGCCAACACCGCCGACAGCCCCAACAGCGCCACCCCCAGCCCACTCATCACATACAGCCAACCCGCCAAAGTATTGGTGGCCGCAATGAAGAAAAATACCGACAAACCGCCCAGCACCACCCTCCCATAGGCGGGCCTGACCCAGCGGCGCTCCAGCCAATCCGACCAATTCGATAACATCAGCTCCCTCCCGGTATATTGACTGGACCGCGCCTCCGCACTGCCTCCCAGGGTACCGCGATTCCCGGTCCTCCCCCAGCCCCCCGCCCCTTTTCCCCAGCAGAGAGAAGGGGGTAATCGGACCGACCCAAGCCCCTAGCGATCCAGCTCCAGATTCGGAAGGTGTAGGAATCCCCTCTTTTTCGCCTTTTATTTAACCCCCGTTTCTCCCTTACACTGGACGTGGGTTGCGGGGAAATCCCGATCGCGGGAACCAAAACTCAGGTTTCAACCAAGAGACTGCCCTGGCAGCTTTGATTTGCGGAGGTTAACTGCAATGGATTTAATGACTGGAATGCCCCTACTAATGCAAGTGGAGGCTGGGACCGAGTTCCCCGCCATGACCCTGCTCACCATCCTGGGTATTGTCGGATTTCTAGCAGCGGTGAGCATCGGCTCGATCGCCTGGTACAACTCCAAGCGTCCCCCGGGCTGGGAAACCAAAGATCGCCCCAGCTTCATCCCCAAGTTTGGTCGCGACGATGACACCTACAGGGCACCTCGATTAATTGGGTTGGGCGGCGTCGCCGCCCAACCCAAACCCGGATTCTTGTGTGGGCTGTCTCCCCAAAATTTTGATTAATCGAGATGCCCGAAAAAATTATCAGCAATTAGCAGCAAATAGCAGC
>JAYKIB010000005.1:0-4971 GCA_035285005.1 Prochlorothrix sp.
GGTGGTGAGGGTTGTGGCGATCGTGGCGGCAAGGGAGCCAACTGGGTTGGAAGATGTCAGGAGACTGCCCGCAGCATTATACAGAAAAGCTGCAACGTTGAGATTAGCCCCGGAACCATCTGAACCAGCTTCGTAGGGCTTGATGTTCAAGTTAACCGAGCCTGCCCATGCAACGAAGCTGAAGAAATCAGCATCGGTGTTGCGCTCAATAATGCCCGCATCACTCACAGAGGTACCCCAGAGACCCAAAATTTTAGCTGTCGCCCGAGTATCCCCCACGTCATCGGTTCGGTAACCAAAGCCGTTCCGAGTGGTAATTATACTTAAGTCGTCTTCACGATTACTAGCATCGTCATATTCGCCCTTACTCCATTGAGTAAGATCTTGGTAATAGCCAGCCCCCATAATGGGTGCCCAGCCATTATGGCCTGTGTAATAATCTTCCCCCGCTGCTGTCCGTCCATCATGACTGAGACCCAAAGTGTGCCCCACTTCATGACTAATGGCTTCAGCGACAGATTTTTCATTAGAAGAGGTTAGGTTCTCGCTAAAAACAAAGGTGGGAGTGTCACTGCTCCAATTAAGAGGATGTTTGGAAACTTCGGCCAAGGGCCGTAGGCCCTGGCAGAATCTCCCTCAGTCCCCCTTTTGAAGGGGGAAGAAGAGACCGTCCCCCCCTTATAAAGGGGGGACAGGGGGGATTTTCTTAGGTTTCCAAACATCCTCTAAAGCTACGTGGGTAGGCAACTCCTCCCGCCGCTCCATACCATGAGTTATCTCCTCCTATAACAACGCGAATCCCCCACTTAGTGTCACTACTACTCGTTTTGATCAGATCTGAGCTAGAGGGTGCCTGAGTTGTAACATTGACATTGAAAGGGATAAAATCCTCTGCAACCCGCTGCCAAATATACTGAATTCGCTCCTGCTCCGCAGTGCTAAAAGATGAGGTGTTGCCATCAAAATCAAAAGCAGGCGTTACAATGTCAGTCCCGCCAGTGAACTGACTATTCCAACTTGTCCCTGATGTTCTATGACCGTTAAAGTCAAGGTAAATAGTATGGTTAGCCCCAGGCAAACTATTGAGCAGAAAAGTCTGAGTTAAATCTATAGGTGTGGCAGCGGCAGCAACATCTGTAGCTCCATCCTTAAGACGGTCTGGATCCACTACCGGTATGGCACAGGAGCTACATTGACAGAACGTAGCGTGGGGAATTTCAGTGGAAAAAACGGAGTCGAAAGACCCAGTGGAGCTTAGGAGAGTGCTTCCGGCTTCCTGAACTGCTGCTGCAAAGGCTGCTCCCCCATCCCCGAGGCCGCTGTCTGGGTTAATTTGCTCCTGGACCAAGCTGCCATACTGCCGTAGGACTGCTGCCAAAATTTCACTGGGAGAAGCACCCTCGACAAAAGAGCGGTTGAGGGTAATTGTATTTGTGCTTGGAAGAGAGGATCCAGAAAAACCCTCTGCTGAGGTGGAATCCGTGAGTTCGATCGTGGGCAAATTCAGATCGGTCATCCCCTGCCATTGCTCTCGCAGCGCAGCGGCTTGGGTGTGATCAAAGCCATCACCAAAAGACAGGGATAAATGCTCCCAAAAATCTGCCTGGGCGGCAAAGGTTTTTAGGCTCTCAAAGAGAGCGCCGATCGTTCCATCGAGGGAAGTAGTCATAGGTCAAAAGGCTTGGTGGTGCAGAAAGCTCTAAAGCGGCTACAGTCCAATCATAGTAGAGCTTTTGGAAATCGACGATCTGGCTTTTGCAAAACTGGCTGACAGCAACAACCTCAAATACTGATTCTTCCGTTAGCTGCAACCCAGAATACAAGTCTCCAAAATAGCCTATAATCCTGACTGGCAGGGCAATACCTGGGTGGTGCAGAAAACTCTGAAGGGGCTACAGTCTAGTCATAGCAAGGCTTTTGGAGATCATCGAGGTGCCCTATAGTTACCCTAGCCCATTGTGGGAGAAGAGGCTGGGGGGGTGAGGGGCCTCGAACGGACATTAATTAGCATTGATGAGTTAGGTTCACTTCATTGCAGTAGGCAGAACACTACGCCAAAGCATCCTGTTGCTGATAAAGGCAGTAGTAACGACCACGACGTGCCATCAAATCCTCATGGGTTCCCAATTCCACGATCGATCCGCGATCCATGACCACAATTTGATGGGCGCGGCACACAGTACTGAGACGGTGGGTGATAAAGAAGACCGTACGATCGTTAAACCAGTCCATCAAATTCTCAAACACCTGGCGCTCAGTTTCGTAGTCTAGAGCGCTGGTTGCCTCATCCATAATTAGCAAGCGGGGATTTTGGAGCACCGTCCGGGCAATTGCAATCCGTTGTCGCTGACCACCAGACAAATTTGCACCTTTCTCGCCAACCGGGCTGTTGTAGGCTGTAGGCAACTCCATAATAAAGTCATGGGCTACGGCAATCCGTGCCGCTTCCATAATCTCCTCGATCGTGGCATGGGGGCGAGTCAGGGCAATATTTTCCTCCACCGTGCCATCAAACAGCAGACTATCCTGGGGCACGATTCCAATTTGCCGCCGCAGCGAGTAAAGCTCTACCTTGGCAATGTCATATTGGTCAATGCAAATACGACCCACCTCCGGGTTATAGAGACGGGACAGCAGCTTCACCAAAGTACTCTTGCCTGAACCACTTTGACCAACCACACCCACAAAGGTACCCGGAGCGATATCTAGGGTCACATTGGCCAGCGTCGCCATCTTTTGTCCTTGGAAACGGAATGAGACCTCTTCATACTGAATATGGCCTTGGATTGAGGGCATGGGCACGTTATTCCGCTCTTCCTCCGTGGCTTCCTGGGGGGTGTCCACAATGTCGCTGAGTCGCTCTAGGGAAAGGGCTGTCTCCTGGAAGTTCTGCCAGACCTGAGCTAGACGCAGTACTGGCCCCGTCACATACCCGGCAATAATCCGGAAGGCAATTAACTGACCGAGGGTTAACTCTTCATTTAAGACCAGAAATGCGCCATACCACAGCACAATCAAACCGGAGGTCTTATTGAGAAAACCACTGGCGGCACTGGATAGGGTCGCAGTTTGAACGGTTTTGAAGCCTGCTCCCACATATCGAGCGTACAGTTCCTGCCAACGCCAGCGGGCGCGCAGTTCCACATTCTGGGCCTTGACCGTTTGAATTCCCGATACCACTTCCACTAGGTGGGCCTGGGCCGCAGCATTCCGCTCTGCTTTGGTGCGTAGTTGACGCTGGATTATGGGGGCAAAGATCGCCGTCAGCAACACAAATAGCGGGATCGTTGCCAGGGCTGCTGCCGTGAGCTTGGGGCTGTAGAGCACCATGACTACCACGTAGATCACGGATGAAAGGACATCGAGGACCACTGTGAGGGCAGTTCCAGTGAGAAACTGACGGATGCGCTCTAGCTCATTCACCCGACTGGATAGTTCTCCCACGGGTCGCTTATCGAAGTAGTTTAACGGAAGCCGCAGTAGGTGATCGATAATCTCTGATCCGAGGACTATATCAATTCGGTTAGTGGTATCGGCGAAGAGGTAGGAACGTAAGTAGGTGAGGACAGCTTCAAAGATGGCCACAATCACTAGGAAGAAGCCCAACACCTGGAGGGTGTCGGTACTATTTTTGACAATGACTCGATCGATAATGACTTGAATAATAAGGGGATTCGCTAAACTGAAAAGCTGGATAAATAACGAGGCTAAGAGAACTAGAAAAAGTACCCACGTGAATCGTTTGATTGAGGGAAGGAACCAGCTTAATCCAAATTTTTCTTGGGGAGTCGATCGGGTGACTTGTAAGAGCAGAACTTCTCCAGACTCACCCCAGGTCCGACTAAATTCTTTGGGCTTTCGTCGCATAATTCCTAGCTCCGGTACCCCCAGTACTAGTTCTCGCTGACTGGTTTCGTACAGAACAGTAAACCCTTCCTGCCATTGGATAAGAGCTGGCGTCTCCAGTTGGGATAACACCTCCGAAGGTACCTTCACAAGTTGGGCTTTAATGCCCATCATTTCGGAAATCTGACCGCAGATATTGAGGTTTAGAGTTCCGGATCGATCGATTTGATCCTGTAAAACTCGTCGTAGGGGCTCGCGCCGGAATTTTACGCCTAAATACTCCGCCAGCATCTGGAAACAGGCCAGGGTTCCATCTAGCATTCCTTGCCCCTTTACGTGGGGATAGGTGCGGATCGATCGAGGCTGGAGGGTTTCGACGTAGGGATCGGAGGACGAGGGAAGATTACGTACCTCCGCAGAAGAGAGAATGGGAAGTGCTTCGGACTGGGTCTCCGAATGGCCTGATTCCTCGCGATCGGCTGTGTCCCGATCGATAACATCCCGATCGGTTAGGTCGCTTGCATCGCTTGCCAGTGTATCGGGCGTCAATAAAAAAGTGGGAATACCCACTAACCGTAGAGGATTTTGGAGACGCTGGCGTAAATTTTCAAATAGCTTTGCATTGGTGAGGTCTAGGGTATGTCCCGGTTCTAGACTGGAGCCAGGGACTGCCCCACTAATGAACCAGGTACAATCTACAGCGAGGGCGGGCATGACCTGGGGGGCGGGGGGAAAGTAGCGAATTTGAATGGCCTGATTCAGTAATTTGGGAATGAGCAGCTTGAGGTTAAGGTTGGCGTGACTGTGTTGCTGCACATAGGGCCGCAGGAGCATACAAAGCTCGGCGGCAGAGGTTTGGGTTTCAAAGGGCAGGGCAAAGCCCGGTTGTTGTTCGCAGAGGCTCAGGAAGGTTGGGGCCGGAAGGATGAAACATAGGCTGGCTTCCGAAGCGATTGCACTTTCGCAGGGGCTACGCCGTAGTAGTCCAGCCCATCCTAAAATCTCTCCCGGCTCCAACAATTGCAGCGTGAAGTTTCTCTGGGTGATGGGGTCTAGTCCCAGCAGTCGAATACGTCCTTCCAGTACGATCCAAATGTAATAGGGCAGGGAGTCGGTCCCAACAAT
>JAYKIB010000006.1:0-7347 GCA_035285005.1 Prochlorothrix sp.
CCCATACCAGCGCAACCAACGCCCCTCAGTTCCCTGGTACTCACCATCCCAAACCCCCAGCCCAAGAGCCAACTCCTCAAACCAGTAACATTCCTGGGTTAACGCTAGCTCCTGGTATCGCTCCCCCTGCAACTGAAACAGCCGAAACTGATTCCCATAGCGATCGTACACCCCGTAATAGGGCACCCGCAGCAACCGCTCATACACCTCCCACTTCCCTGGCGGTTGGTCAATGCTGCGCACCGATCGCCCCAAATCCTCCCCCTCCGTCCCCGGCGACAAAAACTCCAACACCAAAAACGGCGGTACCCCCTCCTGCCAGATCACATAACTCCATCGCAACTCTGCCTGATACTGAGCACCCCCCACATCCAAAGCCACAAACCAATCCGGTCGCTTGTAGCGCTGGGTCTGACGCGGGTCATAGTACAAATTCAAATCCGCAGCCGTAAAGCAGCGATCACCGGGATATCGGGGCGATCGACAGGTTTCCGTCAAGAGTTCCGCCTGAAACCGATGAAATTCGTCCGGCAAACCAGGTTCTCCCACTTCCTCGCTGGGCAAATCATACATGGTGGGCAGAGGCTGCTGCCGAGGTCGAAAGTCATACATAGGCTAACCCGATCGTGAACGTGAAACTCAAATGCCCCAAAACTGACAATACCCGCCCGCTGCTGGCCATTATACCGGTGGGAACTGAGGGCTGGAGTCCTAGCCGCGATCGAAGCAGCCGGTTAGCTAGGATTCCTGGAACGCCAGCGAGTCAGAACCGCCACAGAAGCAGACATGGCCGCGCTACAGCAAGCCCGCGCTTCCCCCCGCCAACAAAAAAGGTGGACCTGACGACCCACCCCAATAGCCTTGATTATGAAAACAGAAGCAACGCGGCGCAACCGCAACGCACGGCGCGATCGTGCCGCCTCAATCTCTGTTGGGAACCGAAGAACACGCTCCAGAAAGGCCAAAAGATTAAAGCAACGCTACACCGCCGCCAATTCCCGTTCCGGACGCTTACTATTGCGGATCCCCTCGATCGCCGCCGCGTAATCATCCGCCTTGAAGACCGCAGACCCCGCCACGATCGCATTGGCCCCCGCCTCCAGCACCTGCCAGGTATTATTCGCCTTGAGGCCACCATCCACCTCAATCCAGGGATCCACACCCCGCGCATCACACATTTCCCGCAGCTTCTTAATCTTGGGCACCACACTGGGAATAAAGCTCTGACCCCCAAACCCAGGGTTCACACTCATGATCAAAATCAGATCACACACATCCAGCACATAATCAATAATCTCCAGCGGCGTGGACGGATTCAGCACCACCCCAGACTGCTTACCCAACTCCCGAATTTGGCAGAGCGTACGGTGGAGGTGGGGGGAAGCATTGTGCTCCGCATGGACCGAAATAATATCAGCACCCGCCTTCGCGAAATCCGCCACATACTTCTCCGGCTCCACAATCATCAGGTGGACATCCAGGGGCTTCTCCGTCACCGGACGCAGCGCTTCCACAATCAGGGGACCGATCGTGATATTGGGCACAAAGCGACCATCCATCACATCCACATGGATCCAATCGGCTCCAGCCTTGTCCACAGCCCGCACTTCATCCCCAAGGCGGCTAAAATCCGCCGACAAAATCGACGGGGAAATCACAACAGGTTTCTGACTCATAACAGTTCTCCTTGACTGACCGGGTGCGTGAACGGATGCCGGGGGGACAAATGCCGCCCACCTTGCCAGTCCTGCCGTTGGGTCACAGCAACGTAACCCCGCGAGTTCAGCTAATCCAGCGTCCTCGCGATCGGGGAAAGCCACCGGGCCGCGCAGTCCATCCAGCACAACAATCTTAACAAAGTCTAGGGCACCTCGAAAAATCCAAGTTCACCGCCCATCTCCCCCAGCAGATGCGGGCCTGGGACGCGACCCCCCCAGCACCCGGGAACGTGCCACCAACCGATCCACCCCGTCCCATCCATCCCAGGACCCGATCGGCCCCAACCCCCTCACAGCCACCCCCGCGCCCGGTAAACCCAAATCCCCAACCACTCCTTCAAACCCAGGGTCAGCAGGCCCTGGTTCTCCACATCGGGCAACAGATTCAGAACCCACTGCTGCCACGTCAATCGCCCCGACTCCCCCTCTTGCACCCGAAAATCCGTCGGGGCCGGAATCACCGTCAACCCCTGCCCCTGAAACGTCGCCTGGGCGCGAGCCATGTGGAACGCAGAGGTCACCAACAAAATCTCCCTAATCCCACGCTCCCGCAGCAACTGAGCCGTATAGAGCGCATTTTGGTAGGTGTTCAGAGAACGCAGCTCTAGCAACATCACCCGATCGGGCACCCCCATCCCCCGCAACAACGTCGCCATATCCACCGCCTCCGCATCGATCGACGGCACCGGCCCCAGGGGGCTTCCCGCCTCCCGCACCGGATCCGACACCGGCCACTGCACCCGGCCCCCACTCAACACCACCCAGGGCGCTTTCCCCGCCCCATAGAGCCGCGCCCCCTGGAACAACCGATCGCCCGCCTCCAACACCTCGGGATAGACCCGTGGCGACTGGGCCTGGGCCGTCGCCCCCCCCAAAATCACGATCGCCTCCGCCGAGGGTAGCTGCTCCACCGCCGCATAGGCCCAGTAGGGCCGCTCCAAACTGCCCACCACTCCCTGGGCCGCCCAGGGCGTACTGCTCCCCCACAACACCAGCACCGCCAGCCCCAACACCCCCCGCGCCCCCCGAGGCCACCGCTTCAAAACCACGATCGCCCCCACCATCAAGCCACAGGTCAGCCCCAGGGGATAGCAGAACAGGGGCAAGAACTTAGACAGGAAAAAAAACATCGAGAAACCTCGAAAAACTACATCCTACATTGCCAGCTACGCACCTCACGACATCTGTCGAACTCACGTCTATTATGGTCTGGGGAGCACACCGGAACACGAGAGACAATTCTTCAACTTTCAAGGGACCACACGGATTTCAGGCAGCAGGACTTGAAGGAACAAATCCAGGACCCCCAATCCCATCCTCCCGTACTCCACCCCGCCCAACCTCCCCTCTTCTCCGCCCCAGACCCTAGAGGGCACCTCGATTAATGGGGTTGGACGGCGAAGCCGTCCAACCCAACCCCTGATTCTTGCGTGCGCTGTCCCCCAAAAATTTGGATTGATCGAGGTGCCTTAGAGGATGTTTGGAAACCTAAGAAAATCCCCCCTACCCCCCTTTACAAGGGGGGGATAGCCTCTTCTTCCCCCTTTGTAAACGGGGGACCCGAGGGGGATTCCGCAAAGATCTACAGCACCGAGCCGAAGTTTTCAAACATCCCCTTCGCTTTTATTCCACTTCACGCCAAACCTTTACCGTGACTTCTAAATTACCTGGTCGCCGGATTCTCAGATCTAAATACCGTGTCCTGGGTTTAGTGGGCCAGGGACAATTCGGTAAGGTGTATTGTGCCGCCCACCGCAAAACCGGTCGCCTCTTCGCCCTCAAAGCCTTAGATCACCGCCGCTTTCCCACCAATCAGTTCCTGCGGGAATTACGCTTTCTCCTCAGCCTGCGCCATCCCAACATCGCCGGGTGCCAAGCCCTGGAACACACCGCCACCGGTCGCTACCTGGTCATGGACTACTGCGAAGGGGGCACCCTACGTACCCTCATGGAAGGGGAAACCCCCCTGAACATCACCCAGGGCCTAAAGCTGACCCGCGAAATTTTACTCGGGCTAGAACATGCCCACGATCGCGGCGTGATCCACTGCGACATCAAGCCGGAAAACGTGCTCCTGCGCCTCGGTGCCACGGGTTGGATTTGTCAGATCACGGACTTTGGCATCGCCCGGATGAAGCAGGAAAGCCGCATGGGCAGCGGTAGCACCGGGTCCCCCGCCTACATGGCCCCGGAACGGTTCTATGGGCAGTACCACGCCAATGCCGATCTCTATGCGGTGGGGGTGATGCTGTATGAGCTGCTGGTGGGATCGCGGCCCTTTTCCGGTACGCCCATGGAACTGATGACGGCCCACCTCAACCGATCGCCCACCATTCCCGACACCGTCCCCGAACCCCTCCAGGCCGTCTTGGACCAGTCCCTCCAAAAACTCCCGGCCCGCCGTTTCCAAACCGCCCACGATATGCGCCTTGCCCTGGAGGCAGCGGCCCAGTCCCTCGACCTGACGGTGGAGGAGGCCCCCATATCCTGGTTCACACCACCCCAAGACCCGCCCGGGCCATCCCCCTGGCAACCCGCATGGCAACGATCGATCCCCACACCGGTCTACCACCTCGCGATCACGATCGACCCCCTCCCCGCCACACCGGACTCCCCCCCCATCGAACCCGATCATCCCCCGGACTCCCCTGCGGCGATCGACCTCGGCGAGACTTCCCCAGCCAGCCCCGATCCCAGCCCAACCATCGCCCTGCTCTACAAGGGGGGAGGCCGACGACTGAACTGCACCGTCCATACCGGTGGTCGCCTCGACAGCGAATATCCCCCCCTCTTCCGCCATAAATTAGGGGAAGAAGTCCAGGATCTCGTCAGTACGCCCCTGGGGTGCTTTGTGGTGTTGCAGTCGCGGCTAGAGCTGTGGCGGTTGCGCCAGCCCCCAGCCCAGACTGGTGGCTCTGCGCCGGCGGCTTCGGCCCAGCCCCACTGCTGGGGCACCTACCAGAGTGCAGCAACCACAACCCGGATGGCGGTGTCCCCCGATGGCCGCTGGTTTGCCGTGGCCAGTCCCGAGTCCTCCGGCGGCGAATCCCCATTTCGGCTAGAAACTGGCCAGGTTGCCGTCCCGGTGGAGCCAGCCGCTTCCGGCCCCCTAGCAGACCTCTCCCAACGGCAAATCGCCCTCCAAGTGCCGGAGATCAGTCAAGTGCTGATTATGGACAAGGCCCATGGACTGGCGATCGGGCGACATAACGGCGGCAGTGGTCTGGAGTTCTTTAACCGCCGGGGGCAACGCTTTGGGCAGCTGGACCTGCGGGTTGAGATCGATCGATGTGTGCTGACCCCCAAGCCCTACCGCTTACTGGCCCGAGAATCCCGCTGCGATCGGAGTTTGCTCCTCCTAGACCTCAAACCCTACCGCATGCGGCGTATTCCCCTGGCGATTACACCAGACTTCTTCGTCGCCCTCAGCTGGGGCTACTGTATTGCCAGTCGCCAAGGCGAGATCGTAATGTTGGACCAGGAGTATAACCAGGTGGGCCACTTTCAACTCCCCGCCCTGGAGGAGGCCACCCCCGCCACCGTCACAGCCCTGACTCGCATTGAGGACACCCAACTGACGATCGCCACCTGGGCCGGAACCCAGGGCTACCTCTACGGCCTAGAGGTCACCCAACTGGATCTCGACATGATTTTTTAGGACACCGCAACACTGCTATTCAGCTGTTCAGCGCCCCTCGCCCCCACACCATGAGCCAACCCAAGCCCATCATTATCGACTGCGACCCCGGCATTGATGACGCTGTTGCCCTCTTGATGGCCATGGCGATCGAGTCGCTCCAGATTCAAGCCATCACCACCGTTGCCGGGAACCTACCGGTGGACATAACCCAAACCAATGCCCGCGCCCTCGTGGATCTGGCCCAGCGATCGGACCTCAAGGTCTACGCCGGCTGTCCCCGTCCCCTGCTGCGATCGGCCATTTGGGCCAGCCATGTCCATGGCGACAACGGCCTCGGCGGAGTCACCCTCCCGGCCCCCCAGTTGCCCCTCCAGCCTAGCCATGGGGTCACGGCCCTGATCGAAACCCTACGCCAAGCCCCAGAACCCGTCACCCTCGCCACCCTGGGACCGCTGACCAACGTGGCCGTTGCCCTGGTCCAAGCCCCCGACATTACCACCAAAATCCAGGAGATTGTGATCATGGGCGGCGCGATGCGGGCGGGCAACGTGACCCCATCGGCGGAGTTCAATTTCTACGCAGACCCCCACGGAGCCCAGGTGGTGATGACCAGCGGCGTTCCCCTCACCTTGATTGGGTTGGATGTGACCCACCAGGTCATTGCCACGCCCCCCCGCATCGAGCGGATTCAGGCCCTGAACAACCGGGCCAGCACGGTAGTGGCGGCCATGATTGGCAATTACGGCGCCAGCGATCAAGAAACCCTGGGCTTGGTGGGACCACCGCTCCATGACCCCTGCGTCATTGCCTATCTGCTCCAGCCGGATCTATTTGAAACCAAGCCCGGTTTTGTGGCGATCGAGACGGCCAGTGACTTGAATTTAGGGCGGAGTGTGGTGGATTTCCAAGGCTTGATGGATCAGCCGCCCAACGCCAATGTGGCCCTGAGTGTGGACTCCGTGGGCTTCTATGAGCTACTCCTGGAAGCCTTAGCCAAGTATTCGCCCTGATTTGCACCCCACAGCCCCCGATCGCTCCCGTTTCTAGCGCTCCTATCCATCGCCCCCGTGTCCATCGCCCTCCTCCTCGATCGCCTCAGCCGCGCCTACCCCAACGCCACCTACGCCCTCAACTGGACCAGCCCCGAACAGTTGCTGATTGGGGCAATTCTGGCGGCCCAGACCACGGATGAGCGCGTCAACCAGGTCACCCCGGCCCTGTTCCACGCCTATCCCAGCATCGCCGCCCTCGCAGCCGCCGATCGATCGGCCCTAGAAACCCTGCTCCAACCCACCGGCTACTATCGGCGGAAAGCGGCCACAGTCCAGGCCGTCTGTCAGGCCCTGGTGGACCGGTTTGGGGGCAAGGTGCCGCCTCGGATGGCGGATCTGGTGCAGTTGCCGGGAGTGGGGCGCAAAACCGCCAATGTGGTCTTGAATTGTGCCTTTAATCAGCCGTCGGGCATCATTATCGACACCCACGGGATTCGAGTGAACCGACGCTTGGGCCTCACCGCGAAAACCCAAGCAGATGCGATCGAAACCGATCTCATGGCCCAAATCCCCCAGGAAAGCTGGATTCAGTGGGGAAACGCGATTATTCTCCACGGTCGAGCCGTCTGTCAGGCCAAGACTCCCCGTTGTCACGCCTGCGATCTTCGGGATTTGTGCCCCCAGGTGGGGGTCCAGGGGCAAGCCACGACCGGGAGCCAACAGTTGGGTTTACTAGATCTGGAGTCATTGGAGCTGGAGTCATCAGAGCCGGGGTCACTGGAACTGGGTTTAACCGATCGATCGGGCCAAACATCCAACACCCAGCCCAACCCAAAATTCCAACAGCAACCCAGCCAGCAACCCAACCCAAAATCCCAGCAGCAATCCAACCCAAAATCCCAGCAGCAATTCAGCCAGCAACCCAACCCAAGATCCCAGCAGCAACCCAGCCAGCAACCCAACCCAAAATCCCAACAGCAACCCAGCCAGCAACCCA
>JAYKIB010000007.1:0-7143 GCA_035285005.1 Prochlorothrix sp.
GCGTCTCCAGATTTCGGGGGCCCGCTGGAATACCGCTTCGGTCAACCCGATGCTCCGTTTGCGCTGTGCCTACCTCAATGGCCTCCTGGCTATCTGACTATTTTCTCGAAAGTGGGATGCTCCCAAGTGGCGTGGGTGGGCGGCAAAGCCGCCCACCCCATGCAGACCGATCGAGTCAGCCTTGCTTTAACTCAGAAAAAGGCCAAGGCCAAAGCCCAGACCACTCCAGAAATGGAGATTAACCGCAATAAACTTACTGTTCTGAATGATTTTCGGTTCAGCATGGTGCTGCAGTAGCAGGCGGCTCAGTTTCCAAGCAGCGGGGACTCCCGCAAGGCTAAGGAGCGTTAGCAGGGGAGTGTAGCCCGTGAGGGTCAACCCCAGGATCAGGACATAGATTGCAACACAGGCGGCGGCAACCACCTTGGCCCCCAAGGCCGTGCCGAGACGGACGATCGGCGATCGTTTCCCCGCTGCCAAATCATCCTCCACTTGATGGAAGTGGGAACAGAGCAAAATTAAGCTGGTGGTGAGGCCCAGGACGATCGACGCAATTTGTGCATCCCCGGACCAGTCCTGGGTTTGGCTGTAGTAGGCCGCGCTCACCGCAAGGGGACCAAAGGCAAAAAAGCAGAGGATTTCCCCGAGGCCCTGGTACCCCAGCCGGAAGGGAGGCCCCTGGTAGAGATAGCCCAGTACACAACAGGCCAGCACTAACCCTAAAACGGTCCAATCCTGCTGAATCCAGGCGATCGTCCCAATTCCCGTAATGCCCGTGGCAAGGCAGAGGTTACCAATCCAAAACACCAACTGTTTCCGCTGGGTCAGGTTGACCAAGGAATGGGCCTTGTTGATATCAATGCCGGTTTCGGAGTCGAAAACATCATTGCTGATGTTTTCCCAGGCCAAAATCAAAATCGCCGCCCCTAAAAAGAGGGCAAAAATCCCGCCTCGAATCTGTTCCTGGTGACCATAGGCAAGGGCCGTACCCCACCAAATCGGCATAATGGCGACGCTATACATGGGGGGTTTAATCGCCGCCATCCAGAGTTTTTTGCGATCGGGTTGCGGTCGATCGGTGCCTGGGCGATCAGGGCTTTTGCGATCGGGTTGGGAACTACCGGGAGAGTCAGGGCTTTTGCGATCGGGTTGGGAACTACCGGAAGGATTAGAGCCGGGACGATCGGCATGATCGGCCTTAGCGGAATCAGACGTTTCAGAGTTCGGGGGAGCCGGGGCAGATCGATCGGGCAGAGTGGGGGGGGAACTGGTCATGGAGGCAGAATACGAACGTTACAAAAGCTGCGTTGAAACCGAGTGAGGCTGGTGGAGACCGGTGGAAACCGGGCAGCCCCACACCGCAGGAGCATTCCGCCCCTAGCTGGTCCTCAGCCCTAGGACGGCTGCTATATGATTAAAACACGACGACCTAAAGCACAATGATTTTCAGCGCTGCTGTTGACTAGCCGTTGTATTACCGTGAAAATCGACCCCGATCGACCCACTCACCGCAAATCCTGGTTCCGGCGCCTCAATGCTCCACTGCAGACCCGCTCGATCGGACTCAAAGCACTTCGCTCCCGACCCCTGCGCCTGGGATCGATCGCCGCAGGGTTCATCCTTCTCGCAGCCCTCCTCAACACCTGGCTCGATCACACAGCCGAATACGCCCTCACCCAAACCCTCAGCACCACCACCGACCTCACCGTTCAACTGGGCGACCTCCAGCTCCAGCCCCTCCAAAGCCGCGCCACCCTCACCGACCTCATCCTCAGTAATCCTCCCAACTTCTCCCCCCAGCCCCTCCTCACCCTCGATCAACTCAGCCTTCACCTCCAGATCCCCAGTCTCTGGCAGTCCCCCCTCACCCTATCCACCCTCCACCTCCACGGCCTCACCCTCCGCATTGAACAGCGCCTGCACCGTAATAACCTGGCCGAATTGATCGATCGCCTCGAAGCTTGGAGCACCCGTCGATCGGCCTCCAGCCCCCAGAACCCAAGCGCCCAAAAAGCCTTTCAAATTGATCATTTGATACTGTCCGAGGTCACCCTCATCGTTAGACTCAATGTCTTGGGAGCGATCGGCGCGGAACAAACCCTAGTCTTTCGCGAGATCGATCTGGCGGACCTGGACCAAGACACCTTTGCCGATCGGCTGCGCGATACGCTTCTGGCGCAAGCACAGCAGCAATTACAGGACTTCGTACAAGACTGGGTTCCCCCTCCCGCCCCAGTCCCGTCCCCCTAACCCTTTACCCCCTCCTCTCCGCCTCCATGATTCGAGACGTAACCCCCCGGGATGCCAGAGCCCTGTGCCGCATTTATAACCCCTACATCCTCCAAACCACGATCACCTTCGAGGAATATCCCGTCCTGCCCCAGGACATGGAGGAACGCATCCAAGCGATTCTGGCCCAGCAACTTCCCTGGTTGGTGTGGGAAGACGGGGATGAAATTCTAGGCTATGCCTATGCGCGTCCCTGGCAAACCCGATCGGCCTACCGCTTCACCCTCGAAAGCTCAATTTATACGGCCCAGGAAGCACGGGGACGGGGGATTGGCCGTAAACTCTACCAAGCACTGCTCGATCGGCTACAGCAGCGCCAAATCCATGCGGTGGTCGCCTGTATTGCCCTGCCCAACCCTTCTAGCATTGTTTTGCACCAAAAGTTGGGGTTTGAGCGGGTCGGACGGTTTCCGGAAGTGGGTCGCAAGTTCAACCAGTGGGTGGATGTGGAATATTGGCAGCGGCGACTCTACAATCCAGCCTTTGAACGATCCGCCGCCGAAGCCTGGGGCCAGGATCCCGACACCTACCGTGCCTCCCGGATTGCCCTGCCAACCCTGCCCCTGCCATCGGAACTGTCCATGATTCCCAATGCTCCGACCCCCGAGGGGGGCTAATTGCAAAAACCGCGATCGGCTCGTCACAATAGGCTCATCACCCTAAGGGCACCTCGATTAATTCGGTTGGGCGGCTTCGCCGCCCAACCCAACCCTGATTCCTACGTGGGTCACGGGGCAAAAATTTGGATTTTTCGAGGTGCCCCTAAAATTGAGGTACTCCTTTAATCCCCCCGCTTGAACCATGGTTGTGACTGTCCCACCAACTTCCCCCGCACCTGCCCCCACACCCAAGGCGATCGCCGATCGAATCGCCCAACAGCGTCAGTTCTTTGCCACCGGACAAACCCGATCCCTCGATACCCGTCGTCAGCAACTCCTCAAGCTCCAAGCTGCGATCGATCGCTACGCCGACCCTATCCTCCAGGCCGTGGCCCAGGATCTGGGCAAATGCCACATGGAAGCCTATGCGGGCGAACTCTCCGCCATTCAAGGGGAAATTACCTACGCCCTCCAACACCTCAAGCGCTGGGCCAAACCCCACCCCGCCGCCACCACCCTGCTCCAGTTTCCGGCCCAAGCCTGGACCCAAGCCGAACCCCTGGGCGTAGTCCTGATTATCGGCCCCTGGAACTATCCCATCAGCCTGATGTTGCAGCCCCTTGTTGGGGCGATCGCAGCCGGTAACTGCGCGATCCTCAAGCCCTCAGAGGTCACCCCCCACGCCTCAGCGGTCCTGGCGGAGCTCGTGGACAACACCTTTGATGCGGGTTGGGTCACGGTAATCGAGGGGGGCGTGGAAACCAGCCAAACCCTCCTGGAGCATCCCTTCGATCATCTCTTCTTTACGGGTGGCACGGCGATCGGCAAAGTGGTCATGGCCGCCGCTGCCCAGCACCTCACACCCGTCACCCTAGAATTAGGCGGAAAAAGCCCCTGCATCGTCGAGAAAGATGTGGATCTGGAGACCGCAGCCCGCCGCATTATCTGGGGCAAATTTTTCAATGCGGGTCAAACCTGCATTGCCCCCGATTACTTGCTGGTGAACCAGAGCATTGCCGAACCCCTCAAGGCCCAAATTAAGGCAACCCTGACGGAATTTTACGGGGACAATCCCCAAACGAGTCCCGACTATAGCCGCATTGTCAGCGAGACCCACTTCCAGCGCCTTGCCCGTCTCCTCGACTGTGGCCAGACCGTAGCGGGGGGCCAAACCGATGCAGCCGATCGCTATATTGCCCCCACGGTTTTAGCGGAGGTGACCTGGGACGATAGGGTGATGCAGGATGAGATCTTTGGCCCTATTCTGCCCATTTTGACCTACGAAACCCTAGGGGAAGCCATTACCCAGATCAATGCCCGACCAAAGCCCCTCGCCCTCTACTTTTTTGGTCGCGATCGCCAGCAGCAGGATCAAGTCCTGAGCCAAACCAGTTCCGGCGGCGTCTGCCTGAACGACACCTTGATGCAGGTGGCAACCATTTCATTGCCCTTTGGTGGCGTTGGTGCAAGCGGGATGGGAGCCTACCACGGCAAAGCAACCTTTGAGACTTTTTCCCACCGCAAGAGCGTTGTGCGCCGCTTCTTCGGCCTCGATCCCAAATTTCGCTATGCCCCCTATGCCGGTAAGCTGGGCTTCTTCAAATTCCTCCTCGATCGACTGTCCTAGATTAGCTCGGGCAATACACCAGTCCCTCGGGCAAAACTAGCCCCTCGGGGCATCACAAAACCAGAGATTCCCTACTGCGCAGGGGATCTCCTCTTCCAACCCATCACAACCCACTGTCCCGCCCATCCCCCGCTGCAATCAAGCCTCACAGCCACAACTCACAGCCACAACTCACAGCTACAACTGGGCACCTCGATTAATCCAAATTTTTACCGCAGTACCCACGGCAGCATCAAGGTTGGTTTGGGCGGCGAAGCCGCCCAAACCCATTAATCGCGGTGCCCAACTCACATGCCCAACTCACAACTGGGACTCTTGCTGGTGCCGCCGTCGTCGCCTTTGGAGCCGTCGTACCACCTTACGCACCACCCACAAACTCAGCCCCAGCACAATGACAAGCGCCAACGCAGGCACGGCGATCGCAGTCATTGATAGCACCACGGAACTCCCCAGTTCCGCCGTCGAAACCACCGGATTCCCCAGCCCACCCGTCGTCGCCGTCGAAGCCAAGCGCGTCATCACCGTCAAGGTTTCCGTTGCCCCCGCCGCTGTCCCGCCCAAAATTGCGGCCAACACCCAACGCAGTTCCGGAGCCACATCCATCAAGAACGTTTCCGTCACCAAAATTCCAGCCACCACTGCCACAGGCCCCTCGATCGCGTCCAAAGCATTGTCCATCCAGGGGATGTAATAGGCCCCCACTTCCACCAAGGCGGCCAGAGCCAAAATAATCAAGGCCCGATCCGAGGCAAACAAACTATCCTCCGGCAGGGTGAGATAGCCCGCTCGATCGGCGATCGACATCATCAGCGGGGGAATAAAAATCCGAAATCCACAGGCCGCACTCAAACTTACGCCGAGGCATAAACCCATGATCAGTTCCATGGTTTGTGGTCTCCTGGCAACAGCAACGGCGACAGCCAACCCCTAGAGCACCGGAGCCGCTGGTTGGACATCCTGACTGAGACCAGGAATCCCCAGCTATACCCAGGATTCACGCCTCAGAAGGGCCGTGCTTCCAACCTCTCGCTCCCAACCTCTCGTTCCCAATGGGGCAGCTGCCATACTGGCCACCATAGGCGCTGTTTCCCAGAATGACTAGCCTCAAGGGGTCGATCGCCACAATTTTTAGTGTTAGGGCAACAAACCCAGAGAACAGTAGCCCCCCTGCAATCTGGGCATACCGTGACGCATCGCACCACATCCCCCCACTGCACGGGGGACACTCTCCCCACCCTTGCCCTTAGCAAGCTGGCGAGGACCACAACACTCTTTAAACTATCTCTAACAGTCGGGATGACAGGATTTGAACCTGCGGCATCCTGCTCCCAAAGCAGGCGCGCTACCAAGCTGCGCTACATCCCGAGACAGGGCTAAGATTACCCCACCGGAGCCAACAAACTCCAGGGGTCACTCGCCAAAGCCCGTTTATTATAGCGTGGGCACCTCGATTAATCCAAGTTTTGGTTAGGCACCTCACAAAATTCAAGGCATCAGAATTGGGACTATTAAATCGCAGTGCCCATGGCAAGTACCCATGGATACAGTCCCCCCGGACGGACCCAGAACCTGAGCCCTTATTACCAAATCTTTAGGGAACCTTGGGAGTCCTTGGAGAATCGTCATCCCTCGCTACAATTCAGGGCAGAGCGACTCAAGACCGAGCAGATTTCACCGCCTCACCCTCCCTCACAGCAGGGCATCCTCCCTCACAACAGGAGCAGCAGACTCGGTAGAGCAGGTTTAGCAAGCGAGCAGAATCCAGCCCATCACCCATCTCCCTAATCTGGATACCAGAACATCCCCTTAATCCCCTCCGGGTCTGGGTTAAAGCCAAGATTGCGGTAAAAATCCACCACATGGGGATCGGCAAACAAGGTGATATTGCTAATGTCAGCGCTCCGTAGCTTCTTAATGGTGTGCTTCATCAGGGCCTTCCCCAACCCTTTGCCCTGGGCCGAGGGACGAACCACCACATCCCAAATCGTTGCGTTAAATGCATGATCTGATGTGGCACGGGAAAATCCAATCAAGCGGCGGCGCTTACCCCGCTGTTCCCACATGGAAACAACCAAAAAGCTGTTCTGCAAGGCTTTCCGAACCTTACGCAGGGGCCGACGGGACCAACCCACTGAGCTACAGAGTTCTTCTAACTCGTACAGATCTAGATTGCGATCGGTGCTGAAGAAAATACGGGAATCGTTGGCGCGATCGACCGTCAGCACCTCCACCCGCCCACTATCCGGCAAGTCCAGAGGGCGACCTGCCGCCACTGCTGCCGATGCAGCAGAACCATTTGATCCAAGAAATAAGTTTTTCCAGAAACCCATGCAGGTGTCTTTGCAATGTTATCCAGCGTCTTGTCCAGCATAATGCCTCATAAACCCCCTGGCCCGTTTCACCCAGAAGTTCATGATGTCCCCCGGGTTCTGACCTCCCCAATTGCCGCCCCCATTTTTCTCCCCCTTAAAGTTTCTCCGTACTCCCCTTGGATCCGTGACCCTGACTGACTGACAGAAGTGCTGAGAAGCAGTCATAGCAGGGTTTTCAAAAGAGGAAAAGTCTGGGTTGATGGAGAAGAAGAATCAAAAAATAAACCATCAACATGAAAGCCCAGACTCGGTTATA
>JAYKIB010000008.1:0-4421 GCA_035285005.1 Prochlorothrix sp.
TCGGTTAACCGCCATAGACGTTTAACGAAAATCCGCTACAGTGCAAACAGAACGCTTTGCATGGAAATTGCCTCGAATTGGGTCAGTTCTAGGGCAAATGCGTTACCCGTTTGCGGGGCGACTTGCAGTTGCAACTCTCTTCACGAAGCCCAGCAAGCGATTATTCTGAATTTCGGAGATTAATAAGCATGGCAACTTTCAATGATGTGATGAAAAAGGCCCTGTATCTGGGAGTGGGAATTGCATCCTACACCGGCTCCAAAGCAGCGGACACCGTGGCTGAACTCCGCAGTAAAACGAAAGACTTGGCCGAAGACTTGATCCGTCAAGGTGAAATGACGAGGGAAGAGGTGAGCGCCCTGATGGAAGACCTCCTGAAACAGGGTGAGATGACCACCGAAGAAGCCCGCCGCATGGTGGAAGATATCATCACCCAGGCCCAGAAAACCGTTGAAGCTGAGCTGGCCGATCTCCAGACGAAAACGGGGGGGAGTGCGGAACCAAAGCGGGAACCCCGCCCGATCGAGATTGATACGGAAGATGAGACCGACGAGGGGACGGCTTCTCAGACTGGGACCCGTGCGGCAGGTGCCCCGACGAGCACGGCTACGGCCACAGCTCCGAGTACGAGTGATGAGGAAGTGGTGGCTCAACTCCGCCAGCAAGTGGCCAGTTTGCGTCAAGAACTGGAAGAACTTCAGAAATAAAAGTCATCTAACCTGCGGCGGTGTCAGAGTACCTCAATTAATTGGGTTGGGCGGCGAAGCCGCCCAACCCAATTAATTGAGGTGCCCGCCGGTTGATGGTGAGATTATGAGATTGCCGCGATCGGGACTTGGCTATTTTGGAACGGGGCCATTACAGTAAAATGAAAGCAATTTAAGGGCACCTCGATTCATTTAAACTTTGAGGAAGTGAACCACACAGGAGTAGAGATTGTGGCGTGCGGCAAAGCTGCACGCCACAATTAATCGGAGTGACCTTAGGGCACCTCGATTAATTGGGTTGGGCGGCGAAGCCGCCCAACCCAAACCCCGATGCTTGCGTGGGCTGTCTCCCAAAAATTCGGGTTAATCGAGGTGCCCCTTAGGATTTGTTGACTTTGATTTAACCATTTCTGCACCAGGTTGCCCCCTATGCCATGTCTGCTGTAAAGCCCGCTGTCCTCCTGGTGGACGGCTATAACATCATTGGAATATGTCCCCAGCTCCAGAAAGTCCGCGATCGTCAAGGGCTGGAGGAGTCCCGCCGCCACCTCATTGAGGCTTTGGCCAACTACAGCGCCTTCCATGGCCACGAGACTGAAATTGTTTTTGATTCCCACTACCAAAATACCTGGGGCAGCCAAGAGCGGGTGACCACCCATCTTCAGGTGTCCTACACGGAATATGGCCAAACGGCGGATAGCTATATCGAGCGCAGTTGCGCCCTCTTCTTTCGGGAGGATCTGCGACGCTTCCACAAGCGCTTGATTGTGGCCACGTCCGATCGAGCCCAGTGGCTGACGGCTGTGGGGTACGGTGCCGAGTGGATGTCGGCCCTGCGTCTGGCCCAGGATACGGGCTTGGCCCAAGCAGCGGCCCGCCAGCACCACCAACCGAAGCAACCGTCACGCAAGCGGTTTTTATCCAACTCGATCGATGCGAGTACCCGAACGAAACTGGCTGATTTGCGCCAGTCGTTGCTCCAGGAGGGGCGTTAGGGCCAGGGGTTTGTCCCCTAGGAGACCCCCGGCTCTCGCCCAGGCCCCCTAAAAAATTCTGTGGAAAATTCTGTGGAAAGTGTTGACAGGGACTAGGGCTACGGTTATATTACTAAGGCTGCAATCCTCAGTAGCTCAGTGGTAGAGCGGTCGGCTGTTAACCGATTGGTCGCAGGTTCGAATCCTGCCTGGGGAGTTTTAAAACCCTATTGAATAGTGCTGCTATGCACGGTTTTACCCGTCTGCTTCTGATTCGCCACGGTGAGTCGATCGGTAACCGTTGGGGAATTATGCAAGGGCCGGGTGGTTCCCGACTGGGATCCCAGGCCGGAGCTCAAGGGAAGTACGATCGCCTCACCCCCCAGGGCTGGCACCAAGCTCTAGCCCTCGGTCACCATCTTGCCCGCAGTCAAACTCCCCCCCCGACCCATCTCTACACCAGTCCAGCCCACCGCACCCAGCAGACCCTAGCCGCACTGTGCTGGTCCTATGACGCAACCCAGCAGGGCGACTCCTGGCCTACGATCGTCCGCCAGGGGCACGAAGCTTTTCCGATGACGTCCCAAGAAGATGAGCCTGCGATACAGGAGCCTGCGGTCCAGGAGCCTGGGGTACAGGGATTTGCAGTACCGGGGGTTACGGTCCAGGGGCCTAGGCTAGACCTTGCCCTATCCTCCAGGGCGGTGGCAAGGGACGATCGACTCCAGGAAATCGATAACGGCATTTTCTGCGGTCTAACTTGGTCCCAAGCCCAAGCCCACTACCCCGAGCTGTGTCAGCGTCTGCTCCAGTCTGCGGACTGGGTGCCGATTCCTGAAGCTGAAACGCCACGCCAATGCCGCGATCGGTCTGTTTCCTGGGCAGAGACTCTCCATGGGCTGCCTCCGGGGTCTCAAATTTGGGCGCTAACCCATGGTGGAATTTTGCCCTATCTCGTTGCGGCGATCCTGGGGAGCGATCGAACCTGGGGCTTCCAGGCTCACCCCACCGCCTATTTTGAATTGCTCTGGGATGGCGATCGATGGCGATCGTCCCAGTCAGCTCGGTCTACCCCGTTGGCTCGGCCCACCCCGCCGCCATTGCCTGACCCGGGTGGCCATCCGGTTGCGCCCCCTGACTTGTCCTCTGACTTGGCCCCTGGCTCCCCTGCTGCCCCTAAAGCTGCTCCAAACTGTACTGCGCACTCTGCTGCCCATTCTGCCCCACACCCGGTTTCGGACCCTGCTGCCCACATGCTCCACAACACCACCCTGTGGCAGATCCGACATTTTAACCACTGTCCCCACTACCACTGGCTCACATCTTCCCAATCCTGAGGTTCCTGAAACTGCTCTAAAGTGGTCTCTAGATCCTGGAGCACCTGCGTCATATCTGCCCGCACAAATAGCTCCTGGAGAGCCTCCCGATCCCGTCCCCGCAAGGGCATCAGGGCTGCTGCCCCTTCGTAGACCACAAAGGTAGTTTGCGCAGAACTTTCATGAAGCCCATCCCAAGGCGTTGAGTGGTAGGCGTGGGGGGATGATGATCGTTGGTGTGACGATTGGGAGGTCAGGGGGGAGGAATCCGAGTGCTTCCAACGCTGGGCAGCCTGAAAGATATCAGGTAGGGATTCGGGAGCAGAGGGGTTGGCGGAGGGGGTTGGCACGGGTCAGTTTGGGTGTAGATCGGCCAAGGGGGAACGCGTGGTGGGGTAGATAACTCTGGAGAGGCTTAAAGTCTAGTCATAACAGGACTTTTGGGGATTAGCAGCCGGGTACCTCGATTAATTGTGACGTGCGGCGAAGCCGCACGTCACACCCCTGATTCTTACGGGCACCTCGATTAATTGGGTTGCGCGGCGAAGCCGTGTGCTATAACCCTGATTCTGCTGTAGGCGCTCCGGTGAAAATTTGAATTAATCGAGGTGCCCGGTAGGATTCGGCTTAAACCCAGTTACTTTGGGGCACCTCGATTAATTGTGGCGTGCGGCGAAGCCGCACGCCACAACACTGATTCTTACGTGGTTCACTGGGTAAGAACTTTGATTGTTCGAGGTGCCCTTTGGTTCAGTTCAGGGGAAGGAAGGAAATCTGACATTTTGTTTATAAACAGTAAGTCTGTTTGCCATAGGGCATCATTTTTCAGACGACGCTGAGAACAAAAATCGAGGAGTTGGAAGCCAGCTTCATCGATATATTTGAGGACTTCGATAGGCACCGGCATCAATGACGAACTTTGGCTCGTAGCCCCACTTCTTTAGGTAACTTAAGGCAAAGTCTAGACTCGGTGCTTGTTCTTCGGGATGCGGTAAAAGGGATCCCTAAGTAGATAACTTGTGGCGAATTTTTTGAGGCAAGCGATGACGAAGGCTGACAATAAACCGACTAATGGGCACCTCGATTAATTGGGTCGCGCGGCGAAGCCGCGCGACCCAACCCTGATTCTGCGGTGGGTACTGCGGTGAGAATCTGTATTAATCGAGGTGCCCTAATCCTCAGTACCGGACAAAAAAGTGATCAGAATGGCCCTAAACCCTTACAGGGTAGGCATTTGAGTCTGATCGTCTGAAACCCTTGTATGGTAGGCGTTTCCAAAGTTTTGTCCGGTACAGAGGCCCTAATCATATGGGTTAAATGATTCCAACATGGTGCTGCTAGCGTACGCTAACAAAGCGATCCTTGGCGAGGAGACGGAGAGCATCCAGATCTTCACGACGGGAGACGGAGAGGGGGATTGTATT
>JAYKIB010000009.1:0-5904 GCA_035285005.1 Prochlorothrix sp.
CATGGAGCTTGAGGTGGATTTTGAGGATGCTAGCCCGTTCTGCTGCATCGGGGAGATCGACGAAGAAGATTTCGTCAAAGCGGCCTTTTCGTAATAGTTCGGGGGGAATTTGGGAGATGTCATTGGCTGTGGCGACGACAAAAACTTCCTGGGACTTTTCCTGGAGCCAGGTTAGGAAAAAGCCAAAAAGACGCTGGCTGAGACCGCCGTCGCCCTCTCCTTTTTGCAGGCTAAAGCCTTTTTCTAGCTCATCGATCCAAAGGATAGAGGGGGCCATGGATTCGGCTAGGGTAACCGCTTGCCGGAAGTTTTTCTCGGATTCGCCCACGTATTTGTCATAGATACGACCAGCTTCCAGTTTGAGTAGGGGCATCTGCCAGAGACGGGCGATCGCCTTTGCGGCGAGGGATTTGCCACAGCCCTGGATGCCCACGATCAGAATGCCCTTGGGGGCCGGGAGATTCCAGTGCTTGGCTGCCGCGCTAAATCCAACCTGTGCTTGATCTAACCAACGTTTTAGCCCCCCAAAACCGCCCAGCTCCGCTGTTAGGGTTGTGCTGGGGAAATATTGCAAAAGACTTTCTTCCCGAATCACCTGGGCCTTGCGGTTGAGGATATTTTGGATATCGCTGGCATCCAGGAGACCGTCTTCAAAGGCTGCAAATCCAAGAACCTGCTGGGCCTGTTGTAGGGTCATCCCGGTCAGGGCTTTGACGAGTTGGCTTTGTTCTTCGTCCTGGAGTTGGACTTGGATGCGGTGCTTCATCTTCAGCACACCCAGGGTTTTGCGGGTAATGCGCTCTAGTTCGTCACGGCCCGGTAGCTTGAGGTCAAAGTAAACGAGGGTGGGGGCAATCTCTGGGGGTAGCTCGACGCTATTGCCCGTGAGGACGAGGGCCGATCGATGGTGGGCGAACATCTGGACCACTTCCCGAAACTGCCGAATAATCACCGGCTCATCCAGGTGGGGTACCAGATCCTTGAGCCAAAACAGCGCCCGTAGGTTCATGTCCTGGAGATAGCGCAGCATAGCCAACGGCTCCCGCGTTTTATCGTCCAGAATCTGCAGGGTACCCGGTGGTGCGTAGTCGTTGGTCCAGGGCACATTACCCCCCGGCGATCGGGCGAGGCCCTGGGGTGCGCTCCACTCAAACAGGGTCATGTTCATGTCCTGGGTGGCTTCCTGAAGCAGGGCTTGAACCCGCTCTTCTTCGACGGTTTCAATGGCAATCAGGGGATGGAAGGACTGCACGAGGGTTTGGATTTCCCGTGCCCGCTGGGAGAGGACCATGGCTGGGCGCTTGTCTGGACAGTGGAAGGGGGGCGGATCGGGGCTGTCATTCTTTCACCCTAGACTGCCCTCAGAATTAGGAATCCAACTCCTCGCCCATGCGACTGGGCCGGGCGTGTCGCGCTGATATCCCAAGGCTTCGACAGTGAATTGATGACAGGCCCTAGGGAGAGGCGTTGCCTAGCCCCGTGCTGAGCCAAACCCTGGGTTTACACTTGGGCTGGGGATTCGGTTTCGGACTTATATTTATATTTTTTCTTAGGACCCATGCGCGATCGTAGGGTCACGTTCTTCCCTTCTGCGGTTTGCTCGAGTACGAGCATGGGGGTGGGCTTGGCCTTTTGATCCCATTGTAGGGTGGCCAGGTGTCCCTGGATGGTGGGCTGCCAGAATTCCTCCTCGGCTTCGGGGCTGAGGTAGGCGGTCATACATTCACAAATCTCACGGACGATTTCGGTGGTTTTCTGGCTGGGGAGTTTGACGAGGCGGACCTGGATCCGGAAGAGGACGCGCTTTTTGTCGCTGCGGGGATCGGTGGCATATTCCACTTCGATTGTTTCCAGGATCTGGCGGCCACTGGTGCTGGCAACTCCCACGGGACCGGAGGGGTTGGTGCGCAGGGATGCGGCGATTTTAGTGTTGATTTTGGCTTTAATCTGGTTGCGAATTGCGCTATTAAAGCCCTGCTCATCCATGCGCATCCGGAGATACTCTAGGTTAAATTCTCGCGAGTGAACCAAGTCGGGATTGGTTTCCATCTTGGTGATGGTGCGGAGGGCTAGCTTTAGCTTTTTCTCAAGCTCTTGGTTTTTAAAATGCTGGAAGCGAATTTTCTTTTTGAGCTTCTGGATTTGCCATCTGAAAAAAATAGTGCCGCCGATGACGGTGGCGAGGAGCACGCCTGTGCCTCCCTGCCAGAGGGTGACGGCATTGGGGACGGTGTTTCCGCTGTTGTCGGTGTTGGGGGGGGCCTGGGCTAGGACAAGGGGGTGAGTTGCGAGGGGGCGAACGGTGGCCGGATGTCCTGGGACCGGGTTTATGACGGGGAAGAGAGGTCGGGCATTCTTACAAACTCCATACCGACGGGGATGCTGGGCGGCTGACCGCTATGGACGAGAACCGCTAAGCTATGAGCATTGCTGTTGGGTGGTCATTCCGCAACACCGGGACTTCTCCTTGCACACCGAGGACTGATCTTGCACCCGTGGGGGGATTCTCTTCGCTGCGCGGGGGCTGCTCTGGGAACGGTTCTTTATTATGCGTCATGTATAGGTAATGATCAGCTATTTTATCCTACTGGGCTTGTTTGTCGGCATTTATGGCCTCCTGGGACTGGGGTTGAATGTGCAGTGGGGCTATGCGGGCCTGCTCAATTTTGGTTATGGGGCGTTTATGTTGGTGGGCACCTATACGACGGTGCTGCTGACGTTGCAGGGGGTGCCCTGGGTGATTGCGCCGATGGTGGCCATGGGGCTGGCGGCGGCGCTGGGGGGGCTGTTGGGTTTGCTGACGCTGCGGCTGCGGGAGGACTATTTGGCGGTGGTGACGATCGGGGTGGCGGAGGTGCTGCGGCTGGTGGCGGTGAATGAGGCGCAGCTGACGGGGGGAACGCAGGGGTTGCAGGGGTTTCCGGTGCCGGGACAGGGCTGGGAGCCGGGGATTTGGGCGCGGGGGGCGATGATTGGGGGGGTGACGGTGCTCCTGGGGCTGTGGTGTTGGGGGGTGTGGCGCCGGTGGCGACGGGGTGCGGGGATGTCTTGGCGGCGTGGGGTGCTGGGGCTGGGCCTGGGGGGGGTGGTGCTGGCGATTTATGGGGCGGAGACCTACGCGCTCTATTACTACAATTGGGTGCCGGCGTTTGAGCGATCGAGTTTGTTGCTGTTGTTGCTGGCGGTTTTGACGCTGGCGTTTGGGGCGATCGATCGATTGATGGCTTCCCCCTGGGGCCGGGTGTTGCAGGGGATTCGGGAGGATGAGCGGTTGGCGACGGCGTTGGGGAAGTCGGTGTTTCGGTATAAGGTGCAGGCGCTGATGTTGGGGGGGGCGATCGCGGCCTTGGCGGGGGCGTTTTATGGCTGGCAGTTGGCGGCGGTGTTCCCGGATAGTTTTAAGCCGCAGTTGACGTTTGATGCTTGGACGATCGTGGTGTTGGGGGGATCGGCGACCCTGTTGGGGCCGGTGTTGGGGTCGGTGTGTTTTTGGGGATATGACAGTGTGACGCGGTTGGTGTTTGCGCAGTTGGCGCAGCAGGAGTGGGGGGATAGTCGGTTGGGTGCGTTGCGGGTGTTGGTGATTGGGTTGTTGTTGATGGTGTTTATGGTGAAGCGGCCCCAGGGGTTGCTGGGCGATCGGGATGCGCTGACGTTAAATCGATGAGGGTTGCGGGGATGTTTCGATGCGTGGGGTTGGGCGGCGAATCGCTGGTCATGGCGATGCTTTCCACGTCTATGGCGTACAATGGATAGGACCTCTAACCCAAGTTAGCCATGAGCCCCCTGCCCCTAGACCTGCGGGAGAAAATTGTTCAGACTTATAAGGAAGGCAAGTTCTCTATCCGGGAGGTTGCCAAAATGTTCAATGTGAATAAAAGCACGGTGCAAGCGCTGTTGAACCGAGAGAGAGAGACGGGATCCCTGAAACCGAAGCCTGCCAGGGGGGGGTGTGCCAGCCGATTGGTGGGGCGAGAAGTGGGTTTTGACCAGATGGTGAAGGAGAATCCGGGTTTGACTTTGCGAGAATACTGTGAGGTGTGGGAAGGGCAGACTGGGGAGAGGGTTGGTATGACAACGCTATGGCGTTATTTGGAGGCACGGGGGTTTAGTCGTAAAGATTCTTCGGGGGTGTCTCGGCGGCGGGGAAAAAGGTCCGATCGAAATGGGTAGCCGATCGATAGGTCTACGTGGCTATTGTGAAAACTTCAGCTCAATGGTCGATCGATCGCGTTATGAAGGTAAGACTGGATCATCGATCGGCGGATGACGATTGACTTGTAGATCGGCTGCTCTAATCTTTAAAAGTCTAGGGCGATTGAGATCTAAGAGGGTAGCGGTTGCTCGACCTGTTGCGGTTGTACCAATAATTTTTAAACGATCGCTTGACCAACTAAAATGATCAGCCCATAGGGATCAGCGAGGGTTAAAGAGGGGTGTTAATTGACCAGATTCTGGATCGGGAGTTTCTAAGAGGTTGGATTTGCGACGATTGCAAGCAAAACACGCTAAGGCGAGATTTTCTAAACCATCAGAACCTTGAGCGGATAAGGGAATAACGTGATCGATTGTAAATTCGACGTATTGCCAGGTTTCATCCGTATGGCAATATTCACATAAACCTTTTGCACGCTGACGGACCGCATCGCGGATCAGAGACGATAGAGGATTGCGCTTTATGAATCAGCTAAACTTAGACTAGCAAGAAGGGCGTTGCGAACTGTTCTGTTTACAAAGCTTAGATAATCGTCAATTTCTTCGTAGCGATCGAGTTCTTGATCTTCTTCTGGAGTCAGCGATCGCTCTCGTTGAATTTCAAGCAGTAACTGAATGCGATCGCGCAGAGATTGGGATGCCCGCAAGCGAGGAATTCCGTCATGAAGATCCAGACAGATTGCGCCTTCTAGGGGAAGGATGGTAGCTAAGTTTTGCAGGTTGGGAAGTAGGGTAGTATTCATAATTTCAATGTGATTAACTTACTAGTTGATAAATAGCTGGCCGATAGGTCGGCAGAGGGATGGGTTTGCCCTGTTCTTTGGCTGTTTCTAACCATAAAGCTTTGGCAATCTCTAATTCTTGCAAGGCTTCTGCTGGAGTTTCACCAAAAGCAGAACAATAATGTAAGTCAGGAATATCAGCAATATATCCTTCGTCTTCTTGGCTGTAAAAAATATTGATGTGATCGTCTTTCATGAATTAGTCCTCCAGAGTAAACCCAAAAGCTTCTACAAGTAGAGTGAAATCACTGAAGCTCATATTTTTAGAGCCGGAGAGTGCTTGCTTCAGGAGTTTTTGCTTTTTGCTCATGGGCTTTCCTCCAAGGCAGGGAGTTTATTGACAATTTTAAGGGTTTCCATACTCACCCGGACGATCGCTTTGAGCAGCTCTAAAATGTAGCGGAGATTTTTGGGGTTCCAGGTTTTAGGATGCTTCACCCTCAAGGATTTTCGAGAAGTTGAACCCCTGATCTTGTGGCTGCTTCAACTAATAGATACAGAACAATCTAGGACAAATAGCATTAAAATCTCCGTCCTTCTTCAATCATGTCACGAATAGAATTAGGGTGCAGGGCGATCGTTTTTTGCAATTGCCGAAGTTGAGCGATCGTCTGGTTAATGGCTAGGGGGGGTGTAGAGGCAGGAGTTGAATGAAGCCAGTGAGCATTGAACCATTGCAAAAGTTCAGTGGCAAGGCGAATTTGGTCAGGAGGGGTCAGTTTTTTGGCTTCGGTGAGCAATTCGGTAAAAGTCATGGTTTAAGACTCCTGTAAGGGTGGCAGTTCATTGACAATTTTAAGGGTTTCTAGGCTGACCCGCACGATGCGCTTGAGGAGGTCGAGGATGTAGCGGGGGTCTTCGGGGTTCCAGGTGTTGGGATCGTTGAGGATGCCGCTGTTTTTGTCGC
>JAYKIB010000010.1:0-5813 GCA_035285005.1 Prochlorothrix sp.
TTACCGTGACCCTGAACCCTGTTTTGCTTCCGCCAAGGCTCAGAAAAAAGACTTGATGCGTTTCCCCATTTCACGGGTCCAGCATTTTGACTGCTACCCCCAAACGCCTTGAATCCTTTACTGTCAACAACTCTGGCCGATCTGTCAGTCAGTCAGGCCTTGCCCAGTTACAGGCAGCCGATCTGCGCGACGCTGACCTCCGGGAAGCCGATCTCTACACGGCCTGCCTCGCAGAGGCGAATCTCTCTGGAGCCAACCTCAGTCGAGCGGACTTGGGGGAATGCGACCTAAGTAAGGCAAATCTCCGCTTTGCTAACCTCCAGGAAGTGCGGTTACGGGAGTCCAACCTCCAGGATGCAAACTGCCAGGATACCCTCCTATACAAGGCTAACCTCAGTCGCAGTTGCCTCCATCGCACCAATTTTAACCGGGCCAAACTTCAGGAGGCGGACCTGCATGAGTCTGACCTCACCGCCGCATCTTGCACGCGGAGCAACTTAGTGGGGGCCAGCCTCTACAACTGCCAGATGCAAGGAGCCAACCTCTGCATGGCCAATGCCTGTATGGCAAACTTCATGCGGGCCAGCCTCAACCACAGCATTCTGATCGGATCAAACCTGATCAGTGCCAACTTTTACAGTACCCAACTCCAGGAGGCGGACCTCTCCTGGGCCGATCTGCGGGAGGCAACCCTATGCGGTGCCAACTTCCGAGGCGCGGACTTACGCGGGGCAGATTTACGTTGGGCTAACCTCCGGGATGCGGACTTCACCGATGCGGATTTGAGCCTTGCCCTCTTCAGCGTCACCCATCTCCAGGAAATTCAACTCAGTCCCCAGCAAATTGCCCAAATTCGGACCCCTGACTCCGATCGCTACAGCACCATCTCCAAACCCCTCACTGCACCGGTGAGAATCCCACTGGCCGATTTAGGTCGTGCCTAACCCGTCCAGAGCAGCCTGACGCTGTGCGGTGTCTTAATTCTCTCCAATGTTGTGAGGGTGTCCTAAGACCGACCTACGAATCCGCAATTCATGGGTTTGGTGGGGGCGGCGAAGCCGCCCCCACCAAACCCTGATTCCTAGGTGGATGATCTACCCAAAAGCTGGATGAATTGAAGTGTCCTGACAGAAAGACAGCCCCTAGACGCAGGATGGCTCACCGTTGTTCCCCACTCCCCTACCCTCAAAAAACGCAACCGATCGCCATCGGCAATCTGTCAAGATTTCTGGAACCAAAGTGTTGGAAACTGTAGTACTTTTGGGGATACTCTGCCTAAAGCCTCTCATTCAAAAACAGTTGCAGAACACGGTGAATCGCAAGAGCCCCCAAGTCAGCCTGTGGACCTGACCGCAAGTTTGGGTTCCGTTACATCTTCCGGAACCATGCCCCTCACCGTTGAACCAAGAATTCTCCACGGTTTCCATTCTCCCGATCGAGGCAGGTGTTCGTAAATTAAGTTCAGCCCAAAAGTTCCGCATCGGTGGGTGTTACTGATGTCCCGATCCACAGGACTCAGGCTTTTGGCAAGGACAGTGAACATGTCTGTATGGGAGTTACTGCCTGGGTTTGATCCGTCGCGATCGATCCCCCCGGCAGTCCTGTCTCAGCCCTGTCTCCTCAGACTCAGTAGATTACAAAGTTTTTCTGGGCGGCCTTTCCGCCACCCATAAAGACCCCAGCAAGTGCGCAACCGTATTGTTCGTGATCGACTGACCCCCAGACGATCGAGACGATCGCCAAGTTTTTACGGGAACGGCAGCGCTGCCCCATAAAATCCTCGGAATAACGCGAAAACCGCCGTACTTTGTAATCTCCTGAGACGCTTTATTGTGTGTGTTGGCAGGATTATCATGGCTGTTTTCCCCTCTTCCCCCCATTCCCAGACTAATGCTTTACCCCCTCCGATTGTCCATGACACTCCAGCAATGGACCAGACACCGGACGGGGCCGTCGAAGTGACCGAGCAACATGCCACTCCCCCGATCGATCGCACCAAAACCTCACCGCGCAGCAGGTCAAAGTCCCACTCCCCAGCAGCCACCGCGCCCCATCCCAGCGATCTGGACACCTCCGATCTAGACCGCGATCCGGTAGATACCGCCATCTCAGAGTTTCCAAGGGACCCCAGTTTCCAGGTAGAAGACGCTACCCCCAGCCTCGATGCGCTAGGAGAAGCAGAGACAGCCTTCGAGGAGGAAGACACAGAGGACACAGAAGCCACAAATCCAAGCCAACGGGTGTCCTTGGGAACGAGCAACAGCGTTGATGCGGGTCGTCGATCGACTGATTTAGTGCGGCTCTACCTGCAAGAAATTGGCCGAGTACGGCTACTACGGCGCGACGAAGAAGTATCCGAGGCCCAGAAGGTGCAACGCTACATGGGGCTGCTCGAGCAGCGGACCCAACTGGCCCAACAAGAGGGAGGGGTGTTGCAGAACTACGTGACGCTACTAGAGGTGCGGGACACCCTGACGGCCCAACTCGGCCACCGTCCCTCCCTGGAACGGTGGGCTAAGGCTGCTGAAATTGACGTTGCTGACCTGAAACCCTTGCTGGTGGAAGGCAAACGCGTTTGGGCCGATCGCCTCAACCTCACGGTTGAGGAAATGGAACAAATTCAGCAACTTGGGATTAAGGCCAAAGAGCACATGATCCAGGCCAACCTGCGTCTGGTGGTGTCCGTGGCGAAAAAATACCAAAATCGCGGTCTAGAGCTGTTGGATCTGGTGCAGGAGGGCACCTTGGGCCTAGAACGAGCCGTGGAAAAGTTCGACCCCACCAAGGGCTATCGCTTTAGTACCTATGCCTATTGGTGGATTCGCCAGGGCATCACCCGAGCGATCGCCACCCAGAGCCGCACAATTCGCCTGCCGGTCCACATCACCGAGAAACTCAACAAAATCAAAAAGGCCCAGCGCCAAATTTCCCAGGATCAAGGTCGCACAGCCACCCTGGAAGAGGTGGCCCAAGTGTTGGGGATGACGGCGGCCCAGGTGCGTGAGGTGTTGGTGCGAGTCCCCCGGGCGGTGTCGCTAGAAACCCGCGTCGGTAAGGAGAAGGATACGGAGTTGGGCGACCTGCTCGAAACGACGGATCTCTCGCCCGAGGAACTCCTGACACGGGAGTCCTTGCGCCGGGATTTACAGCAGCTCCTGGCAGATCTCACCCCTCGGGAGCGGGAGGTGATTCGGATGCGGTTTGGTTTGCGGGATGGCCAAAGCTATTCCCTGGCGGAAATTGGCCGGGTATTGGACCTATCTCGGGAGCGGGTTCGACAAATTGAAGCCAAAGCACTGCAGAAGCTCCGTCAACCGAAGCGGCGCAACCGGGTACGCGACTATCTAGAGTCCCTGAGCTAATCAGCGTGAGTTCGAGGGCTATTCTGGAAGGCCCTTGCCCCAAGCCCTCTCCCTGAGGGAGAGGGGATAGAGGCGGCATTCTATCGTTTCCCCCCTCGCCCATTTTGGAAAAAGGGGCCAAGGGGTAAGGGGCATCGAATTGACGTTCACTAAAGTCCCTGAGCTATCTAGAATCCCTGCACTAACCCAGGCAAGGGCCTACGGCCCCCTGCCGAAGGTTCAAACATCCTCTAAGAGGATGTTTGAAAACTTCAGAGAATCCCCCCCTCCTCCCCCCCCTTGTAAAGGGGGGGATAGTTTTTGCTTCCCTTCAAAAGGGGGATTGAGGGGGATTCGGCAAGGGTCTACGGCACCGAGTCGAAATTTTCAAACACGTTTTAAGACAAGTTGGGGCATCTCTTTGGGGCAAGTTGGGGCATCTCTTTGGATGGGGTGCCCCAACTTGCCGAGTTCTTGGTAATCTGAATTTTTGGCGATTTGACCTTAGCGATCGACGATCCTGGGTGATCTAGGGCACAGCACTGGGCTGAGCAACCTGAACCTCCAGTTGTTGCTGTTCAATCACGTAATACTCTCCCTGCTCCCGGTCCGCCAGCGGAATCCTTTCGTAGATCAGCACTCCCTCCAATAACACCCGATCGCCCACCGCTAGCACTTCCATCTCACTCAACACCCAAATGCGACCGCTGCTATCGCCTAGCTCATACATCTGCCCCCCCACCAGGGGAACCACCTGCTGCACCTCTCCCACCAAGGTATACACCTCCCCAGTCTCCGGTCCCTGGGTTAGGTCCGATGCTACCGCTGGCATGGGTTGGGCCAGAAGCATCGCGATCGGTGTGGTTGGCGCCTGACTGTTGAGAGGGAGGGACGTCTGGGCAGTGCTGGACCCTAGGGAACAGCCCACTAACGCGGGGGAAACTGAACTCAGGCCCAGCACAATAGAAAGAGTGAGAATACGCATCGGAAATCAAAGACCCAGACTTAAGATCAAAAGATTAAAGGCAAAAACTGGCGCTTGGCAAACATGAGATGTGGCGAGGGCGAAGGGATAACACGCCCTAGGGGGCATCGAGGGCCGAAAACTCCAGAACCCAGCAAGTGAGCGGGTCAGTCTTCCCCTTCAGGGTTAGAATGCGCGACTCCTTGACCTGAACCTGCCCCGCTAACTGTTGGTATAGCGCATTCGAGATTGTAATTTCCCCCGCTGCCGTTGCGCTCTCAATCCGCTTCGCCGTATTGACCACATCCCCGATCACCGTATAGGTTCGCACATCGTCCCCACCAAACAACCCCTCCACCACCATGCCATAGTGCAACCCACACCCTGCCCCCAAGCCATAGGGGGACAAAAGGGGCGTTGACACCCGTTGCATTCCCTGGGCAGCGGCGAGGGCTTGTTGTGGGGTGGCGTAGATCGCCATGATCTCATCGGCGGTAAAGGTAATCCGGAGCGGATTGTGGTGGGCGACGATCGGTTCCACCTGCTGGTAATAGTCATTGAGAACCCGGGCAACACGTTGGGGACTCGTCTGCTCGCACCACACCGTAAATCCCCGAATATCCATAAAAACCACCGCCCGATCGCACTGCTGAAACTCCAGCCCCTCGGGGTTACTCACCGCCGTATTCACCACATGACTACCCATCCCCCAACGGGCCAACTTTTGAAACAGTTGGGAGTTACGGCGCAGTTGGCGTTGCTGGACAACGATCTGGAGCTGGCGGAACCCGAGGAGGACTCCCACAAGCAATAGGCTGGCCCCCAGATAGATGTGGGAATCATGGGCCAAAAAAGGAGTCAACCATTGGAACGCGAGGGAATCTTGACCGGACTGACCCGCTGTAACTACGCCATAGAAGGCCATTAACATGAGCATCCGAACCATGCTTTCCAGGGGGATAGTCCAGCGTTCCCAAGGAGACAGGATAGCGGCGGTGGGTGCAGTCGATGCGGTGTGGTGTGGCAGAGGGCTGGGGGAATAGCTTTGGAGGCAGGCGATCGTCAGGGAGAAGGCCCAAAACACCAAATGGGAAAGGCTTTGGAAAAACTCCCAGCCATCCATGGGCAAATCGATCGCAGTGTAGAGACTCACCCCCAGCAGATTGCCAAAAAACCGGGAAGCCTGGGGGCGGGCCAAATAAAAGGTCTGCGCCCCCATGGCCAAAATCAGGAGATATTCCGTCGGATCCGTTAGATAGGTAACCCAACCATAGAGGGCAATGTCGGATAAGCCCTTAAGAATGAGGAAATGGCCACTGTTGCCCAGAAACTCACTCAGGAAGGTGGTGCTGGAAGAGCCTAGGCCAAACGGAGGGACGGGAGAGGGAACGGGAGCAGGTTCGCGTGGGAGCATGGCAGACGGACTTAAAAAAAGGGGGCGTTGGCTTGGATACTGCGAGCCAGGGTGACTAGCTCCAAAGTAGATCTTTAGGGCACCTCGATTAATT
>JAYKIB010000011.1:0-3523 GCA_035285005.1 Prochlorothrix sp.
GCCGTCCAACCCAATTAATCGAGGTGCCCCAAGGTGGCTCACAATAAAAGTCGCTCACAACAAAGGTGGCTCACAACAAATCAAAGCAGCTCAAAAACAGATAGCCCGAGGCGCTTCCTCGATCTTAAGATTTTCTCAAGCCAAAATGTATCAAAAATTACAAATTTTACATTGCTTCACGAAGACCACATCATCTCGATCGATCCCAACCCCCTCGACTCCAGATGCGTCCCAGGGTGTAATAAGCTGGGGTACGTTCCCCCGTTAGTCCTGTAGTCTACGCTACCCCAAGGCCATGACCGACCTCGCCACCGCCGCTCGTGCCGCCGACTCCGCTGCTGACCCCGCCCCTCTGCCCCCCAGCACCGAGTCCACCCCCCACCGGTCCCTGGACGATCGCCAACGGGAGCGCATCGTTGCCGCCATTGATGTGGGAACCAACTCCGTTCACATGGTCGTTGTGCGCATCGACCCCACCCTACCCGCCTTCCAAATTATCGCCAAAGAAAAGGCCACCGTGCGCCTGGGCGAGCGCTGCCCCGACACCGGCAACCTCACCGAAGTGGCCATGAACCGCGCCCTGGCCGCCCTCCAACGCTGCCAAACCCGCGCCCAATCCCTCAACGCCGAAGAAATCATCACCGTCGCCACCAGTGCCATGCGGGAAGCCCCCAACGGGCGCGACTTTATCCAAACCGTCAAGAAAGAGCTGGGCCTCTATATCGATCTCATCTCCGGCCCCGAGGAAGCCCGCCGCATTTACCTCGGTGTCCTGTCGGGGATGGAACTGCACCAGCAACCCCACGTGATTATCGACATTGGAGGCGGATCCACCGAACTCATCCTCGGCTCGGGTCAAGAACCCCTCAGCCTCAGCAGCACCAAAGTGGGAGCCGTGCGCCTCACCTCAGAAATGGTGACCACCGATCCCATTAGTGAAGGGGAGTTCCAATATTTACGGGCCTACCTGCGGGGGATGTTAGAGCGACCCGTCGAAGACCTGCGCAGCCACCTCGAACCGGGCACCAAGATCAAACTGGTGGGCACCTCCGGGACGATCGAAACCCTGGCCATGCTCCATGCCCATCACCATCTAGGCGCAGCCCCCGATCCCCTCAACGGCTACCACTTCAGCCGCCGCGACCTGGACACAATGATGCAGCAGATGCGGCGCATGACCGTGGCCGATCGCCTGGAAATGCCAGGGATGTCCGATCGACGGGCGGAGATCATTGTGGCCGGCGCCCTGGTACTGCTGGAGGCCATGACCTTGCTTGGGGCCGACAGCATTACCATTTGTGAGCGGGCCCTACGGGAAGGGGTCATTGTCGATTGGATGCTCACCCATGGCCTGATCGAGGATCGGCTTCGATTTCAAAGTTCGATTCGCTCCCGTAGCGTCATGCGAGCGGCCCGGAAATTTCACGTCAACCTAGCCTACGGCGAGCGCGTCGCCACCTTTGCCCTCAGCATTTTTGATCAGTTGGCCGGGAAACTGCACCACTGGGGTCCCGTCGAGCGGGAACTACTCTGGGCCGCCGCCATTTTGCACAATGCGGGCCACTACGTTTCCCACTCCTCCCACCACAAGCACTCCTACTACCTCATTCGCAACGGTGGCCTGCTGGGCTACACCGAAACGGAAATTGAAGTCATCGCCAACCTCGCCCGCTACCACCGCAAGAGCGAACCCAAGAAAAAACACGAGAACTATCGTAACCTTGGCAGCAAACGCTACCGGCGCATGGTGGACCAACTCAACCCGATTTTGCGCCTTGCCGTTGCCCTCGATCGCCAGCAAGCGGGCGCGATCGCCCAGGTCACCTGTGTCTATGATGGGGCCGATCGTCGCCTTGCCCTCCACCTCACCCCGAGCCAATCCGGCACCCCCTGCGATCTGGAACTGTGGAGCTTGAGCGAAAAGAAACAGGAGTTTGAGCGCACCTACGGCATCAAAGTCTTGGTCCGGCTCCAGGCCGGCTAAAGTCGCAGCAGCTCTACTCCGATCGACATCCGCCCCACTGGTCCTCCGTTAGCCCCGCTCATCCCGCTATCCTTCTCACGGCTCCCGCTGCCCCAAGGCCGATAAATCCAACTCCCCCGCACACACTGGCTCCGGGAAGGAGAACCGATGTAACAACGCCGGGTGGATTTCACCAAAATGTCCGATCGTCCGGCCCTCCACCTGAACCGCCGCCGATCGACCCGCAATATAAAACTCTGCCCCATAGTCCACCCACCCGTAGGTCAGGCCGATCGCCTGAAGTAGGGTCTGAACATAGGATTTCGCCGTCGAAAAGGAAGCCTTGGGATCCAAACTGGCAAACGCCCAATGCAACAACTCCTGGACCTGTTCTTGATCCGCATCCCAGGTCAACACCTCCCCCACCTCATAACAATTGAGCGGCTTCGGCGCATTAATCTGGTGGGACAAGATCTCCAGCAGTCCCGCCTGCAAGGTCGTCCGAGTTGCGCTATGGCGTTGGCTCCGGGCATTGGCGGCTTGCACGGGCACACCAGGAAAGACTTCCAACAGCTTGGGATCCGTCAAAATATAGCTTTTCACCTCCAGCAACCCCATCCGCTGGGACCAGTCCCCCACCTGGAGCGCTAGGGTTTTGAGGGGATTAGCGTGGCCAGTGGAAAACTGAAAGTCCGATCGATCGGCCTCCAAATTCTCAATCCCCACCGCCACCAGTAAATCCCCCGCCACATCATTCTGGCTCAAAATATCCGTGCGGTAGCTGGGCACCCACACCCGATCGCCCTCCGCCCCCGTTTCCAGTTCCAAATCCATCCGCCCCAGGTAGCGCTGCAAGTCCAGCTTGGGAATAAATGTTCCCACCACTTCATTCAAAAATTTGCTGGATACTGGGATCGATCGCCGGTCTAGGCTCGGCGTTGTCTGGCTCCCTTCCGCAGTCACGATCGTCACCGTCTTCACCGTTGCACCCCGATCGAGCCAGTTGTGGGCCACCAAACTCGCCAACTCCGCCACCCCCTGGGCCGAAGTCCCGGTCACATCCACTAAAATCTGCTCTGTGGTCGCCGTCACCCGGCCCACCCCCTCCGCATTGACCAAAGGCGGCACCGCCAAAATCTGCCTTGCCCCATCTTCCAACACCGGAATCCGCGACTGCCCCCGCAGGCATCCACCGTACAGATGGGCCTTGGGATGATCTGCCAAGAGTTCCGCCCCCGTCCAAACCCGATCGCCCCCCAAGGGCACTAGCTCGATCGCCTCGATCGGTCTTAGCCCATACACCAAATCCCCCGACACCCGCCCCAAATCATAGGCTCCCATCGCCAATTTTTGCCGCTGCCGCCCGTAGGTCTGGGTCACCTTCTCCTGAAACTGCAAAAACGCCTCTAGCGCTTCCACCCCCACGCCACCGGGCATCTCCACCACGATCGCCGCAATCCGGGGTCGCAACAGCGGCTCCTGCGGTACAGTCTGGATCGATCGCCCCGAAGCCTCTAGCTCCGTCTGGGGCGATCGTTCCGCGCCCTGGTGAACCTTCAA
>JAYKIB010000012.1:0-14963 GCA_035285005.1 Prochlorothrix sp.
GCATCTCCACCACGATCGCCGCAATCCGGGGTCGCAACAGCGGCTCCTGCGGTACAGTCTGGATCGATCGCCCCGAAGCCTCTAGCTCCGTCTGGGGCGATCGTTCCGCGCCCTGGTGAACCTTCAAAACCCGCGCCAAGCCCTCGGGAGCCAGCAAATCAGGCCGATCGGCAGCCACGTCTACTTCTAAAGCCTGATTCTGGACGATCGCCTCTAACCCATAGGCTCCTGCCCGGTGTGGTAGCTCGTCGGGACTCATCTGGGTCAGGACCGAGAGATCTTGAAGGGGAAAAGTGGCGATCGGCATGGTGCAAGAGCTGGTTTTGGGCGGGTTTTGAGGACTTTGGGAGTAATATGATACCTCGATTAACGATGGCAGGTGGCGAAGGGCGCATGTCACGGATGAGGGGCACGGTCCACGGGCAGGAATTACTCGCGAAATTGCGTGGTTTCAGCGCACGAAAACCAGGTTTTTTAGGCTCTCTCCCAACTAAAACATGCGCCCAGTGACGAAGCCGCCCACAGCGACTCCTAACTTTTGCATGAGCCATTCCCCAGAGATTGAAATGGCACCTCGATTAATACAAATTTTCACCGTAGTACCCACGGCAGAATTAGAGTTGGGTTGCGCGGCGAAGCCGCGCAACCCAATTAATCGAGGTGTCCAAATTTAACCGAGGTGTCCAAATGAATCAAATGAATCAAGATATCTACCATACTACAGGGCACCTCGATTAATCCAAATCTTCGGGATCTAGCCCACGCAAGAATCAGGGTTTGGGTGGGACGGCTTCGCCGTCCCACCCAATTAATCGAGGTGCCCTGTGATTCACGCAAGAATAAGGGTTGTGGCGTGCGGCTTTGCCGCACGCCACAATTAATCGAGGTGCCCTAGCCACTCTACGGGTTTGGGAACTTCGTCATCTGTGTCGCAATATTCTCTACCGCATCCTGGGGAACCCAACCCTTCTCTGCCACAATCACCCCCAGTCGTTGGCGTGTCGAAAGCTGCTCTTGTAGCGCCATTTTCAGTTGAAACCGAGTAATCAGCCCTGCCGCCAAAAGATGTTCCCCGAGACGTTTGTAGGACTGACTCAGGCTGAGTTTACCGGCCTGGGGTTCTGTTGTCCGTGCTGATGAGAATGGGGAAGATGCAGTCGGGCGGGTCATGGCAGAATCCTCTCAACGGTTAGTCTGATGGTGACCGTGGCCACTGGGGTCGCATTCACGTCAGGCAGGGCTGTAGGTCTTGCGAGGTACTCCTAACGCTTTTCTCTTCCTTTTGGATAGGCACATCAACTCATCAAGATTGATGGAAGATTGGCCCCGCAGGGATCGGGTTGTGGTGGGGGCGGCGCAGCCGTCCTCGCCCATTAATTGAGGAACCCAGTGTTTATTGGAGATTGGACAATTTATCCTAGCGGGCACCTCAATTTATTCAAATTTTGACCGTAGTGCCCACGGCAGAATCAGGGTTGTGGCCGGCGGCTTCGCCGCCGGTCACAATTAATCGAGGTGCCCTAGCCGCTAAGTCGATTAGAACCAGTCTGGGGAAGAAATTCCCTCGATCGACGGGGAAAACAGCGGAAACTTTTGACTTCACCATAATCTCAACAAGCCTGTCTGTTGTTGAGTCTTATGTTGAATATTCGGTATGGTGGCTACTTCGTTATGCCCAATCTTGATAGGTATCAGGAGTCCGATCGGACTCCCCTGGAACTTTACTAATAGACTTTAGAGCACCTCGAAAGATTCACATTTCGACCGCAGTGCCCACAGCAGAATCAGGGTTATGGCAGGCGGCGAAGCCGCCTGCCATAATTAATCGATGTGCCTTTTATTATAGTCAGGAGCCGCAGGTTTTGTGACCTCGAGGTGATCTAGATCACGAATCCTATGTGGTTTATGTTAATAGGATCCTGCGATTAACGGGGGCGTGCGGCGCAGCCGTACGCCACACCTCTGACTCTGACCTGGCCCATAGGTTGATACTACTGCCAAGTGCTTAGAGCACCAGTTCCCCTAACCCCACATAATCGATACCCTCGGGTGACACCGTAAAGCGGCAGGGTAATACCTCTACGCCTTTGTCCATGGCTTCCCGCAATAACTTGCCATAGGTGGGGTCTTTCTCGTCACCGGGTGCAAACTGGGGACAATCATCGCGGTTAATGAAATAGAGCATCACCGCTCGATATTCCGGCACCAGGGCGATCAGTTCACGCAGGTGTTTTTGGCCTCGGGTTGTGACGGTGTCTGGAAACAGGGCTAAGCGTCCCTGAACCCAGGTGGTATTTTTCACTTCCAAATAGAGTGGTGCGGGTTCTGGGGCTGAACGCGATCGATCGGCTTTTTCTGTTTCTGGTTTTGTGTCTGCTGCTGTGTCGCCATGGTCGCGATTGTTGCCATAGTGTAAGCAGAAATCAATCCGGCTTCCCTCCTGGCCGTAGGGAACTTCCCGCTGAATGGTCTGGTAGTCGCCCAATTGGGGCCATAATCGTTGCCCTAGGGCTGCATGAATGACTCGGTTGGGCAAATTCGTGTTCACCCCAACCCAAGTTGGCCCATTGTCATGGACCTGAATGAGTTCCCAGGTGTAGGCTAGCTTTCGTTTTGGGTTATCACTCTGGGAGACATAGACTTGGGCCCCTGGTTGATAGACCCCGGTCATGGGGCCGGTATTGGGACAATGGGCTGTGATCAGTTCGCCACTGTCCAGTTCAATGTCTGCGAAGAAGCGTTTGTAGCGTTTGACTAGGGTGCCGGGTAAAAGGGGAGGGTAGGAATAGAGCATGGAAGATTCAGGGATAGAAACGGGGGGAGGGATCTCGGTGGGGGAACAGGGTAGGAAATCTCGATTGTGGATCGCAGAAGGGGATGGGGTTTACTCCCTAGAGCTCTAAAAATACGACAGCAACCCCCAAGCCAGGGCAGCGCTGCCTAAAGGAACTGTGAGGTTATCAATGCCTAGCTTCGAGAAAGACTCTAAAACCGTGGCACAGAGCGCTACTAAGAATGTAATCCCTAACTTGAGGCCAAAACTCAATCCTAGGCCACTCAAGACGAAAAATCCCACCAGCCAACTGACCCCTAACATGGCTCCCGAACCTTCCCAACTTTTCCGCTCTCCCCACACCTGATAGGGGTGTCGTCCCCAACGCTTGCCCACTAGGGCCGCCAGTCCATCGCCCCAGGTCATGGTGAGAATGCCGAGGGCGGCCAGCTGGGGGAGTTGTAGTGCCCAGAACCATGCAACTAGGACTCCAATACTGACCGCATAGAAGAACGTACCAAAGCTTTTACGGCCAACACTATTAATTCCTGGCAAAATTGGGATGTAATAAGACAATAGGGCGATACCGCTAAAGATAATACTGGCCACGACTGCCATCCAGGCGGGAATGTGGAGCCACCAGGCTAGGAGAATAATATTACCGGTGCCAATATGTACGGTTTTGCGCACAAACTCAGGTTCAATCTGGGGTTGACGATAGAGCCACCAGGCCAGCCCTCCCACTAGCCCTAACCACAGGGCTACGGATCCCACCTGGACTATCCAAGCAGCATCCCCACCCGCGATCGGATCCTCCAATTCCCACAGCATGGATCGATGTTTCCCTTAAGAATGGTGAAATAACGGTGCCCTCACTCTAGTACAGCGAGGGCACATTTCTATCGATCGGGCTGCTGCTAGCAGTTGCACTGCTGCTGGAGCAACTGGGTGGGTCTCCTAGGGCGTAGGCTTAATCGCTGCGATGCCCGTGCTTCAGATCACGGATCGCTTCTGTGGGATTTAGCCCAGGCTCAATTAGCCTAGGCTCAATGTGGGGGCGGGTCGCACAACGAGTTCCCCCGATCGACTGAAGGTGTTAGTTCCGGGGTTTAGGGGGTTGGACACTGGCGAACCCAGGTAACTCACCAGCATTTGTAGGAGTTTCCACGCATCTTCTTCTGTGGTGAGGCGATATTGGAGCTTGTAGAGGATTCGATCGGTGTTGGGAACTGGCTCCCAAATTTTCAGGGTGTAACCTGTGCTAGCAGAGATGATGTCGTAGTGTAGAAGATAGTCAAGGTTGCGCATTCACTTAGATCCTTAGGGCAATTGGAAATCTAGAGGGGAAATAGCCGAAAATAGATGTAAATGCTCTGATCTAAAACACTGAGCTGTTCAAAGCTTCAATGTGCTGCAGGCACCTCGATGAATTGGGGTGGGTGGTATTGAGGCTACCGGAATCGTGCCTGGACGATCGTAGCCGGGTGACCGTAGTCGGGTAATCACAACCGATCGACAGTAATGGAACCCCCCTTGTTCTTACGGCGCTGTTTTCGGTACTCAGGATTGTTACGGTACGGAGCAAGACTGTCCTTGCCTGAGGGGGATTTCGGGAAGACCTACGGTGCTTTGCCGAAGTTTTCAAGCATCTTCATGAGGCAGAGGGAGAGGGGCTAAAACCCGCACTCTATAACCCGCACTCTGTCGGGCACCTCGATTAATTAGGTTGGACAGCGAAGCCGTCCAACCCAAACTCTAATTCTTGCGCGGGCTGTCTCTCTAAGATTTGGATTAATCGAGGTGCCCGATCGTTAGGTCTCTTTCTTGGGGAGAGGAGGCGGGGGGGGAGGGGTATCGAACTGATGTTTTTTATGGCTGGGGATGGCTGGGTTGATCCTCAAGGACCTGACCATCGCGAAACGTAATAATCCGATCGGCACGGTGAGCCACATCATTCTCGTGGGTGACCACCATAATCGTGATGCCACTTTGGTGCAGCTCGTCAAAAATCGCCAACACTTCCTGGGTCGTGTGGGAGTCGAGTGCCCCTGTCGGTTCATCCGCCAGCAGGAGTACCGGCTGATTCACGATCGCCCGGGCGATTGCGACCCGTTGCTGCTGTCCCCCGGATAGTTGGTTGGGACGATTGGCGAGCCGATTTCCTAAACCCACCCGTTCTAGGGCTGCTTGGGCCCGTTCTTGCCGTTCCTGCCGCGACACATTGGCATAAATCATCGGCAAAATCACATTCTCCAGGGCTGTCAGCTGGGGCAACAAATGGAATTGTTGAAAAACAAAACCAATTTTACGGTTGCGGATTTGGGCCAGGTCTAAATCCTGGAGCCCCGCCACAGCAACCCCATCCAGAAAATAGTCACCACCGGTGGGTCGATCGAGGCAGCCCACCACATTCATTAGGGTAGACTTCCCCGATCCCGAAGCGCCGATCACGGCACAATATTCGCCTGCCGCCAGGGTCAGGTCCACCGCATCCAAGGCATGAACCTCCGTATCCCCCATACCGTAGGTTTTACTGATTTGGGTGAGGGCCACAATGGGGGGCGCGTCTGTCGAATCAGGTCCAGCACTCATGAATGACTCATGGGAACGATCGATCGAGCTTGATGGAGTCAGTCGAGGCGACCCGGAGGCATCGGGAGAATCCGTCATCGGTTAACGCTTACCCGCTAAACTGAAGTCTCGAAACTGGCGAGCCTGCTGCTCAATGCGATCGGCGATGCGCACACAGACTAAATTGCACAAATCAAAAATCAAGTCATCGGCCACGCTGTAATAGGCGGACGTTCCTTCCGTGCGCCGTTGCAGGATTCCAGCCTGGAGCATCACTTTCAGATGCTTAGAGACGTTGGCCTGACTGGTCTCAGTCTCAATCACCAAGTCTTGAACACACTTTTCACCATCCCGCAAAAGATTCAGGAGGCGTAGTCGCATGGGCTCTCCGAGAATACTAAAGTATTCGGCAACCTGCTGGACCACTTCCTGGGGCTGAGAGGATTGAGACGTCATAGCACAGCAGCATAAAGACTTTTTCCTAAGCGTAGCGCAAGGCTAAGGGACACCTCGATCAGCTCGGTAAACTTCAGGACACCCCGATACAACCCAGGTCTTTGGGACACCTCGATGCATCCAAATTTTTGGGAGCTAGCCTACGCAAGAATCAGGGCTGGATTGGATTGCGGCTTCAATCAGCCCAACCCAATCAATTGCGGCGCCCTTGGGAAAGTGCGTTCATCATATTATGACCCCCTCACAAACTCCAAATAGGCCGAGATAAAGACCCAGGGGATGAACCGTTGTTCGCTATGATGGGGAGTATAGGGCAGGGGCAGGGAGATATTTCCCAATCAGCGCCTGAACCCAGTTCCTAATCATGCCGACATCTGGCATCCTCGCCGGCTTCTGGCTAACTAGTCAGCGCAACTGCCCAGTTGAAATCGGCAAGTCTGGGGAAGAATCCCCTGCTGCATGGGGGGCACCCCTGAGTCGATCGGTAGCCCAAAAGCCCATGGCAGTTGCCCAGTTGCTTCGGACGGGAACCTCGATTAAGTGGGTTGCGCGGCGAAGCTGCGCAACCCAACCCTGATTCTGCTGTAGGGCACCTCGATTAATTGTGGGGGCTAGGAGCTGTGTTCCTGACTCTGGGAGCATTCTAGGGTTAAATGATGACAGCCCCTAGCCTCACGATGTCTCAATACAGCGTCCGTTGCTGATCGGTCTGGTGCCCTACGGGCTTACAGGACACCTTGGCAGAACCTGGGCGGGTCCACAGTCGAGCATGATTGAGCGATCGCAGCATCCAGGGACGGATGAACCCATCCGTTCGGTGCTGCATTCCCTTTAGAAATGACCTTTAAAACACAAATCCCATGGCAACGATTCAATTTGTTCGCGGTATTGATGAAGAAGTGAGCGACGTGAAGTTGACGCGCTCCAAGGACGGGCGAACAGGCCAAGCTATTTTTTACTTCGATAATCCTAAGGCGCTCTCTGAGGAGCTACAACAGGATATCCTCGGGATGTTTTTGATTGACGAAGAGGGAGAGCTAGTCAGCCGTCAAGTCAACGGCAAGTTCATCAATGGTCAAGCCAAGGGCATTGAAGCAACCTATGTCATGAAAAGCCCCGAACAGTGGGATCGTTTTATGCGGTTTATGGAGCGCTACGCCAAGGCCCAAGGTCTTGGGTTCACAAAATCCTAATTGCCAAGGCCCCTGAGTAGAGCGGTTAATACTTTGGTGAGTCTGGAGGCTACCTCGATTAATACAGATTTTCACCGCAGTACCCACGGCATAGTCAGGGTTGTGGGGGGCGGCTTCGCCGCCCCCCACAATTAATCGAGGTGCCCTACAGCAGAATCAGGGTTGGGTTGCCCTGGATGTACCCCGCCTCTGATGGGATACATCATTAGAGCTTTATTAGGGCTTTGACCCCCATGCAACCGATGGCTGCGGGTCGCTATCCCGGGGGCATCGCACAGAGAGAGGACTGTACAACCCTGGGAGTCCTGCGGACCACTTCAAAAAACCAAATTTTGGGGGGATTACCTGCGTAAAAGTCCGATTTGGGCTGGATGGCGTTGAAATTAACCCAAAATAACCCAGTTAGCCCGAGATTTTCTGAACGTTTCGGGATTTTTTAAGGCCATCTGTGATGCACGCGAGATGCACACAGATGGTTTTTTTCGGGGGAATCATAGCGCCTAGGTGAACAAATGCTAGGCAATGGTAACAAACAGGATAGAATTATTAGAGATTCTTTACAGAGAAGGGTACCCTAGGAGCAGATTCCTGTGTTGGCAGGTCTCATGTTCACGATGGGTTTCCTGTGGGGCACCTCGAAAACACTAAACTTTCTCCCCGTGCTCCCGTCAAAACCGGGCATCAGCATTAGGGTTGAGCCGCAAAGCTACCCAACTGAGCCAAGCAAAGGGCGCTGCCAACCAGGAGGTTCTATGGACTTCTTGTGGGGAATCCTTACCGGTTTCCTCAACAGGGGCTCCCTCAATCCAAGTTGGGATTGGGTTCTGTTTCAGCACCGCAGTCCCGGCACCCTTAACCCATAACTAACCTGTGAGGTTTTCCCCGGAAGTTCCTCACCGCTCCCATCCTCTCGTTCGCCACCTCATTCGCTTATGTCTTTGCCAATCCGCAATGTCGCCATCATTGCCCACGTTGACCACGGGAAAACCACCCTTGTGGATGCCCTGCTGCAACAATCTGGGGTCTTTCGAGATGGGGAAGCGGTGCCCACCTGCGTCATGGATTCCAATGATTTGGAACGGGAACGCGGCATTACGATTTTGTCCAAGAATACTGCCGTTCGCTACAACGACACCCTGATTAATATTGTGGATACGCCCGGTCACGCTGATTTCGGCGGTGAAGTGGAGCGTGTTCTGGGGATGGTCGATGGTTGTATTTTGATTGTGGATGCCAATGAAGGGCCAATGCCCCAGACCCGTTTTGTGCTGAAGAAGGCACTGGAAAAAGGGCTGCGTCCGATCGTGGTGGTCAATAAGATCGATCGTCCCCGTGCCGATCCCCACAGCGCTGTGGATAAGGTGCTGGATTTGTTCATCGAATTGGGCGCTGATGATGATCAGTGTGAATTCCCCTATCTCTTCGCCTCGGGTCTGGCCGGATTTGCCAAGGACAACCTGGAAGACGACAGCACCACCATGCTGCCGCTGTTTGAAGCGATTCTGCACCATGTTCCGCCCCCGATCGGTGATATTGGGAAGCCCCTCCAGCTCCAAGTCACCACCCTGGACTACTCCGATTACCTGGGCCGGATTGTGATTGGCCGTATCCATAACGGGGTGATTAAGGCGGGTCAACAGGCAGCGCTGGTCAAGGAAGACGGATCGATTGTCAAGTCCAAGATTTCTAAGCTGCTGGGCTTTGAGGGATTGAAGCGGGTTGAGGTGGAGGAAGCCAAGGCCGGTGAAATTGTGGCCGTAGCTGGGTTTGCCGATGCCAATATTGGTGAAACCATCACCTGCCCCAACGAACCCCAGGCCCTGCCGCTGATTAAGGTGGATGAACCCACCCTCCAAATGACCTTCTGTGTCAACGACTCTCCCTTTGCTGGCCAGGAAGGGGACTATGTGACCTCGCGGCAAGTGCGCGATCGTTTGATGCGGGAGTTGGAAACCAACGTGGCTCTGCGGGTAGAACAGGGCGATACCCCGGAAAAATTCCTCGTCTCGGGTCGTGGGGAAATGCACCTTGGTATCTTGATCGAAACCATGCGCCGGGAAGGCTATGAGTTCCAGGTTTCCCAGCCCCAGGTGATTTACCGCGAGATTAACGGTCAACCCTGTGAGCCCTTTGAGCAATTAATCCTGGATGTGACCGAGGAGAGCATGGGCGGCTGTATTGAGCGCCTGGGCCAACGCCGGGGTGAGATGCAGAATATGGAAGTGAATAGCAATGGCCGCGCCCAGTTGGAATTTGTGATTCCGGCGCGGGGTCTGATTGGCTTCCGGGGTGAGTTTATGCGCCTAACCCGTGGGGATGGGATCATGAACCACAGCTTCTTTGAGTATCGGCCCATGGGTGGCGCGGTGGAAACTCGCCGGAATGGGGTGCTCATTGCCTTTGAAGAAGGAACCGCAACATTCTATGCCCTCAAGAATGCTGAGGATCGCGGCTCGTTCTTTATTACGCCCGGAACCAAGGTCTACAAGGGCATGATTGTGGGTGAGCACAATCGGGCGCAGGATCTGGAACTGAATGTGTGCAAGACCAAGCAGTTGACCAACCATCGATCGGCAACGGGAGATGAACTGGTGCAGTTACAGTCTCCGATGGATATGAGTCTGGAACGGGCCCTGGAATACATCGGTCCCGATGAGTTGCTGGAGGTGACACCGGAGTCCATCCGTCTGCGTAAGATGAAGACCAAAAAACTCGCCAAGCGCTAAGTTTGGACCCGATCGGGCACCGCTTCACCGATCGCAGCACTGATACTGCCATCAACCACCATGGGGCCAGGAATCCTATACTATGCAGGATCCCTGGCCCCTAACTTTTGCCGCTCAACTGGGCGATCGGCCCCGTCAGTCGGGTTAAGCCACAGCTTCAGGCCACAGCTTTAGACCGAAACTTCAAGCCACACACAAAACCCGAAATACCCCACGATACGGGAGGTTTTCTCCCCAGACGAGTCCTCACCAACTTAGGGGCTGCCATGCCAAGCCCGGTAGCAGAAGCGATAAAATGGGAACGGTCTTCATTCCGGTTCCCCGCTAACCATGGCCTTTTCCTCCATCATTCGGACCCTAACCCAAGCCCCCCTCACCCTCGACCTCCAGCAACGGTTGGCGACCCATGGCCATCTGCGGTTTACCGGAGCCAGTCGGTTACCGAAAGGCATTGTCATTAGCGGTCTGGCCCAGGCCGAAGAACGTCCCCTTTGTGTGGTCACCACCACCCTCGAAGAAGCAGGACGCTGGGCTACCCAGTTGGAAACCATGGGCTGGGCCACCGTCCATTTTTATCCCACCTCAGAATCCTCGCCCTACGAGCCCTTCGATCCAGAGTCTGAAATGGTGTGGGGACAACTGCAAGTCCTCGCGGATCTCGTTAGCTTCCAGGGCTCGGAAAAACTCGCGATCGTCACCACAGAGCGAGCTCTACAGCCCCATCTCCCCCCCAGAACCGTTTTTGAAGCGCAATGCATCACCCTGGAAAAAGGTGTAGAGGTGGCACTGAAGGGATTAAGCGATCGCATTGCGGAACTGGGCTATGAACGGGTCTCGATCGTGGAAACCGAAGGTCAGTGGAGCCGGCGGGGAGATATCGTCGATATTTTCCCAGTTGCCTCAGAATTACCCGTCCGCCTTGAGTGGTTTGGAGATGAGTTAACACGACTACGGGAGTTAGATCCCAGCACCCAACGTTCCCTAGATGAAATTCCCCGTCTGACTCTCACCCCCACCCACTACAGTCCCCTCATTCGCAGCGAGTTACTACAACAACAGGCTGCAGGACTCGATCTGAGTCCCTACTTTGACCCAGAAGCTCTAGAAAAACTGCAAGAGAGCCAGGATATAGAGGGATTACGGCGATTACTGGGCCTTGCCTACGAATCACCGGCTTCCCTGCTCGACTATTTACCCTCACAAACCCTAGTGGCCCTGGATGAGCGAGAGCAGTGTCAAGCCCATAGCGATCGATGGGTGGAGCATGTGACCGACCAATGGCAAGGGTTACGGGTGCCCGTACCGATTTTGCATCGAGATTTGAGCCAGAGCTTAGAAGAGTTAGAGCACTTTGCTACGGTACAGCTGGGCCAACTGCATGAGGAGGTGGCCAAAACCTCCAAAACCCTGGGGCAATTAGCCGTGAATGCTGAGCCCAGGGATACCCCCAGCCTCGATCGACCCTATCACCTCAACCTTGCCAGCCGTCCCTTTCCCGCTATCCCCCACCAGTTTGGCAAAATGGCCGAAGCAATCCGGGAAGAACGCGATCGGCGCTTCAATATTTGGCTCTTCTCAGCCCAACCCAGTCGCACCGTTGCTCTCCTCCAAGAGCATGACTGTCCGGCCCAATTTATCCCGAATCCCCGCGATTACCCGGCGATCGACAAGCTCCAAATCCAACATATTCCCACGGCCCTCAAATACTCCGGTTTAGCAGAGTTAGAGGGCTTTATCTTGCCCACCTTTCGCTTAGTGGTGGTGACCGATCGGGAGTTCTTTGGTCAGCACAGCTTGGCCAGCCCCAGCTATGTGCGCAAACGGCGACGTGCCACATCCAAGCAGGTGGATCTGGATAAGCTGCGGCCCGGTGACTATGTGGCCCACCGCAACCATGGGGTGGGCCGATTTGTGAAACTGGAGAGCCTCAGTATCAACGGGGAAACGCGGGAATATTTGGTACTGAAGTACTCCGATGGCCTGCTGCGAGTATCGGCGGACCAGATGGGGGCACTGTCACGGTTCCGGGGCGCCGGGGGACGGGCGCCAGAGCTAAACAAGTTAACGGGCAAAGCCTGGGAAAAAACCAAGGCTAAGGCCAAAAAAGCCATTAAAAAAGTGGCTGTGGATCTGCTCAAGCTCTATGCCCAGCGCAGCAAGCAAACCGGCTTTGCCTACCCCGCTGACCAGCCCTGGCAGCAGGAAATGGAAGACTCCTTTCCCTATCAGGCCACACCGGACCAACTCAAGGCCGTACAGGATGTGAAGTTAGACATGGAAAGCGATCGACCTATGGATCGCCTGGTCTGCGGAGATGTGGGCTTTGGTAAAACCGAGGTGGCCGTGCGGGCCATCTTCAAGGCGGTCACCTCCGGTAAGCAATGTGCCCTCTTGGCTCCTACCACAATTCTGACCCAGCAGCATTACCACACCCTCAAGGAACGCTTTGCCCCCTATCCAATCCAGGTGGGACTGCTCAACCGTTTCCGCACTGCATCGGAGCGACGGGATATCCTCCAGCGCCTTGAGACGGGAGAACTGGATGTGGTGGTGGGAACTCACCAAATTCTGGGTAAAGCAGTAAATTTCCAGGATTTGGGCCTACTCGTGGTGGATGAAGAGCAGCGCTTTGGGGTTAACCAAAAGGAAAAGATCAAGGCCCTCAAAACCGAAGTGGATGTCCTAACCCTCAGCGCAACACCGATCCCCCGCACACTCTATATGTCTCTGTCAGGGGTGCGGGAAATGAGCCTGATTACGACTCCTCCGCCTTCCCGTCGCCCGATCCAAACCCATTTGGCTCCTTTTGACCTGGAAATGGTACGATCGGCCGTTTCCCAAGAATTAGACCGGGGGGGGCAAGCCTTTTATGTGGTGCCACGTGTGGAGGGGATTGAGCGCATCGCAGCGCAAATTCAGGAGATGATTCCCAGCGCCCGGATGGCCGTGGCCCATGGTCAAATGGATGAGTCAGAACTGGAGGCAACTATGCTGGCTTTTAGCAGTGGGGAGGCGGATGTGATGGTTTGTACGACTATTATTGAGTCTGGGCTGGATATTCCCCGGGTGAATACAATTTTGGTTGAAGACGCCCAGTATTTTGGTCTCTCCCAGCTATACCAATTGCGAGGGCGGGTGGGCCGTGCGGGAATTCAAGCCCATGCGTGGTTGTTCTATCCCAGCCGCGAAAAATTGACAGATAAGGCCCGGAAACGGCTCCGAGCGATCCAGGAGTTTGCCCAGTTGGGATCCGGCTATCAGTTGGCCATGCGGGATATGGAAATTCGGGGGGTCGGGAATTTGCTGGGGGTGGAGCAGTCGGGCCAAATGGAAACCGTGGGCTTTGACCTGTACATGGAGATGCTAGAGGAGGCAATTCAGGAAATTCGAGGCCAGGAGATTCCCAAGGTCCAGGAAACCCAAATTGATCTCAATGTTACGGCCTTTATTCCAGGGGATTACATTCTCGATCCCGACGCCAAAATGAGTGCATACCGGGCCGTGGCGACGGCGAAAACCGAGGCGGATTTGGCAGATATTGCTGCCCGATGGATCGATCGCTATGGCAAGATTCCGGCCCCCGCTCTCCAAATGCTCAAGATTATGGAGTTAAAACAAGTGGCGAAGGCAACGGGCTTCTCGCGGATTAAGCCGGAGGGACAGCATGTGGTGCTGGAAACCCCGATGGAAGAACCGGCCTGGAACCTCCTCAAGGCTAAATTGCGCACTAATCTCCAAAGCCGCTTTGTGTATTCTCCCGGTAAGGTGACCGTCCGGGGGATGGGAGTTTTTAAGATATCGCAGCAAATTGACTCATTGATTGAGTGGTTCCAGCAAATGCAGGGAGCTCTGGATCAGGATAGTCAAGATGCGGCCTAGGAACAGGCTGCTCCAGGGCCGCATCAGCCCCTTGCTGCATTAGCCTCTGGTTGCATTGGCTTAGCCCTCAGTGATTCAACCCGAGCCGCTCACCCTGCCAGGGCTGGCTGATTGACAAAAAATACTGCATTGGGCGCGAAAACCGCGCCCCTACCAGACTTTTGGGATCCTAGCCCGGATTTGACCCACTTTTGTCAGGTTGCGCGGTGAAGCCGCGCAACCTAGCCCTAATTCCGCCGTGGGTACTGCGGTGAAAATCTGTATTAATCGAGGTGCCCAGTCGCTATACTTAGGCAGCAGAGGACTAGCAAGCGTTTAGCTGTAGCACCACAGGGGCATGATCGCTGGGTTTTTCCCAACTTCGAGGGGCCTTGTCAATGTGGCAAGCCACCGCTCGATCGTAGGCCGCCAAGGACAAATAATGGTGATCAATGCGCCAGCCCTTATTTTTGGCAAAAGATCCCGATCGATAGTCCCACCAGCTAAATTGCTCCCCCGATCGATTAAACCTGCGGAAAACATCCCGGAATCCCAGATCTAAAACCCGTTGCAGTGCCTCTCGCTCTGCCGGAGTCGCCATCACCCGCTGATCCTTTCCCACTGGATCGTGAATATCCCGATCCTCCAGGGCAATATTGAAGTCACCGCAAATATGTAGTTCCGGATCTTCAGCTAGGGTTTGGGCCACATAGTCCCGCAACAGTGACAACCACTCTAGCTTATAGGGATACTTCTCACTCTCTAAGCTAGAGCCATTGGGAACATAAAGATTTAAAATCCGCAAATTACCCAACTTCCCACTGATTACCCGCTTCTGGTCATCAAAATCTCTAACCCGATCGATCCCTAACACAGGACTAAACCCAGCCCGCACTTCACTGAGGGGCGATCGAGACAGCAGTGCCACCCCGTTGTAGGATTTCTGGCCGGAAATATGGCAGTGATAGCCCAATGCCTCCAGTTCGGCACGGGGAAACTGATCATCCATGACCTTCGTTTCCTGGAGACAGAGCACATCGACGGGGTTGGACTGAAGCCAACTACACACCTGCTCGAGACGGGTACGAATGGAGTTGACATTCCAGGTGGCAAGGGTGGTCATGGGGACAGCAACGGGGATAACAGCGATTAATATGGCGGCCAAGATAGCGGCTTAACACTGCATAGCGGCTAACACTGACCCGAGCGCGAAAACCAAAGTGCGAAAACCAAAGTGCGAAAACAGTTTACGCGATCGCCTCGGCATCCTACGATCTCCGATGGCGTTCTGCCAAGTTTCCGGTCTTCTCTAGTAACCCTCAAAAGGACACTTCGATTCATCCAAATTTTTGGGAGACAGCCCACGCAAGAATCAGGGTTTGGGTT
>JAYKIB010000013.1:0-2608 GCA_035285005.1 Prochlorothrix sp.
GCAGGGTTTGGACGGATGTTTGAAAACTTCGGCTCAAGACCCTAGGCCCTTGTAGAGTCCCCCTCAAGTCCCCCTTTTGAAGAGAGGGGATTTTCTTGGGTTTCCCAATATCCTCTGGGCACCTCGAAAAATCAAAGCTCTTGCCCAGTGACCCACGTCAGAATCAGGATTGGGTTGTGCGGCGAAGCCGCACAACCCAATTAAGCGAGGTGCCTCTCTGAGGGGGGCAGCTTTGCCGCTCCCCCCGATTCATCGAGGGACTCTCGGTGAAAGATCCCCACAAAATTTCCACAAAATTTCCACAAAATTTCCAAAAAACTTTACAAACTATCCCTCTTGTCGGGACGATAGCTAGGGGGTTGTGATGGGTCCAGGTGTCCCGCCTTGAGGCTTGACTGCAGCTTGGTCCCATCCATCAACCCCGATCGCAACGGATATGGCAAGGGCCAACGCTAGCCACCGCCCGGTTGATTGAGATAGGGAAAGTCTCTTCCCAGACTTGTCTTGGGCAACCGGTTGGCTGCTATCGATGGGGGACGGTGGTCCTGACAGCGTCGAGGTTAGTCCTCTAACCTGCTGCTTCAAACTGGGCGGTTGTCCTAGGGCAACCGCCCCATCACAAGTGCTTAGTTGGGACTGTGGCCCCCTCGCACAGCGAGGGGGCCATGCCTTGACCCTCCTGAATGTCCCTATCCCTGTCCGTTGTCCAAGTCATTTTTTCGGTGATCAACAGTGAGGTTTGTCATGGAACGCACGTTTATTGCAATTAAGCCCGATGGGGTTCAACGCCAGCTTGTTGGGGAAGTGATTCGCCGCTTTGAGACGAAGGGCTTTACCCTGGTCGGTTTGAAGATTATGCAGGTCAGCCAGGAACTGGCGGAGAAGCACTACGATGTTCACCGGGAAAAGCCCTTTTTTAGTGGATTGGTGGATTTCATTACCTCGGGTCCGCTTGTGGCTATGGTGTGGGAAGGCGATGGCGTAGTTGCGTCGGCGCGTAAAATTATTGGTGCGACGAATCCCCTCACGGCAGAGCCTGGTACGATTCGCGGTGATTTTGGGGTCAGCATTGGCCGGAACTTGATCCATGGCTCGGATGCCATGGAAACGGCCCAGCGGGAAATCTCCCTTTGGTTCAAAGAGGAGGAACTGGTGTCCTGGAGTCCGACGCTGACGCCTTGGCTGTACGAGTAAGCTGCATAAGTAAGCAGAGTTGTTCGGTATCCGGACCGGTGGACTGAACCCGGTGAGGCGTGGAACCCCTGTAGCGGGGATCCGCGCCTTGCTTTTGTTTCCATCAACAGCTCTGAAGCGCGATCGGTGGGAAAGCGCGGACAGACTGGACGCAAGACCGGACAATCAAGCCAATTCAAGAACTGGCAACGATCGACCCATGGCCCCCAAGTTCAGCCACTAGCCTAGAGAGCGTAACCCTCAGTACCGCTAGTCTGGTAATTCGTCCAGGGTTACCACTCTCGTGTCATTCTGAAGCCGCATTTCCCATGACCTTCTCGCTCCCCTCCTTGATCACGTCCACGGCTCCCCTGTCCCCAGCCGCGACCGCGACATCCAAAACCCAGGTGTGCCCGTGGGTCTCCGCCTTGGCCTATCGCCTGGTGCCCCGCTTCATCCTGCCGTTCCAGTTCGCGAAAGTGCAGATTACGGGCCAAGAAAACTTGCCACGTCGGGGTGCGGTGTTGCTGACCCCCACTCACCGTTCTCGCTGGGATGCGTTGATTGTGCCCTATGCGACGGGTCGTTGGGTGACGGGACGGGACTTATTCTTTATGGTGTCCGCCAATGAGATGGAAGGATTTCAGGGCTGGTGGGTGAAGCGGCTGGGGGGCTTCCCGGTAAATACCAAAAAACCGGGTCGATCGAGTATTCAGCGGGGTGTGGAACTCCTGCGGCGACAACTGATGATGGTGGTATTTCCGGAGGGGGATATTTTTCGAGACGGTGCGGTACATCCCCTCAAGGCGGGTCCGGCCCACATGGCGCTGCAGGCGGCCCAGGCGGAAAAAATGGATGTGAACCTGGTGCCGATCGTGATTCACTATAGCGATCCGGAGGTGAAGCGGCGCTGTACGGTCACGGTCAAGATTGGCAAGCCTCTCAATACCCAAGATTACGATCGCACCCGGACTAAGCAGGCAACCCAAGCGCTCACAGCTGATCTGGAGGCGGCTTTGGCTGGCTTGAATGAGTTGGGTGGCAACCCGATCGATCGTGAGTCCTAGGGAATGCGAATTCGACAGTAGGGCTGTGGGACTCTCACCCCAGCATCACCCCTTGGGCACCTCGATTAATTCAAATTTCGACCGTAGTGCCCACGGCAGAATCAGGGTTGGGTTGCGCGGCGAAGCCGCGCAACCCAATTAATCGAGGTACCCAGGAGGGATTTGCTTAGAGGCACCCCAATTAAGCCAAATTTTTGGGAGACAGCCCACACAAGCATCAGGGTTGGGGTTGGACGGCTTCGCCGTCCAACCCAATTAATCGAGGTGCCCCAAGGTGGCTCACAATAAAAGTCGCTCACAACAAAGGTGGCTCACAACAAATCAAAGCAGCTCAAAAACAGATAGCCCGAGGCGCTTCCTCGATCTTA
>JAYKIB010000014.1:0-10969 GCA_035285005.1 Prochlorothrix sp.
GGCCAAGGGCCGTAGGCCCTGGCAGAATCCCCCTCAGTCCCCCTTTTGAAGGGGGAAGAAAAGGCTGTCCCCCCCTTGTAAAGGGGGGTTAGGGGGGATTGTCTTAGGTTTCCAAACATCCTCTAAACCTATGTTGACCCCAAAAACGACCCAACTACGCCTGCGCCATTGGATTAGTCTCGGCTACACAGTTCCCGTAGTCGCCTTCGCCGTCGCAGCCTTTGTCACCGACCTCAATATTCGCCGTGTCAGAACCGTAACAGCTGAGCGCGATCGAGCGGGCATGGTAAGCCAGCATATTGGCGCGATCGGCATTGAAATTCAGATATCTTCCCGCACAACGCGGGGCTATCTCCTCGATCCCAGCCCCGTTTCCCTCCAGTCCTTCCAGGCATCCCAAGCCAACTATGAAAAAGAGCTGGAAGACATGATGCCGCTGATTGTGGACGAGGAGCAGCAGGGCAATCTCCAGCTCCTGATGGATCGCACCCAGCAATTAATGGAGATCAACGCAGGGTTAATCCGGCTAGCCAGTCAAGGCCAACTGGAAGCTGCGATTCAACAGTGGAAACAAGATTCAGCACGGGGCCTTGCCGAGGAAATTAGCCAAATCCTCGAAGATATGGAAGCCAGACAAGCCGAACTGGTGGCGGAGGACCAAGCCCTGGCCACCTCAGCCCTCAATACCCTACAACGCACTGTGGTCGGGGCTTGTGTCGCGACGATTCTCTTCTCCATTGCGATCGGCGCTTAGATCGTCAACAAGGCGTCCCAGCAAATGACCTCTTCGTCCGCCATGATTGCCAGTTCCACCACGGAAATTGCAGCCACCGTGCAGCAACAGGAGCGCACCGCCCAACAACAAGCTGCTTCCGTGAACGAAACCACCACCACCATGGACGAGCTGGGCGCTTCGTCCCGCCAGTCGGCAGAACAGGCAGAAGCCGCCGCCGCTGGTGCTCGCCAAGCCCTGGAAATGGCCGAGGCCGGGACCCAGGCAGTCGATCGGACCCTCCACGGCATGGATACACTCATGCTCAAAGTCAAGGCAATTTCCGATCAAATTCTGCGTCTCAGTGAACAAACCAGTCAGATTGGCAGTATTTCGGGTCTGGTCAGTGACTTGGCCAACCAAACCAACATGCTAGCCCTCAATGCCGCCGTGGAAGCCGTCCGTGCCGGAGAACATGGCAAGGGCTTTGCCGTAGTCTCTGGAGAAATTCGCAAACTCGCCGATCAAAGCAAGAATTCCGCCGAGAAAATCAATGCTTTGGTCCAAGACATCCAGAATGCGATTAACTCCACGGTGATGGCCACGGATGAAGGCAGTAAAACCGTTGAAGAAGGGGTACGCATCGCCCAGGAAACCGCAACCGCCTTTGCAGGGGTCACCGATGCCGTCAACAACGTGGTGATTAACAGCCAGCAAATTTCCCTGAACGTGAAACAGCAAGCCACGGCAATTCAGCAGGTTGTTTCAGCCATGAATAGCCTCAATACCGCTGCCCAGGAAACCGCAGGCGGCATTAGTCAGGTTCGTCAAGGAACCGAGCGACTGAACCAGGCCGCTGAAGGTCTCCAAACCGTCGTCTAGAGGCCCCATGGCTTCTCCAGTGTCGATTGGAAGCCCCAGGACTGCTGCCCCATGATTTTCTCCGGTGTTCCTCGAAACCCTAGGGCGTCTCCGTCAGGACTGACGCAGGAACCCCTAAAACCGTTGAACGCTCCTGATGAATGGGTACCTAGAACAACGGAAACACGTTCCAAGGGGTCAGCCCTGACCCTATCGAAGAATCCCCTCCACTGCACGGGGGGATTCTTCCCAGCATTGTCGATTACAACTTGGCCGCTGCAACTTGGCCGCCGCAACTTGGCCGCTGCCACCTCTCCGCTTCCAGGCACCTTCACGCCCATAGGCCGCCCTCACTCCCCCCTGTCCCACCGCAGCCCCACCCAAACCACCCACACACCCAAACCATAACCGCAGAACCAGCACGACCGGACAGGCACCACTGGACGGGCACCACTGGAACCGCCCCCAACACCCAAGCCCCTAGAACCCTAACCCCGCAACCCATACAGCACTGTTCGCCATAGTTTCGCAACGGTTTCGCAACGGTTTCGTGATATTTCGCAACAGTGCCGCACAAGAGGGGGATTGCCCCGCCGCCGGTGGGGGATCTCCCTGTACCAGATGCATCTGGAAGATTCTGTAACAACCACTGTGACAACACTGGAGGAGGAAACACCATGGTGATGTGGATCGACGACGACGAACTTAGAGAACTGTTCAAAACTTCCAGTGAGGAGCGGTTACAGAATATTGATGCGGGATTACTGCACCTAGAGAAGCATCCTGATGATGCCAAGGTCATTGATGCCATTATGCGAGATGCCCACTCCCTCAAGGGGGACAGCAATATGCTGGGCCTCAAGGATATTGGCACCATTTCCCATGAAGTGGAACACATCTTTAAGGCTGTCCAACAGGGGGATCAAGTTGTCACCCCGGAGTTGTGCGATCGTCTCGCCACCACCCTTACGGCAGTGGCCCAAATGGTCCAGGAGGCAGTGACGGGGGAAGCCTGTGGGGTCAATCCTTTTTATGTCCTAGCCCAACTAATGGGCGGGTCTGGACCGCCAGACCCCGAAGCCAGTCCGTCCAGTTCTGCTCATTCCACCCCCACATCCGAAGAGTCCGACCTGGAGACCCACGCCGAGCCAGTCACACCTCCCCATGCCACAGCAACGACTGACTCGACGATCGGTGCTGATGCAAGGGCTGATGCAAGGGCTGATGCGGACACTACGAGTGCTGAGGGTAGCTCCAATCAAGCCGCCCCCGATCGCCAACTGGTCTCCGCCACCGTCGCTACCACTGGCTCCGGCAACCCCCACCACAACGGCCACGGCACCGCCAACGCGACCCACGCCAATCATCCCAGCGGCAATCCCAATAGCCCCCCACCCCCAGACTCCAGCCTCTCTGATTCCAGCAGTGGGAGCGACAGCCTCACCACCAGCTCGATCGGCAGCCAGGATTACCGCATCGAAACCATCCGCGTTCCCACCCACAACCTGGACACCTTGATGACCCATGCCGGGGAACTCACGGTGACCAAAATTCGCGTAGCCCATCGGTTAGCTGAAATTGAGTCCATCACCCGCCTCTGGGAAGAGTGGAACCGAGACTTTTTCGTCAATCGCTTTTTGTTTGACGAGGGCAAAAATAGCAGCACGCAGGCGCAACCCCTCCAAGCCTTCTACAACCGAGGTGAAGGATACCTTCAGAAACTCGGATCACTGTCGGAGCACCTGCGCAGTGCTCTCTATGAAGACATTACACGCCTCGAAATGATCGGGGACGAACTGGAGGAAGGCATTCGCACCCTGCGCCTCCTCCCCCTCTCGACTCTCTTTAACCTCTTCCCACGAATGGTGCGAGACCTGGCCCGTCAGCAGAAGAAACAGGTCGATTTAGTGATTGAGGGGGGGGAAACCAAGGCCGACAAGCGTATTGTTGAGGAAATGCGGGATCCTCTCATGCATATGATCCGGAATGCCATCGATCATGGCGTGGAACTCCCCGCTCGCCGTCGCCAACTGGGTAAACCCGAAACCGCCACCATTACCCTGCGCAGCTACCAAACCCCCAGTAGTATCGTCATTGAGGTCCAGGACGACGGCAAAGGACTCGATCTCGATGCCATCAAAGAAACGGCCATGCGACGCGGTTTAGTCCGCAATGAAGAGCTAGACAGCCTCAGTGAGGGTCAAATCCAGAATTTGATTCTTCAGCCCGGTTTTTCCACCTGCACCATGGTAACGGAGATCTCTGGGCGAGGTGTGGGTCTGGATGTGCTCCGCACCAATGTGGAACAACTCAAGGGTACGATCGAGGTGGAGTCCACCTCCGGCCAAGGCTGTCTGATCCGAATCCAACTGGGCACCACCCTCACCACGGCCCACGTCATGATCGTGGCAATTCAGCAGCGCAACTATGCGATCCCGGTGGAGTTTGTCCAAACGGCCTGTTTAGTGGGTCCAGACGAGATCTTTACCATCGAGGGACGGTCAACGATTCTCTACGATCAGCAGCCGGTATCCGTCGCATTTCTGTCGGATCTCCTGGAAATTCCCAGTCATACTTCCACTAGCAAACCCCAACGCCTGCCCTGTATCATTGTCCGGGCCGGGGCCGATCGCCTGGGCCTGTTTGTGGATGAAGTGGTGGATGAGCAGGATGTGGTCCTCAAACCCCAGAGTCAACTGCTGAAGCGGGTGCGGAATATCTCCGGCGCAACCATTCTTGGCACCGGGGAAGTCTGCATGGTGCTCAGCCCCCAGGATCTGATCCAGTCCGTGCGTCGCAAGCATGGGGCTAGCCTCAGCGTAGCCAGCTCCAGCGATCGACCCACCGGCTCCAGTGGTCCCAGCACTGCCCAACAGGTGGTCCTGCTGGTGGAGGACTCGATCGCCACCCGGACCCAGGAAAAGCGCATCCTAGAAGGTGCAGGCTATACGGTCATCACTGCCGTGGATGGCATGGACGGGTTCACCAAGCTCCAAGCCAATTCCGTTGATGCGGTGGTCTCCGATGTGCAAATGCCAAATCTGGACGGTTTGGGCCTCACTCAGCGGATTCGCCAACATCAGGAATATAATGAAGTTCCAGTGATTCTAGTAACAACCCTAGCCAGTGATGACGATCGGCGACGCGGTGCTGATGCGGGAGCCAATGCCTACATCACCAAGGGAAGTTTTAGCCAGGATGTCCTGTTAGATACTCTCCAACGCCTCATCTAAACCGAGTCAAACTCTAAACCCGGTCAACCCCAGTCGCGCTAAACCCAGTCGCGCCAGCCCTCCTCCCACAATGGGAGAGGGAGCAACGCAAGCAAAGGGGGATAGCTCCTCTCCCGAGGGGAGGCAAGGCTCTGCCAGAGCCCCTGTCACACTGACATTGAACCCAGTTTCTCAGACCGCGTCCCCGTGGGAACGGCATCCCCTCCGCGCATTAGCTCCCCCAAACCCGGCGGTTGGACCTCAGAAAGCGTACTAGACGCAACCCATTGGGCATACTGAACTCAGGCGATCGGGCCCCATCTACTGGAATCCACTGGGCACCTCAAGTCATTAATGGGATTGAGCCGCTTCGCCGCCTCCCCTGCCTCTTACAGCGATCACTAGCCAACCATTAGCCCTCTTCACGATCGGCAGTTTGCCCGGTGACCCCCTCAAACTTTCAGCACGGTCAGACTCAGGCAGAGTCAGCACGCTCGCCATGAATACTGAACCCACAACCAGCAGAGGTGCAGTCGTTTCAGCTTTTGCTATGGATCAGGACTAAATTCTATGCCTGCTGTTCCAATTCGGGTTTTTCTGGTCGAGGACTCCCCCATTGCCTTGACCATCCTTAAACGCATCCTCGGCAGCACACCAGACCTAGAGGTGGTGGGAACGGCAGCCAATGGCGTAGAAGCCCTGGCAACCATTCCCCCAGCAAAGCCCGATGTGATCTGCACAGACTTTCATATGCCAAAAATGGGGGGGTTAGAACTAACCCGGAACCTAATGGAGGTGTATCCCCGCCCCATTCTGGTGGTCAGTGCCTCGGTGCAAGAGGAGGATCAAGATAACGTGTTTCGGGTCCTGGAGGCGGGGGCACTCGATGTTTTCCCCAAGCCACGAACGGGCCTCAGCTCAGAGTATGAGCAGAATAAAGCTGCACTTATCCACAAAGTCAAGCTCCTGGCCGGAATTCGCGTCTTTACCCAGCGACGCAGCCGCAACGACGTTCCCACTCCCTCCCCCAGTCCCACCAGTTCCCCCTACACCACGTCGTTCTCCCCTCCCTCCAGTATCCCCGCAGCAGCAGACACGGCGGCGGTTCAGCACCATCCCGCCCGCCCCCAGCTGTCGGTCAAACACCTGGATATTCGCGCCCCCCGAGTCCTGGCGATCGGAGCCTCCACCGGTGGCCCCCAAGCCCTAAAAATCCTCCTCTCCAGTCTGCCCCGCAATTTCCCCATCCCTGTGGTCTGCGTCCAGCACATCAGCGAAGGGTTCCTCGGCGGACTGGTCAACTGGCTCAACCAGTCCTGTGCGCTCCAGGTGCAGGAAGCCCAGAATGGGGGCCGTCCCCAGGCCGGGTTCATCTACTTTGCCCCGGACCAGCACCACCTCATTATCGATTCCCATGGCTGCTTCCAGCTCCTGAAACAACCCCCCGTTTCGGGACACCGCCCCTCGGTCACGACCCTCTTCAACAGTGTGGCCGCCTACTACCGACGATCGGCGATCGGGGTGCTTTTAACGGGCATGGGTAGCGATGGTGCCACGGGTCTCCAGGCCATGGCCCTGGCCGGTGCCCATACGATCGCCCAGGATGAAGCCAGTTGTGTGGTCTTCGGGATGCCCAAGGAAGCCATTAGTCTCGGGGCAGCCCAGCAAATTCTGCCCTTAGATGACATCGCCCCCACCCTGTTGAAACAAATTCTGGCACCCCAGGGCACTGCCCAAGGGTCTCCCGAGTAGGGGATATTTCACAGTTACCGATGGATACGTTCCGGCTATCCATAAGGGTGCATCCCGTTTTGGAAGCCCTCACCCTACATCCCTCTCCCTCTTTGGGAGAGGGACTTTACTCCTAATTCCCCTTCCCCCGACTTGGGAAAAGCGGTGTCCTGAGCGCAGTCGAACGGGCGGTGTCCTGAGCGTAGTCGTTGGCTTCGCCTGCCCGGAGGGCATAGGGGACTAGGAAATGAGGACCAGACTCACCAGGGCCAGACTCGCCAAAGTGAGATGCACCTATCCACAAATTGGGTGGAGGCGGCTTCACCGGCCCTACTCATCTCACCCACCCGCGAGCCAGAACCTCCAGACGGATCTTGGTAGAGATCCCCCCTTTGGCTTACCTTGGGAATGGGTCACGCGATCGTGACTGAACGCTTTGCTGCTGTGATTTATCGCTCCGAGTCGCCCATGTGCTTTCCCTTCACCGCCCAACGCCATACCCTCCAACTGCCCCAAGTCCATCTGTCTTACCTGGAATGGAAACAGGGCAACGAGCCGGTGCTTTGCCTCCATGGCTTGGCGGATCATGGCCTGGTGTGGGCCGACTTTGCCCAATCGCTAGAACAGCCCTTCCACTGCGTCTCCCCGGACCTGCGGGGCCACGGGGATAGCGCTAAACCCGCCACGGGCTATTACTGCGACGACATCATCGGAGACCTAGAAGGATTACTCGATTTCCTGGGGTGGTCATCGGCCCATGTGATCTCCCACTCCTGGGGCGCAAAAATCGCCGCGATTTGGGCCACCCGATCACCCGATCGATTCCGCAGCCTCGTCCTGGTGGATCCCTTCTTCATCAACGCCATGCCCGGTTGGTTCAAGCTCAGCTTCCCAATTCTCTACAAAACCTTGCCCTTCCTGAAAATGATGGGACCATTCCCCAGCCGTGACGCAGCCCAAGCCACGGCCCAGGGCTTGAAACAGTTCCGAGGTTGGAGTGCGCTCCAACAGGCCGTCTTCGATCAGGCGATCGAAACCAAAACCAACGGTCAATGGGGCAGCAAATTCACCGTGCCCGCCCGCAACGAAACCTTTATGGATTCCATGCGCATGGCAGGGCTAACCCGCAACCTCGACATTCCCACCCTCTTCATCCAACCGGAACAGGGCTTAAATCGCACCGATTACCAACTGCAGCCCTACCGCACCTACCTCCAACAGCTCCAAATCGAGCAGGTCCCCGGCAACCACTGGCCCTTCCTCGTGGAACCCCAAGCCTTTAACCAGACCGTCGGCCAGTTCTTAACCACCCAATGCGCCGCCTCAGGCCACCTATGATCGCTTCGCCTTCTCTCCCCTCCCAGCATCCTGCTCCCCCCCTACCCGAGGTGCTAACCCTGGCGATCAGGGTGACTTGGGGAGCGATCGACCTGCTGCGGGCCTACTACCGGGGCTACAGTCCCAGTGGCGATCCCCTGGATCTGGGCATCCAAACTCGATCCGATGGCCCCGTCACTGCAGCGGATCTGGCCACCAACCGCTACATTTTGGACCATCTCCAAACCCACCTCCCCACCCCCAGCTTCGGCTACCTCACCGAGGAATCCTATAAAGACCGTCCCCACTCCACCCCTTTTCCCCAGCCCTTTGTCTGGATTATCGACCCCCTCGACGGAACCCGCGACTTTATCGATCGCACCGGGGAATATGCCATTCATTTAGCTCTAATTCAAGATCAGCGGCCTATTTTAGCCATTATTGCCCTCCCGGAAGAGGAGGAAATCTACTACGCCCTGCGGGGGGGCGGCACCTTTCGGATCGATCGCCGGGGCACGGTGCAACCGATGCGGGTCTCCAGTCGATCGCAGCCGGAACAGATGGCGATCGTGGTGGGGCGACGCATTTGGGGCGATCGCTACAAAGCCCTACTGGCGCGCTTTCCAGTCCAACGGCGCGTCCAGGCCAGTAGCATCGGCTATCGCATTGTGAAAATTCTGCGCCACGAGGCGGATGTGTATCTCTCCCTGTCGGGTCGATCGGCCCCCAAGGATTGGGACATGGCAGCTCCAGACCTAATCCTGACCGAGGCCGGTGGCAAGCTCACCCATGCGGATGGGTCTGCACTGCGCTACAACCAGGAAGATGTCAGTCAGTGGGGGTGTTTGCTGGGCAGCAATAACACGCGCCACAGCTATTTTTGCTGTACAGCCACCGATTTATTGGCCCAAGACCCTGGATAGGGTTTCTCGATACCTGGTGTGGGGTATTAAACCGACATTAGGGCACCTCGATTAATTAATTGGGTTGCGCGGCGAAGCCGCGCAACCCAACCTTGGTTCTAGCGTAGGGACTGCGGTGCAATCTGTATGAATCGAGGTGCCCGTTAAGATCTGGGAAGAAACCACTCACCCAGCCCCTTTAATGACCGTGGAAATAGCGGTAAGTCCCCTTCGCTTCCACCGTCTCACTAAGGCGATTAAGGGCGTGGATATAGGCCGCCGATCGAACCGACGTTGCCTCCCGCTGAGCGATCGACCAAATCGCCTCCGTCTCCTCCACCATACGCTGCTTCAGTTGCTGCTGCACTTCCGCCGCACTCCAGTAGAGACCATTGCGATTCTGGACCCACTCAAAGTAACTCACCGTTACCCCGCCCGCATTGACCAGAATATCGGGAATAACATAAATATTGCGGGATTCCAGGATACGATCGCCCTCGAAACTAACCGGACCATTCGCCACCTCAAACACATACTTCGCCTTCACCTGGTCCGCGTTCTCCCCGGTGATCTGTCCCTCCAAGGCCGCCGGAATCAACACATCCACATCCAAGGTCAACAACTCCTCGTTAGTGATCACCTCATGCTCCACAATGTTGCACACCGTCCCCTCACAGTACACCGCCTTCACGCCGCGCCGAGTAGACTCCTTATACTGGCGAATACTGGGAATATCCAAGCCATGCTTGCAGTAAATCCCGCCCTGGGAATCACTAACCGCCACCACCCGATAGCCCGCCTTCGCCAACAAGTCCGCAATAATACTGCCCGCATTGCCAAACCCCTGCACCGCCACCGTGGTGTTTTCTGGGCGCTGGTCAAACTTGGGCATCAAGGTTTGAACCACAAAGAACGCCCCCATGGCCGTGGCACTGTCCCGGCCCTGACTCCCGCCCAGGGAGAGGGGTTTGCCCGTGACAACCCCCGGACTATGCTTGCGGCGGATGGTGCTGTACTGATCCATCATCCAACTCATCACCCGCGCATTGGTGTAGACATCCGGGGCCAGAATATCCACATCGGGGCCGATAAAGTCAGCGATCGCGTCGATATAGCCCCGGCTCAGTCGTTCCACCTCCATATGGGACAGATCCTTGGGATTGACCGTGATTCCGCCTTTTCCTCCCCCAAAGGGTAGATTGAGGGCCGCACATTTAAAAGTCATCCAAAAGGCCAACGACTGAACCTCATCCAAGTTCACGCCGGGGTGAAAACGCACCCCCCCCTTGGCCGGACCCCGACTGTCGTCGTAGCGAACCCGGTAGCCCTGGAACACCTCCAGGGATCCATCATCGCGGCGGAGGGGAATGGAGACGGCGAGACTGGCCTTGGGGGCACGGAGGCGGGTAATGAGGTCGTCGGAAACGGGAGCATGCTTGAGGGCGCGATCGAGATGGCGGCTGGCATCGGAGAGGAGGGTAGACATGGCAGGTACCGGGGGTGAGGGTGAGCGGGTAAGGCGAGGTGACACTAAAGTGAAACTTGGGGCTATCGCGGTGAGCAATCGTGACGATCGCCGGAAAACGACCGAAGCCAACCTAAAAAGATGAAGAGGGGCCATCCCGTTTTGGAAGCCCTCAGAACATATTTGGAAACTTCGGCTAAGGGCCGTAGGCCCTTTCAGAATCCCCCGCAGTCCCCCTTTTGAAGGGGGAAGAAGAGATCGTCCCCCCCTTGTAAAGGGGGAAGAAGAGAAGAGGTCGTCCCCCCCCCTTTACAAGGGGGGTTAGGGGGGATTCTCTTAGAACGTGTTTGGAAACTTCGGCCAAGGGCCGTAGGCCCTTGCAGAATCCCCCTCATTCCCCCTTGACAAGGGGGGTTAGGGGGGATTCTCTTCAGTTTGCAAATATTCTCTCAGGAGGACACCTCGATTAATTCAAATTTCGACCGTAGTGCCCACGGCAGAATCAGGGTTGGGTTGCGCGGCTTCGCCGCGCAACCCAATTAATCGAGGTACCCAGGAGGGATTTGCTTAGAGGCACCCCAATTAAGCCAAATTTTTGGGAGACAGCCCACACAAGTATCAGGGTTGGGGTTGGACGGCGAAGCCGTCCAACCCAATTAATCGAGGTGCCCCAAGGTGGCTCACAATAAAAGTCGCTCACAACAAAGGTGGCTCACAACAAATCAAAGCAGCTCAAAAACAGATAGCCCGAGGCGCTTCCTCGATCTTA
>JAYKIB010000015.1:0-10913 GCA_035285005.1 Prochlorothrix sp.
CGTCTCCAGATTTCGGGGGCCCGCTGGAATACCGCTTCGGTCAACCCGATGCTCCGTTTGCGCTGTGCCTACCTCAATGGCCTCCTGGCTATCTGACTATTTTCTCGAAAGTGGGATGCTCCCGCCCAACAAACCGCCGATGCCTTTGAGGATATTTCCCTAGCGATTCAGCAGATGGCCGACGGGAGCCAAATGATTGCCCTCAATTCCAAGCAACAGGCGGATGCCATCAGTCAGGTCACCACTGCCATGAATCAACTCAACGAGATCGCCAGTCAGTCAGCGGAAGGGGTGCGCCAAACAAAAATGGGTACGGCCCAACTCAACGAGGCCACGGAGCAGCTCCAATCGGTGGTCTAGTTTCCCGATCGAGTTCCCCCCAGGCTACTCCCAGTGCCATCCCGGTTCTAGGACAATAGAACAGAACAATCACAATCAACTCTTGGGTTGGGCGGCAAAGCTGCCCAACCCTTACTTTTGCGTCAGTCACTGAACGATCGCATCACGATCGGGCACCTCGATGAATTGCGGCCTCTGGCTTCGCCACAGGCCGCAACTCTGACTCCTACGAGGGTTACCACGTTTTTAAGCCCCCCCAAAAAACCAAAACCCCGCAACCAACAGGCAGCAGGGCTTGAAAACTTAGCGGGCACTGCGATGAATTGTGGTGGCGAAGTTCACCCAATTCGGCAGTACCCAAAATTACGATCGATCCCAGGATGACAGCAATAGGCCGAGCCCTAGGCCATCGTCGTCAACACATAGAGCAACACAAACAGAATAATCCAGATGACATCCACAAAGTGCCAGTAGATTTCCGCCATCTCGACCCCTGTGTGCTTATGGTCAGAATAGTGACCTTCACGGCGCGATCGCCACAGAACACCCAGAATCAACAGCAATCCCACAAAAACGTGAAGACCGTGGAAGCCCGTCATTAAATAGAAGCAATTTGCGAATGTGTTCGTGGTCAGCCCATAGCCCAAGGATAAGTACTCGTAAACCTGCCCCCCCAGAAAGACCGCACCCATCAGGGCCGTCACGGCATACCACAGACGCAAACCTTTCACATCATTATTTTTAATCGCCACATCCCCCTTGTGGATCACGAAGCTGCTAGACACCAGGATAATGGTGTTAATACTCGGAATGAGCAGCTCCACTTCCGTACCTTCCGGTGGCCACTGGGCATTGGTACTCCGCATAATGAGATAAGTGGCAAAAAGACCACCAAACATCAGAGATTCTGAAATTAGAAAAACGAGCAAGCCAAAAACCCGAAAATCTGGATGTTCGTGACCTTCATAGGCATCTGAAGCCGGTTCCACGGGGGAAGACTCGGAATTAAGGTTAGAGAAAGACTCGGACAGATTAACCATGGACGATCGTCCTATGCAGTGACAGTAAGGGACAAGTAATAGTAAAGAACAGTAAAGAACAGGGCACATCGATGAATTGGGTTGGACGGCAAAGCCGTCCAACCCAAACCCTGATTCCTAGGTGGGCCATCTCCTAGGGCGTTGGATCAAGCGAAACCATCGCAGGGAGCACAGACCCCACAAGAAGTTCCTAGGATCCCCAGAGATCGGAACCACTGACGCTCTCGATCGATCGGCGCGCGGGTCCGTGACCATAACCGTAGGGATCCCCCGCCATCGGCACCGCACCGGGCCAGTTTTCCACCAAGGGCGGCGAACTCGTGGTCCACTCCAGCGTCAGCGCATTCCAGGGATTATCTCCTGCCTCTGGGCCAAACTTCCAGCTCCAGAGGATATTAATCAAAAAGGGAAGCACCGACAGCCCCAACAGCATGGCCCCATAGGTGGAGTAGTGGTTCAGTCCCTCAAACTGGGCATCGTAGAGGGCAACCCGGCGGGGCATCCCCTGAAGACCCATTTCATGCATGGGCAGAAAGGTGAGGTGAGTGCCCACAAATGTCATCGCAAAGTGGAGCTTACCCCAGGTTTCATTGAGCATTCGTCCGGTCATCTTGGGGAACCAGTGATAAATCCCAGCATAAATCCCAAAAACCGACCCACCAAAGAGAACATAATGGAAGTGACCCACCACGTAGTAGGTATCGTGAACGTGGATATCAAAGGGCACAGTCCCTAGGGTCACCCCACTGATCCCCCCAATCACAAACATGGAGATCAAGCCCACTGAAAAAAGGAGGGCACTGGTATAGCGGATTTTTCCGCCCCAGAGGGTCGCAACCCAGCTAAAAATCTTCACCCCCGTGGGAACTGCCACAATCAGGGTTGAAATCGTGAAAAAGATGCGCATCCAGGGGGGAGTTCCACTGGTGAACATGTGGTGAACCCACACAAACAGCCCCACAATACAAATCGCCAAACTGGAGTAGGCGATCGCCTGGTAACCAAAAATCGGGCGGCGGGCATGGGGCGGAATAATCTCTGACATAATGCCAAAAATCGGCAAAATCATCAGATAAACAGCAGGGTGAGAGTAGAACCAGAACAGGTGCTGGTAAATGACGATATTCCCGCCCGCATCGGGCCGGAAGAAGGAGGTACCGAAGTTGATATCGAACAGCAGCAGAATTAAACCGGCAGCCAGCACAGGAGTAGACAATAGTGCCAAAACTGACGTGGCAACCATGGCCCAGCAGAACAGGGGCAGTTGCAGCCACTTCAGACCCGGGCGGCGCATTTTGAAGATGGTGACCAGGAAGTTAATCGCCCCCAGGATTGAGGAGGTTCCCACCAGCACAATGCTCAAAATCCACATGCTTTGGGCCACGGGAGCCGTAATCAAGCTCAAGGGTGGATAGGAAGTCCAACCACTCTGGGCACCACCAAAATAGAAGCTACCCAACAGCAGGAGACCCGCAGGCGGATTGAGCCAGAAGGCGATCGCGTTCAAGTTTGGAAACGCCATATCCCGTGCCCCTACCATCAGCGGCACCAGGTAGTTCCCAAAGCCGCCGATCGCCGCCGGAACCACCCACAGGAAAATCATAATCGTGCCGTGGTTGGTCAAGAAGGCATTGTAAAGGGTGGGGTCAAGAACATCGGGATTGGCCGTATAAAGCTCTGTCCGCATGGCAAGAGCCATTAAGCCGCCAATCAGATAGAAAACAAAGGATAAAACCAGGTATTGGATACCAATCACCTTGTGGTCAACGTTGTAACCAAAGTAGTGGTACCACTTCCACGGCGGCATATGGTGATCACCTCCGCCCTGAGGCGAAGGCATATTGTCCATGGGAACTTGTGCTTGTGTCATAGAAGCGTAGGATGATGGTTAAATTTGACAAAATGAGCATGCGATCGAGACTAGGCGCTAACAAACAGGGATTGCTCTCGATCGCGAAGGAATTCTAAAAAATGAGGCGGGCGGCTCAGTGTTGCTGTTCTACCGATTCGCTGCCCTAGGTCTGAGAGTCCAGGTAAAACCCACGTAAAACGCGCCTCAATCAAGCCCTAAAGGGCATAGCTCATCCCAGAGTGATGATGGTGATCCAGTTGCTGAAGCACTTCGGCATCAACATCCCAGTCTTGGCTGTAGGGCGCCAAAAACTCAGAATTCGAGCGTTCTGCGGGGTTAATCGCCACCGTGGGTAGGTTACCGTGCTGGGCAATGGCATTCTCCTGGACCCAGGCTGCATAGTCTTCGTCACTGTCCACAAAGAGATCCGCTCGCATTCCACCATGGTAGGAACCACAGAGTTCAGCACAGACGATCGGGTACCGCCCTGTCTTTGTGGCCGTAAACTGAAGCTCGGTTTTCTCTCCCGGAATAACATCCTGCTTAATCCGGAATTGGGGCAACCAGAAGGCGTGGATGACATCCGTAGCCTCTAAGTTGAGGTGAACGGTTTTTCCCACAGGAATATGCATCTCAGCGGAGTACACCCCCTCGGCGGGATAGTTAAACAGCCATGCAAACTGCATCCCGGTCACATCGATCGTGATATCAGGAGACTCTCCCTCCATCCCCGGCTTGGCCCCCAAACCGTAGCTACGCGCCACTTGTAACTCAGCCTCTGGGAAATCATCCCCTAAAGCCGGGGCTGTATAAACTTCGCTGCCATCCAGGGGAGCCGCGATCGCACTCCCCATGGCAACATTATCGTGGGAGCCGCCGCCGTGGTGGTGGGCCATCATCGTGCCCCCCTCGGGCGTAAAGCCTCCCATTTCTGCATAAACTTCGACGCTATAAATGCCAAGACCAATGACAATAACCGACGGAATCGCCGTCCAGACGATTTCTAAAGGGATATTGCCTTCAACGGGTGAGCCATCGGACTCATCTCCGGGTTTTTGGCGAAATTGAATCATAAATAACAACAACGCCCCTTCCACAATGATGAAGATGGCGGTGCCAATGGTGAGCATGACGGAGAAGAGGTTATCCACAAGGGGAGCCTGTTCTGAAACTTGCTCGGGTAACAAGTGAACATTTTTGCCCACCCATAGGCTGAGCAAGGTCACGACAACGCCAGTGACCAGGGTTAGGATTGAAGCTGGAACGTTTTTCATAGGTTGAAGAGAGGACCGTGAGGTTGAAGCAAAAGGCCGGGAGACGAGAGCAATATGCCCAAGCTTGCCACACCTAGGCTTTCCCAGGTGTCATCTTCAGGGATACCCTTCAGAAAGGGGGAGAAGTTAATTAAGTTTTTAGGGTTAAGGTTTCAGAAAATTAATATTGTTTGATAATTTTTGACCCATTGGGCACCTCGAAAAATTCAAACTTTCATCCCGTGATTCACGTAAGGGCACCTCGAAAAATTCAAATTTCGACCGCAGTGCCCACGGCAGAATCAGGATTGAGGCAGGCGGCGAAGCCGCCTGCCTCAATTAATCGAGGTGCCCGTAAGTAATGAGGGTTGGGTTGGGCGGCTTCGCCGCCCAACCCAATTAATCGAGGTGCCCCATTGGACCTCAGAGGATGTTTGGAAACTTCGGCTAAGGACCGTAGCTTGCCGAATTCCCCTCAGTCCCCCTTTACAAGGGGGAAGAAGAGTCCCGTCCCCCCCTTTTGAAGGGGGAAGAAGAGGCCGTCCCTCCTTGTAAAGGGGGGTTCGGGGGGATTTTCTTCGGTGTCCCAACATCCCAGGAGTGGGGCGATCGGCGGCGCCTACCCAAGCCAAGACCTGGCCATGCCCCCCAGTCACCGGGTTGACTGACAAAAAATTCCGGATAGGGCGCGAAAATCGCGCCCCTACCAGACATTTGACATCGTAGTCAGGTTCCCTGACCCGCCCCCTCGGTCTGAACTTGACCCACTTTTGCCAGTCCATCAGCCCAGTCCATCAGCCCAGTCACTCACCAGCCACCCATTTCATCCCGATCCAGCCCCCCTATCCAGCCCCCTCGGAGTTATGTCACCGTCGCCCTTTGCAACCGAGATCGATCGCTATGCAACCCAATTACAAACCCTCATCACCACAGAGGGAAAACCAGACCCCACAACCATCCTGACGGTCCTCTACGGGCGCGACACCCTGCAATCCATCGTCGAGTCAGGAGAACGACTGAATGAAGCCGAAATCACTCGAATTTTAGCCCTCGATCGTCAGCTTAAAGCCCAGGCAACTGTCATCACAACGACCATTCACCTACCGGACTACCGCGCCCTCCTACCCCAAGCCGATCGCGCCGATCGCTGGTGGTGGCATCTGGAAGCCCACCGTCCTCCCCACCGATTCGATCAATTAGATTGGCTTTGGAAGGGCTTAACCCTAACCTGCTGGCCCTTTAATCTGGCCCTAATTGTGGATATTGGCCAACGGTTTCTGTCCGGTGGGGTTGGCATCGAAGGGGTTCTAGCGGTAGTCGCCCCCACCCTACTGGCCCTACTCCAGGCCAACTCTGAACTCACAGAAACAGGGCAGGCAGCCTTTGAGAAATTTCTATTACGCTTAAATATTCCACCCCAGTGGCGAGAAGAGGCAAAGTTCGCTTCAAGTTCCCTACTTCTAGCGGGATTATTACTTTTTTCCAGCAGTTTACCCCGACTATCCCAAGATTTTAACCGCAAAGCCCTGAAAGCAAGCGAGCAAGGTAACCTCGCCCTCGCGGAACAAAAGTTCAAGCAGGCGATCGCCCTCGATCCCGACAATGCCGAAGCCCATTACAACCTGGGAGAGCTGTATGAGCGCTTGCAAAAGCGTAGTTTAGCCGAGGAACAGTACCAAATCGCAGCCCAGAGCCAAATTCCCCAGGCATACAACAACCTAGGCGAACTTTCAATTCAAGATCAAAAATATCTCCAAGCCGTAGCATGGCTGGAGCAGGGACTCATCTACGCCCAGGCGGAGTCCTCGAGACAGTCTTTGGAAAACTCCCCAGGAAACTCCCCGATCGATCCCGATCGATCGATCCTAAACCCAGACACCACCAGTCCCGCCTGGGTCCGGTACGGCTTGCTCAAGAACCTGGGATGGGCACGGTATGAGCAGGGCCGCTACCCCGAGGCAGAGCAGCATTTACGCGACGCGATCGCGATCCTGGAAACCACACCAGAGACAGCCCAAGAACGGTTCGAGAACCGGGGGTCATCCTACTGTTTACTCGCCCAAACCCTCAAGGCCGAGTCCCGCCACACCTTTGAGCGCGAAGTCGCAATCGACGCGGTTCCCCCCCAAGACCCTCCGCCTCCCCCAGCCGAGAGCCTCAAACTCTGGGAATTGTGCAACACCTTAGCCCAAAGTACAGACTTCAACGAGGATAGCTGGAAATATATGGCTCAGGAGGAACTGGAAGGACAAAACGCCCCCTAGGTTCCAAAACAATTGTTGGGCACCTCGATTAATAGCAGGGGGTGGCTGCGCCGTCCCCTGCCACACTGATCCGGTCGTGGGCACTAGTCGAAATTTGAATTAATCGAGGTACCCACCCCCCATTCATTCTCATATTTGGCCTCAAATTCACGCCCACCTTTACCCTTGCACTGACCCTCCCATCCCCTGGGAAATCCAAAGCAACACCGTCCTCCAGGCCACAGTTTGGTGCAACAACTGACGCTCAAAACAGTGACGCACCTGCGCCACCTCCGCCGGGGAAAGCTGGGTTGCCAGCCGATCGCCATAACTGGGCCGATCGGGTCGCTGACTCGCCGTAAACCACCGCTGTATCAACTGCGGGCTCACATAAACCGCCGTTTTCATCGTTTCCGCCTCAACCTGGCAGTTGAGTCCTGCCTGCTCCAAGATTGAACGCAAGTTAGCTTCCTCCCAGTTGACCATGGGATCATCCTCCGCACCGTAGACCTGCTCCTCCACCGTCACTAGCTTCTCAGCCAGCAAGTCCGAGAAAGCAGTCAGATCCAGCAGTTGATATAGCCTTTGTCCCCGTCGCGGCACCGTTTCCACCCAATAGAGCACCGTTTTCGGGCCGAGTAGATGTCGCAGGCTAGCCACGATCGATCCCTTATCTGGGGCCGCCATCAACACATTGCGACCAATGATGTAGTCAAAGCCCACACCGGGAGCCTCGGTTTTCAGAGTCTCGGCCAAGGCCCTAGGGTCACTCCGCAGCACCTGGGGTCGGTGCAGGGGATCCAGTTGAGCCGCCCGAGCCTCCAACTCAATCTGCTCAGTGTGCTGATAAACCAGACTATACACGCCGCCTTCCGGCACACGCCGCAGTGCTTCCCAGGTCAACAGACCATTACCCGCATTCACATCCAAAACCAGCCCATGGCGTTGGATTTGGAGCTGAGCAAACAGTCGATCGCGAATTGTACCTAAATATTGGCCGGTCTCCGACAGGGTACGCTGCAGCCACTGATCCGTCGATCGATCGGCAGGGCTCGTCGTCAGTACCTCCAAATGCGGATCCCCTAGCCCCTCCAGAATCGCCGCCAGCTGAGCCTCCCGCCGTTGTAGCACCTGAGCCTGAATTTTCTGCTCATAACCCTGTGCAGACGGTGTGTAAAACTGTTTTCCTTGTAAACTGGCCGGTAAATACTGCTGAGCAACCCAATGGTCCCGGTAGGCATGGGGATAGAGATAGTCAGCCCCATGGCCCAACTCCTCCTTATCGCGGTTGGGATCCTTGAGGGGGTTGGGTACCGCTGCGGTTTGCTCTTTTTGCACCGTGGCAATCGCATCAAAAAAGCCCATCACACTGTTGGATTTGGGAGCCGTTGCCAGATATAACGTTGCCTGGGCCAAAGGGTAGCGCCCCTCCGGCATCCCAATTCGATCGAAGGTGTCCGCACAACTCTGGACGATCGACACCGCCTGGGGGTCCGCCAGCCCCACATCCTCACAGGCCAAAATCAGCAACCGCCGCAAAATAAACCGGGGATCTTCACCGGCATACAGCATCCGCGCCAACCAGTACAGGGCCGCATCCGGATCCGAGCCCCGCACACTTTTAATAAAAGCACTGATCGTATCAAAGTGAGCATCCCCCTCCTTATCGTAGAGAACCGCCCGTTGTTGGATAGAATCCTCAGCGATCGATAGATCAATGTGAATAACACCCTGGGGGTCCGGCTCCGTCGTTTCCACCGCCAGTTCCAAGGCATTCAACAAGGTCCGAGCATCCCCATTTGCCACCTGCACTAAATGGGCCTGGGCCGCCGCAGTCAGCACGATCGATCGCTGGCCATAGCCCCGATCGGGATGGTGCAGGGTCTGATGCAAAATTTGCTCCAGATGATGGGCTTCTAGGGATTTAAGCTGAAACACACGCGATCGACTGATTAGGGCCTTATTAACCTCAAAATAGGGATTTTCCGTCGTTGCCCCAATTAAAATGACCGTTCCGTTCTCCACCCACGGCAACAACGCATCCTGCTGAGATTTATTAAAGCGGTGTACCTCATCCACGAACAGCAGCGTCGTCTGCTGGTGATAACTAAACTGCTCCTGGGCATGGGCAATGGCATCCCGAATATCCTTAATGCCAGCCAGCACCGCATTCAAACTAACAAAGTAGGACTGGGTGGTGTTTGCGATAATCCGGGCCAGGGTCGTCTTGCCTGTGCCAGGAGGTCCATAAAAAATCAGCGAGGAAAGCTGATCCAGGGCGATCGCCCGTCGTAACAAGCGACCTGGGGCAATAATATGCTCCTGCCCCACATACTCCTCCAGGGTGCGGGGGCGCATCCGATCGGCCAGCGGCGCTTGGCGCTGACGGCGTTGTTGGGCATCATGTTCAAAGAGATTCATGGGAGTCCCTGGGTTGGCTAGGGGGCACCTCAGTTAATCCAAATTTTTAGGAAACAGCCCACCCAAGAATCAGGGTTTGAGTTGGGCAGCGGTGCCCCCAAAAATTAATCGAGGTACCCTAGGAGCAGTCACTATTTAACTCCAGAATATCCTCAAAATCTCTCAAAATAAGGAATTTATCCCTTAAATCCTGCCGCTGGGGCGGGAATGTACCCCTTATGGACATGGAAAGCCCAGCAGTACAGCGGGAAATAGGGACAGCATAACCCGAAATCCGATGTTCTCAGGCTGAAGAATTATTGATTCACCGACCTAGACCTACCTCCTATCATCCTCGAAGCAGGAACCGACACAGCGCAACGATTTTTAGAATTTTTCCCGTCAGGGCACCTCAATTAATTGGGTTGGGCGGCGGAGCCGCCCAACCCAACGACGAGGAAATACGGTTCCTATTCCAGAACACCGATCGGGGTCTCCAGCGCCATGATGCCTGGGCCATATCGAGCGAATCCAGCGATAAAGTCAACATCAGCCCACAAAATAGCGCAGCATCAGCCCATAAAACAGCACAAAGCCATGGGTTGGGTAGAGTATCATAGATAACGTCATGAACCCAGGGGTTCCAAGTAAGCACCTCGATTAATTGTGGCAGGCGGCTTCGCCGCCTGCCACAATCCTGACTCTACCGTGGGCACTGCGGTCGAAATTTGAATTTTTCGAGGTGCCCTGTAAGTCACGGGAGGGCACCTCTAATTGGGTTGGACGGCTTTGCCGTCCAACCCAAACCCTGATTCTGTCGTGGGTACTGCGGTGAAATCTGTATTAATCGAGGTGCCCTGTAAGTCACGGGATGAAGATTTGAATTTTTCAAAGTACCCAAAAGAAGATGACAAATCCTGAGATCACCCCGAGAGCATCATTCCAAGGTCTCAAGGGGACGGTGCAAATCCAGAAGTTCCACGGGAATCGGTCCTCGATCAATAGGCGTAGGATACACAAGCGTCGATGGTGACGCAGTTCCCCCTACAACCCAAAGCAGTCGTCGGTCATTCCCCCAGCATTTCCAATCTTTCGCGATGCTCCGAGGCGTAATGTACATCTCCAACCTCAGCACCAAAACCACTCAAAATCTCATAGCGGCCATTATTCGCGACCCCATCACCACCTCCGCAGACGTGGCCGCTAAAGATGCGATCGCGCTCATGAGCAACGCGCGGTCTTCCTGTAGCCTCGCATCCGACCTCGCCACCATCACCGCAAACCCCATCCAAGCCGATGCGCGAGCCAGTTGTGTGCTCGTCCTCGATGCCCAACAGGTGGTGGGAATCCTCACCGAGCGCGATGTGGTGCGCCTCTCCGCCCAGGGTCAAACCTTGGAAAACCTACGGGTCAGTGATGTCATGTCGTCGCCCGTCCTGACCTTACAGGAGTCAGCCCTCACCGACATCTTTGCGGTAATCAGTACAATCCAGCAGCATCAAGTTCGCCACCTGCCGATCGTCGATCGGCAGAACGATCTCGTGGGACTGGTCACCTACGAAACCCTGCGGCAGGGCATTCAACCCGTCGATTTACTGCGGCTGCGCCTCGCCCAGGAAATTATGCAAACCAGGGTGGTGGTCGCGCCACCGTCAGCCTCTCTCCTCGCGATCGCCCAACGCATGGCCCAAAACCGGGTTAGTTCGGTGGTGATTGTGGAACCAGGCGCCGGCATAAAATCGATCGCCGATCTAGAACCGATCGCCGATGTAGACCCGATCGCCGA
>JAYKIB010000016.1:0-19252 GCA_035285005.1 Prochlorothrix sp.
CACGCAACAATTAGGGTTGGGTTGGGCGCCGCCGCCGCCCAACCCAATTACTTGAGGTACCCTACCGTAATCCCCTTAGGATGCCTCCGAGCAGAAGGGCTACTCCGAACAGAGCCTGTGGACAGAGCACCTCTGATTAATCGACTCGGGCGGTTGCACCGCCTAGCCCATAACAACCGACGAGTGGAAACAGCATGAGGCGGGGGATTTCCTCGCCAAACCTGGTCTAATCCCCAGGGAGGCTGCTATAGTCCTGAATCTTGTGGGGGTCACTGGATCAACACCTGAATTGCTTGCAGGGCTCTACGGGATCGTGCAATTAATTGGGGTGAACCACCCAGACCCTGATTTTACCGGGGCTATCTTCCAAAAACTTGGATGAATCGAGGTGCCCTACGGTTTCATAAATTTTGAGGATTTGATTGTAATGTCACAGTTTGGTCTGCGCCACCGCACCGTTGTCCAGGTCAGCAGCATCCTCTTCTTTGTTGCCGGATTAAGCGCGGCGTTGGTCCTCGGGGATGGCGGTCAACTGCCCACTGCCCACGCTCAAGCGGCCTACACTAGTTCCGTCAGTTCCACCTCCCTCTGGGGTAGTGCCTCCTTCCCCGTTGAGGACTTCCAGACCTACACCTCTCCCTTTGGCTATCGCCCGTCCCCCTATGGCGGTGGGAGTGAAGAATTCCACGCTGGACTCGACCTGGCCGCTCCCCAGGGCAGCTATATCCGTAATTGGTGGACCGGTGAAGTGGTTGAGGTGTCTGACGACAGCAACTGTGGCACGTCGGTCGTGGTCCAGTCCGGTGGGTGGGAGCATGTGTATTGTCATATGATGGGGCAGGTTGAGGTCATCGATGGCCAACGTTACATGGTCGATCGGACCGGCGGCATTCAAATCCAAGAGGGACAAATTATCCCCACGGGTGCCCGGATTGGTCGGGTGGGTATGACGGGCCGCACCACAGGTCCCCACCTCCACTGGGGTCTTCGCTACAACGCCGAATGGATCGACCCTGCTGTTGTCCTGCGGGCCATGTACTCTGCCCAGCAAATTTCTGCCCGTTAGGCTGCCATTCTCCAGGTGCTACTCTTCTTGTAACCCTACCCTTGTGACTCTGACCCCTCGTTTCAACCGCCGATCGTTCCTTGCAGGCAGTGCTGCCCTGGGCCTCAACACTCTCCTCAGCAGTTGTGGCGCTTCTCCCCGTCCGTTCAAAGTGCGTCTCCTCAAGGGGTCCATGCCCGTACAGATGGTGGGAGCCTACCGAACCCTGAGCGCTCAAAACACCACTGCACCCTTGGACGTGATCCCGGAAGCCCAAGTCTCCCAGCTCTTTCGGCTACTCCAAAATTGGGCTGTGGGTGACGAGGGGAATCCACCCACCGGATTAGGGCGACTGTGGCCCCTACGCCAGCCCGATACGGTGGCGGATCTGGTCAGTTTGGGGGATGCATGGCTGCCGGCAGCGATTCGCCAAGATCTAATCCAGCCTTTTCCGGCCGTGGAGGCGGAGGCGCAGTGGCTGAGCTGGAACTGGATGCCGGAGTTTTGGAAAGCCTTGGGACGGCGAGATGCCCAGGGATTCCCCAGCCCTGACGGAGATTTGTGGGCTGTGCCCTACCGCTGGGGGAGTACGGTGATCGCCTATCGCCAGGATCAATGTCGAAAGTGGGGCTGGGAACCGCAGGATTGGGACGATTTGTGGCGTGATGAAGTGCGCGATCGACTGGTGTTGCCCGATCTGTCCCGTGAGGTGATTGGACTAACCCTCAAATCCCTCGGTCGCTCCTACAATGACCTGAACCCGAGCCAAGTGCCAGAGTTGGCCGTAAAGTTGGCCCAACTGCAACGGCAGGTCAAGTTCTACAGTTCCGATACCTATCTACAGCCCCTGCTCTTGGGTGATGCGACGATCGCCGTGGGCTGGTCCACGGACCTACTGCCGCTCCTGGCCTACGATCGAAAAATTCGTTTGGTTTTCCCCCCCAGTGGGACAGCACTGTGGGCGGATTTATGGGTCCATCCCCGCACGGCCTCGGGAGAGACTGCCGCAATGAATGAATGGATTAATTTTTGCTGGGATGCCAAAATTGCCCCCAAATTTGCAGAATTGGGCCAGGGCACGTCACCCCTGGGGCTGGGGGTGGATCCCAGTACGGTGAGCAATCATCATATTTTGGTGCCCGATCGGGACCGCTTTGATCGCAGTGAGTTCATTAATCCCCTGCCCCCAGCAGCCCTAGCCCAGTACCAAGATCTATGGCAACGGATGCGGCAGGGAAGTCTAGGCTAGGATACCTCGACCCATTGCGGCGGGCGGCTGCGCCGCCCGCCGCAACCCTGACCATAGCGTGGGTCATAGAACGAAAATCTGAATGAATCGATCGAACTCAGGTAAAGTCAGGCATTAGTGCAAGCCATCCAGGGGGCGATCCAGAACCGGAGCACCCCAGTTAAACCCCGCCAAGCGGGGCCGATCGCCCTCCCAGACGATCGCCGCTAGCCGGCCATTCTCCATCTTCAGCCGCCGATAGGCCGTCGCAGGCATCCCCAAGACCCCAGAGCATAGCAAAATTCGCAGTAGCCCCCCATGGGCGATCGCCAGATACTGACCCGCCGCTAAGCCAGCGATTTCCGTCAGGAAGCCTTGGGCACGATCGGCCACCACCTCGAAGGACTCCACCGTGGGCGGCACAATGGGGTTGTCCTCCCGGTACCACTGCTGGAAAGCGGTATTCTGGGCCAATTCCTGGGGCGTTTTGCCCTCAAAGCAGCCAAAGTCCAGTTCCCGCAGTCGATCGTCCACGGTTACCGTTACCGGGAGATCGAGTAACTGGGCCGTGGTCAAGGCGCGGCGACGGGGAGAACAAAACACATGGTCAAGGGGCAGGGCCCGGACGAGGGGGGCGATAGCCTGGATATCCCGGCGACCCTGCTCACTCAGATCCAGGTCAGTGGTGGAGTTGAGCTGCCCAGTGGCATTCCAGTCCGTGGCACCGTGGCGAAGTAGATAGAGGGTTTTCATCTCAGGGAATCACGGCTTCTCGATAGGTTTTGTAATGAAGAAAGTACGTAGGATTTTGGAGTTGGATGGACCTCTAATGGCAACTTGGGAAGACGCTTCCCTGAACTGACTCGGGTTCTGCTTCCTCCACCCGCACAGTCACCACCCCCTGGGCCACCTGTATCCGCAGCCGATCGCCCGTAGCCACTGTCTCCGCATCCCTGACAATTTCCCCCGACTCCCGCCGCAAAACCGCATAACCCCGTTGCAACACAGCCGTCGGATCCAAACCCGTCAACCGTTCCCCCAAACTACGACAGCGAAAGCCCTCCTGACGGAGCTGCTGACGCATCGCCTGAACTAGGCGCTGGCGCGCAGTATCAAGCTGTTGTCGATCGTGCTGGAGCTGTCGATCGGGCGCTTGGCGTTGGAGACGCTGCTGAAGCACCTGGAGCTGGATCTGCCGCACCTGGAGCTGCTGCGTCATCCCCCACCGTAATTGGGCCACCTGATCTTCATAGTCAGCCCGCAAATCCGCCAAATTCGGCACAGCGATCGCCGCTGCCGCCGTTGGCGTGTGGGCACACACATCCGCTGCCAAATCCGCCAGCGATTCATCACGCTGGTGCCCAATTCCCGCAATAATCGGAATCCGACATAGGGCCACCGCCCGCACCACCCGTTCATCATTGAAACAGGCTAAATCTTCCTTTGCTCCTCCCCCTCGACTGAGTAAGATCACCTCAGCCCGCCCATCCGCCTCAATTCGCCCCAAGGCATCGACGATCGCCTCGGGAGCCGCCTGACCTTGGACCTGCGCCGGAGCAAACAACACCCGCAAACCAGGGTAACGCGATCGCAAAGTCCGCTGAATATCCCCCCAGGCCGCAGCCTCCCGCGAAGTCACCACCGCCACCACCCGTGGATGCTCCGGGGGCCTCTGCTTGTGTACTGGATCAAACACCCCCTCCGCCTCCAGCCGTTGCCGCAACTGCCGCAACCGCAGCGCCTGCAACCCTTCCCCCGCCGGTAGCCACTGCCACACCACCAACTGATACTGACTGCGGCCCGTAAACAGCCGCACACTGCCCAAAACAAGTACCTGTTCCCCCACCTCCGGCAATCCCGCCAGTTTATGCTGCTGTCCTTTCCAAATTACGCAGTTAATCCCCACCCGTTCCTGGGGATCCTGGAGGGTAAAGAAAAAACCCTTGGCATGGGGACTCACGCTGGACACCTCACCCAAAACCCAAGCTTGGCGTAGATGGGGATCCTCTTCTAGGATGTCCTGGAGATAATGGGTTAAACCTGCGACCGTAAGGGCACTTTGGGGAGTTGAGGCTAAAAAAGACATGATAGTTGGGCAACTGAAGCAAAAAGACCGGGAAATCTAAGGGGGCAGCTCAATTAATTGGGTTGCGCGGCTTCGCCGCGCAACCCAACCCTAATTCTGCCGTGGGTACTGCGGTGAAAATCTTTAGGGCATCTCGACTAAGTGTGGCAGGCGACTTCGCCTGCCACACCCCTGATCCTGCTTTTGTCCCCTGATCGAGGTAGAAGTCAAGGTTGGATGGGGCCGCAAAGAGACCGCATTTAATCGATCGCAGTGCCATCAGAAGCGACCCATGTCATCATCGGGGTCCAAACTCTCCTCTGCCTCATTGGGATCCTCACTTGAGGGCACAGTGCGCGTCGCTTGGGCAAAGATGCGATACCGATCGAGTAGGGCATCACCGGTTTGACTGGAGCCAGACTCCGGCTCGATGAGCGTTGTTGCATCATTGGACACCAGTTGATCAAAGGTCGTGGGAACCTGGGACGGTGGGGTGGAGGAGGGAGTCGATCGGGTGCTTACGCCAGCGGTAGGCTGGGCTGTAGACCGAGTGGAACTAACGGGGGAACTGGCTGGAGGTCTTGGGGAAAGACTCCCAGCAGGACTCCCAGAAGAAATAGTCGAGGGCTTGGGCTGGCTCGTCGCTGAGGTCCGAGTTGTGTCCACTAGGCTGTACCGAACTCCTTCGGCATGAATCGCAAAGGTGACACTGAACACATCTAAAAAATAGCTAAACCACTCACACTCCTCGGCTGGAAACTGGGCATAGTAGCGCACTAAGTAAGCAACCCGGAGATCCAAATAGTTCCGCACCGTCGGGCTGAGTAAAGCCAACTTCAATAGAATAATCACCAGGGTTAAGGCCCCCCCCTGGGTTAGTAACAGCGTAAACAGTTCTGAAGGCCCCTGGGCATCCTCAGTCGTCAAGAAACGAGCCACCTGATTGCAAGTACGTTGACCCAAACTTTTAGTGACGATCGTGTCATCATGTTGAGTATAAGTATTGTCGAGCTTGTCCGTAATAATCTCTTGGAATCTCTGGGCAAAGGGTTGTTTCTTGAGGGAATAAACCACATATTTCACCAAACTCCGCTTGTAGGAAAAGTAATCTAAACCAGCGGTTTGTTCCTTAAAAATATGGGCAATATTCTCATGGCTAAAGTAACCACTGCGCATCACGATTAATTTAATGAGGCGCAGAGTTTCGTCCCCTAACCCCGTGGGATTGGTGTGGGGGGTAGATGCCGTGGGATTGAGTCGATCGGCAATTTGACGATTCAGTTTTGGGTCTGCTGTGGTGACAGTCTTGGGCCGCTGGGAATGGGCCACATACATCGCCAAGTCTAATTTGAAGCGATAGCGCATCTGAGAGGCCACCCGGCGCGCCGTATCTCGCTGTTCCTGGGGGTTGGTCCCGTCTTCATACTGATGGACTAGGAAGTAGTGGGCATAGCGTTCCTGCCAGGGCTTGTCGGTGACTTTGGCAGGACGAGAACTCGGTTGCTCAGGTTCAAAACGACGGCTGAGCAAGACCATTTCCTGATAGTCTGGCCCTTGAATAAAGCGCATCCGCCACTGATGCAAACGCATCTTCCAGGGGGGAAGGGTGAGGGCAATGTGACTTTGGGAGCGTAGGCGCTGCACTAGCTGGGAAATGTGGGCGTAGTGGCGACGGGTTTCCCAGTTATTGAGCAAAATATAGCAGGACCGCTTCAGGGCGTCATGGAACACCTCCGATCGGTTGCCAAAGCCAATTTCCTGAATCGCTAGAAAGTAGGCATCACAGAATGTTCCCGTGCAGTCAAGGAAAATTCTCTGGAATAGGGTAAGGGCTGCATCGGGATCATCTTGCTGAACTGTGGTGAGAAGACAGTCGTAGATAATCTCTTGGGCATCCTCTAAAACTTGATCTTTGCTACGCAGCCCAGGGGAACTCGCAGCCTTGGGGTCAGAATGGGAAGAATGCGATGATGCCCGAAACATGGGGGAGAGGCCAGCCTATACAAAGACAACAAGGGCTTATCAAGCACCTAGAGCGATCGCTAACCACCATAGGGGTACCCCCTCGACTCAGGAGCACCTCGACTTTTTTAGTGGATCCTCTGTCTAGCCTAAGCGATCGAAGTATCTCAATTTAACCCGTCAGACAGGGATTATCAATTGCGTAGAGTCTGAAAGCAGGATTCGATCGTGCGGCGTGCCCCCTACTGGGGCGACTGGGGAGAGGACGGAACCCCGATCGATGGCAGGACCACCGCTGCAGATCTATGGTCCGGGAGTTCACGCAGCCGCATACGCTGGAAGTAGTCCTTCAGATCCCGCGCCACACCATTGGACAGGAAATAGACCCCCAGGAGATTGGGCACCGACATCAGCAAAAACATGCCATCACTGAAGTCCACCACTGCGGTTGCAGAGGCGATCGATCCCACAAAAATCGATCCGAGCAGGAGGGATTTGTAAATTCCCCGCTTCGTATTTTGGAACAGAAAATTCCAGCTACATTCCCCATAGTAGCCAGCGGCAATCATGGTGGAAAAGGCAAAGCAAAAGACCGTCAGCGCCAGAATTATGGGGAACCAGGGAATCACCGACGCAAAGGCAGCAGCGGTTAACTCAGAGCCACTGAGGTCCGCCAAGGCGGGATCCGCATAGGCCCCGGTCAAAATCAGCACCAAAGCCGTGAGGGTACAGATAAACCCGGAGTCCACCAGGGGTTCCAACATCGCCACCAACCCCTCCCGCACGGGTTCCTGGGTGCGGGCAGCGGCGTGGGCGATCGCAGCGGATCCAATCCCCGCTTCACTGGCAAACACCGCACGTCGCAATCCCTGGACCATCACTCCCACAGCCCCCCCTGCAACGGCCTTGGGGTGCAGTGCCCCTTGAAAAATAGTCCCCAGGGCGGTGGGCACATCCCCCCAATGGACCCCAATGATCCACAGAGCTGCTCCGGCATAGATGAGGCACATGGCCGGCACCAGCAGAGAGGCCACTTGGCCCACGCGCCGCACGCCGCCCACCAGAACCAAGCCCACCAATACCATCAGCAGCAGTCCATAGAGCCAATTGGGAATGGGCACAACTTGGGCAACGGCCCCGTAGGATTGGTTGACCTGGAACATACTGGCGGCCCCAAGACTACCACCGATACTACAGAGGGCAAACAGCACCGCAAGGCCCTGGCCTAAACGTGGTCGTCCCTGTTCCGCAAGCCCCCGGCTGAGGTAATACATGGGACCGCCTGTGGCGGTGCCGTCGGGCTGGATCACGCGATATTTTTGGCCGAGGGTGCATTCAATAAATTTTGTGCTCATGCCCAGGAACCCGCCTAGGGTCATCCAAAGCACAGCACCGGGTCCCCCCATCCGAATTGCGATCGCAACGCCTGCAATATTGCCCAGACCCACCGTGGCGGACAGGGCCGTGGAGAGGGCTTGCAGGTGGGACACCTCACCGGCTTCCTCTTCTGTGTCGTAGCGGCCCCGCAGAACGTTGATGGCATGGCCCATGCCGCGCAAGTTGATGAGACCCATGCGTAGGGTTGCAAAGAGGGCACCGGCCAGGAGCCATAGAACGATGATTGGGAAAGGGCCTATTTCAAAGAAAACGATGCGGGTAAAAAGGCCGCTGAGGACATTGAGGAAAAGGTGAAGGCGATCGAGTAAGTCCATAGACAGTCACAGCGAGCGACACCACAATTCGCCTCACAGGGTAATGTTTTGCTGGGCACCTCGAAAAATTAGAATTTCCGCCGGGTAACCCACGCAAGAATCAGGGTTGTGGTGGACGGCGAAGCCGTCTACCACAATTAATCGAAGTACCCTGCTGTGAGTAACGTTTTGCTGCGAATTGTAACAATGAGTGACTGATATTATAGGGGGCTTTGGACTTTGGGGGTGATGCTTTCGCTACGGAATCGACGAGGCTAAGTTGGGGCTGCCCGATGCTGAAACCATTGAAGTCTCCTGATGTATGCATCCCCTGGTTGACTGACAAAAAACTCTGCATTGGGCGCGCAAACCGCGCCCCTGCCAGACGTTCGGGATCGTAGGGGTCAGGTTTCCTGACCCGCTCCCTATGCCTGCACTTGATCCACTTTTGTCAGGCAATCAGATGGGTACCTCGAAAAATTCAAATTGCTACCACGGTGTCCACAGCACAATCAGGATTGTGGCCGGCGGCGGCGCCGCCGGCCACAATTAATCCAAATTTTTGGGAGACAGCCCACACAAGGATAAGGGTTTGGGTTGGGCGGCTTCGCCGCCCAACCCAATTAAAGGCGGCTCAACTCCCGTTTTGTAGGATACGGTTGCGAGCAGTGCTGTCTGTCAGTTCAGCCATGTAAAAACCTCCCATTCCAGCCATTCTGAAATGAGAGATCAACAGTCAGCGTAAGCTCGCTGAAGGGGACAGCATCACTCAGGCCATGCTGCTGCGTGCTGCATAGCGAGCTTAATTCTGCTTCATTCTAGAGAACCGGAACAAAGCGCTCTTTCTCGGGCACTTCCGTGTACTCGGCGACGATCTGGCGGAATTCCTCACCATCGATCGTTTCCTTTTCCACCAACAGATCCACCAGGCGATCGATCACCACCCGGTTATCCCGAATTAGTTGCAGGGTGTCCTGGTAGCAAACCTCCACGATTTCCCGCACCTGGCTATCAATCTTGGCCGCAATCTGCTCCGAATACTCCGATCGGGTCATCAGATCCCGACCCAGGAACACCTCCTGGCTTTGGCCTTCCAGCGACACCGGACCCAGGTCCGACATTCCCAAACGGGTCACCATTTGGCGAGCCATCCCAGTCACCTGTTGCAGGTCGTTGCTGGCTCCTGTGGTCACCTCATCGCGGCCAAAAATTACATCTTCCGCCGCACGGCCCCCCAGAGCCCCCATAATCCGGGCACGAATCTGGGACTTAGAGGTCAATCCTTGGTCCTCATCCGGCGCAAACCAAGTCAGGCCTTGGGCTTGGCCTCGGGGGATCAGGGTTACCTTCTGCACCGGGTCGTGATCCCGCACCAGGGTTCCGACAATGGCATGACCCACCTCGTGGTAAGCAATCAAACGCTTGCTCTTACCATCCATCAGGGGTGTTCCTTCCATACCGGCCACCACCCGATCGACCGCATCATCAATCTCTGCCATCCCGATCGACTCCTTGCGGCGACGAGCGGTGAGAATTGCCGCTTCATTCAGCAGGTTAGCCAAATCTGCTCCGGTGAAACCGGGCGTCCGACGCGCAATCAATTCCAGGGAGATATCATCCGCCAGCTTCTTGTTACGGGCGTGAACCTCCAACACCTCCAGACGACCCTTAATATCGGGCGCATCCACAATCACCTGGCGATCGAAACGACCGGGACGCAGCAACGCCGCATCCAACACATCAGGACGGTTCGTAGCGGCAATGATGATGATGCCCGTATTACCCTCAAAGCCATCCATCTCGGTCAGCAACTGGTTCAGGGTTTGCTCCCGTTCGTCGTTACCGCCACCGATACCGGCACCCCGTTGACGACCCACGGCATCAATCTCATCAATAAAGATTAGACAGGGCGCATTTTCCTTGGCTTTCTTAAAGAGGTCGCGGACTCGGGACGCACCCACACCCACGAACATCTCTACAAATTCCGAACCCGAAATGCTAAAGAAAGGCACCCCAGCTTCTCCGGCGATCGCCTTGGCCAGCAGGGTTTTACCGGTTCCAGGAGGTCCCACCAGTAGCACCCCCTTGGGAATGCGAGCCCCGACAGCCGTGAAGCGCTCAGGCTTTTTCAGGAAAGTAACCACCTCTTGCAGTTCTTCCTTGGCCTCTTCAATCCCAGCCACATCATCAAACAACACCCCCGTTTTGGCCTCCATTTGGAAGCGGGCGCGGGACTTGCCAAAGTTCATGGCTTGACCGGGACCGCCCGGGGCACTGTTGGAACGGCGGAAGAGGAAGAGCAGACCCACAATCAATAGAATTGGGAAAATCAGGTTGCCCAGCAGACCCCAAATGGCACCGTCATTACGGGGGGGATGGGTGGCAATGCTGATGCCGGATTCCCGCAACCGGGAAACCAGTTCCGGGGACTTGGCAGGTAGGTCCACACGCAGTTGCTGGATTCGGTTTTGCAGGTCAGGATCAACAGCCTCGACGATCGCCGTGCGGCCCCCGTCATAGAGGTCCACCGCCGTGACCCGACCAGAGTCCAAATAGTTTAAGAAGCGGCCATAGGTCATGCGGCTGCTTGCTGCATTGGGGCTGTCAGCCATATTGGCATTAGCCACCGTGAAGGTGCTCTGCCACAGGAAAAAGCCAATGACAGCCAGGGGAACAGCCCAAAGGGCCAGAACTCGCCAGGAGAATTTCATAGATTAGCCTCAAGCGATAATTCTCAATGGATTGAACGGTAAACAGTGGGGCGGCTCCTGGGCAGATCTCAAACAATTTGCCATAAGAGTTTGTTAAAGGTACCTCGATTCATTGTGGGGGGCTGAGCGGAGTCGAAGCCCCCAACCCGGATTCTGGCGTGGGTCACAGAACGGGAATTTGAATTAATCGAGGTGCCCTCAAGAGGAATCAATTAGGCCCCAGGGGACACGGAGTTTCAGTGGGGCACAGCCCAACAAGGCCCGAAACCACCCTCGTAAACTAGGAATATTAAGTTTAGAAGTGCCAGAAATATCAAACCGCTGCCCCGGATCTGAACGTTGTTCGCCCGATCCAAAGAGCCTAGCAAGGGAATCGGTGAGTTAGGACAAAGCGAGGCCAGGAATGCCCACACGGGGAAGAATACTCGCCCCCGGGTTTGCCCTAATCAGCGGGGTGACTGCTATCGCGGTCAGGATTCTGAGAATTTGTAAACAAATGTAACGTAATTCAGGAGACCCTCGCAACCTATCCCTGGGGTTGGGGGGCTGGACTGGTCCCATCGTGACCCGGACAACCCTGCACCGATCCATCGCTGCGGGGGGCTCAGGCGACCCATGGGAGCCTCGGCTAATCGGGTTGGGTAGCTTCGCCATCCAACCCTAGCCCTGGATTTTACATGGGCGATCGCCCTAAAAGCTTGGGCACCTCAAAAAATCAAAGCTCTTGCCCAGTGACCCCCGTAAGAATCAGGGTTGGGTTGTGCGGCCTCGCCGCACAACCCAATTAATCGAAGTGTCTGCTTGATTAATCGAGGTTCCCTGACGTTAATCAGCATTTTAATCGGCATAGGTGGAGCCATCGGGCATCGTTGCGTCGTCTAGGTTCGCACCCATTAAATTGGCGCTACTCAGTTCCGCTTCGCTAAGGTTGGCCCGCAGCAATGTGGCATCCGTCAGATTTGTCCGTCCTAAATAGGCTTGGACTAAAGCTGCTTCCGTTAAATCACAGTGGGATAGATTTGCCCGTTCAAAGGTGGCTTGGTTTAACTGCGCTCGCTTGAGCGTAGACCCATCCAGCTGCACCCGATCGAGACTGCACAAACTCATACTGGCTTCGGTCAGGTTCACCTGCCGCATCACCGCATCGGCACAGTTCGCCCGTTCCAACATCGCCCGGTGCATATCCGCCTCCGTGAGATCGGCCCCCGTCAGGTTGGACTCACTCAGCATTGTGTTCCGCAAAGTACTACCGGTCAGCTTGACCCCCTGGAGATCACAGCCCCGCAGATTCGCCTCGGAGAGATTTGCGCCCCGCAGGTCCGCAAACTGCAAGTTGCCCTCCTTCAAGTTCACCCCCCGCAGGTCCGCCCCCCGTAGGTCTGCCCCCCGCAGGTCCGCATGGTCAAACACCTTCCGCTCGTAACGGAAGTTCGCCCCCCGCAAACAAGCCCCTCGCAAGCAGGCATTGGCCAGCTTGGCCCCCCGCAAATCCGCCGACATCAAATTGGCATCCATCAGATTCGCCAAGGTGAGGTTGCTGTTGGCCAGGTTGGCCTTCACCAGCATCGCCCCATGGAGATCCGCATTGTGGAGATCCGCCCGCACGAGGTTGGCCTGGGAGAGGTTCGCCCCACCCAGCACAGCGTTGGAGAGACGAGCCTTGTGGAGGTTGACACGATTGAGAAAGGTGAGAACCAGATTGGCAGCTCTCAGGTCCGTATCCGCCATTTCTGAGCCGATCAAATCCAACCCAGCGAGGTTGATCCTGCTGAGGTTTTGACCTTTGAAATCCACCTCTCCACGGCGGTAACGATTGAGCAATTCCTGGGGGGTCATAGGGTAGGGATAGGGGGAACGGAACGTAAGAACAATAAAGGGAGAGCGGCTACTGCTTAGTGTTTAGGTCAGGCCAGCTGTATTTCGCCTCCGGCGGGTTCCATCTCGATCCTTGTGCTTTCTGGAACGGATACCGCTATCCGGTCCCAGGGCCCTACGGGATCGACGCCGCTAAAACAGCCTAAAACAGGGGTTGGGTTGTGGCAGGGCCTGACCCAGGTCCCGTTGCGGGGGATGGGGGAGTGCTCACACTGCCCGGTCGTTGGAGATACATAGGCTTGAGCACACGCAGCAATGTCCCCGCTGCCTGCATTGCCCGATCGGTATCTGGCAGTTGATTTGCCATCGACTGTAAACAGGTATCCAGCTCAGCGTAGTGCTGGTACTGGCTGTATAAGGTTTGAATCAAGCTGTCTAAATCAAATTCCCGGAGTTGTTGCCAGTCAGAGGTCCGAAAATCGAAGGGTTCATAGAGCAAGGAGTAGATGAGAATCTTCGCCATCAGGGGATTGGTATATTTCATCAACTCAATGCGCAGATCAAAAGCATCGTAGGTGGGCGCGAGGGGCGCAGTCCCGGCAGCGAAGGCGAGATTGGCAACAGGCGACTCGATCGTGGCCGGATCGATCGTGGCCGGATCGATCGCGGCGGCATTTGCAGCAACACCATAGCCGTAGGCCTGGGGATCCGGCACGGTGGTTTCCGTGGCTTCAGCTCCGGGGTAGCTGGAAGGAGCCAGGGGATGGGCGATCGGGGTCGTACTAAAGACCGTATTTTCCGTGGCATAACCCGGTTGCGGTGGGGGAGCCACAGGCGGCGCGATCGGTTCGGTGCCAAATACCGTTGCCTCGCCATTGGCATAACCCGAATTGGCATAATCCGGTTGCGGTGGGGGAGCTACAGGGGGCGGAGCAGAGTAGATCGGGGTCGTACTCACGACCGTCGCCTCTTCAGCAGCCTCTTCAGCGTAGTAGGCCGGGGGGGAGGAATAGGCGGGGGGGGGATAGTAGGCTGGGGGAGCTGGGGGAGCAGCCGGCGGCGCGATCGGCTGGGGAGCAAAGGCCGTGGCTTCGGGGCTTGGGTAGGCCGGTGGGGCAGAGGGAGCCGTAGGAGGCGCTGGTGGTACCGGGGGCGGCGGCGGGGGCGACGGCACTGTTGTATCACGAAAGGTGAGTGGTGCCGCATCCTCGTAAAGGGGGAGAAGAATCTGGATTAACGCCCGGGCTACGCCTTGATAAACCTGGGGCTTACTCAGGGAACGGACAATCTGCGCCATCACATATTCCAGATGCTGCCGTGTGGGCACAAGATCCAGAATTTGGGGTAATAGACGATCCCAAGAAGCCAGGGCAAGTTTTTGGGGATCGGATTCCCAGGTGTTAGAGCAGGCACAAATGGCGAGCTTTTTGAGGCGATCGCCCTGGGGATGGGTTTTGAGTTGGTTGAGGGCTTCCTGGTAGGGATTCGGCGGCGGCAGTTGGGCGGCGGGCGCAGCGAGCCATCCCGTCTGTTCCTCATCTGAGTTCTGGGGGGCAGTGGGCACGGATGGAAGCGGCGCTGAGCTTGGCTCCGGAGGAGACACAGCCGTTGGCTGCTGGTAAAACCAGGCCATGGCCCGAACAATAATATTCGCCACATGGGCATATTCCACGGGCTTACTTAGGGTTTTGACAACCCGATTTAACTCATACTGTAGGGAGTCCAAGGTGGGCGATCGCATCATCACCGTCTCCACCAAGTCTCGCATTCCTACCCGATTGAGCCGGTCATTTTGGGTCTCCCAAGTGCCGTAGCAGGTGCAAATTAGGAGTTTTTTAATCCGGATTTGCTGTGGACTCTGATCTAGAATTTGGCCAATCTGATCGAGGGTAGTGGGGTGCATAACAGACTCCCGAGACAGTCGTTCTGTAACTGCATCCCGCCATCTCCAAACGGTATGCAGGGATCCTTGCGCTTTTGCTCAGAAAACTCAGGAGTCAACGCAATTCGCCTCTACCTTTATACCAGGGATGTTAGGCAAAGGATAGCCGTTAGGGGAGCTTCTGGGATCGGGAGAAGAGGATGTGAACCCCCGCGAAATTCCTCCTAAGGTCATGTTCCGGCCCTAGAATCCTAGGCTGGGTCGGTTTTCCAACCAGAGCAGGGCGATAAAGCGGGAATGTTTCACTTCAGTACAATTACGAAGGCGGTGAAAAGAGGTCGCTTTACTCTCCCCACAAACACGGACACACTACCCCTGGGTACCTCGATGAATTGTGGCCGGCGGCGAAGCCGCCGGCCACAACCTTGATTCTGCCATGGGCACTGTGGCCGAAATTTAAATTTTTCGAGGTGCCCCCCTGGGTACCTCGATGAATTGAGTTGGGTGGCGCAGCCGCCCAACCCAAACCCTGATGCTTGCGTGGGCTGTCTCCCAACAAGTTGAATTAATCGAGGTGCCCCCCTGAGCGGGAATCTTTGCGGGAATCCTTGCCCTACGTACTAACACGGTCAGGGCACCTCAATTAATAGAGACGCGCGGCGAAGCCGCGCGCCTCAAATCTGATTCTGCCGTGGGTACTGCGGTGAAAACTTGAATTGATCGAGGTGCCGGTCATTCTCCCGGGATTTAGGATAGGGGCACTGCAACCCGCGACCCCATACCTGCATTAGGGTTTGGCAAACCCCAAGACGAGGTATTGCAGCAAATTCAAATAGCTGCTAAACGCGAGAAGCGTCGTTTGGGTAATGGCAGACCAGTCCGTTGCCCCATCACTCTGACGCTGGGACTGGGGAATCTGACGATTGAGATGCCAAAGGTAAAAGTACGTGGGAATCGTATTTTGGGTAATATCCTGCTCGACCGTGCTCTCAAAGCCCACCGATTGAGCCAAGTGGCGATAGTCAGCCAGGGTGATCGGGGTTTGAACCGAGCCGTAAAATCCGGGTTGGGAACTGCACCAGGAGGACAGGGTTTGCTGCAGGGCAATTCCCGGCATCAGCAGCGGTACCGGCACAAAATCCGACAGGGCCAGATGACCCCCTGGTTTCAGCACCCGAAATGCCTCTTGGAAAAACTGGCGCCGATCGGGAAAGTGAAAAATACATTCCACTGCGAGGAGGCGATCGAAACTCGCATCTTCAAACGGCAGCTCACAGGCATTCCCCTCAACGAAGGTAATCTGATTGTGGGCCTGGGGGGTGACCAGCTGCCGTGCCCGTTCCAATTGACGGGCATCAATATTCAGACCCGTGAGATCCAGACGCTGAAACTGCTCATTGAGACTGGCGATTGTCCCCCCAAACCCGCAGCCCACATCTAGCAACCGATCGCCCTCCTGGATCTGGGCTGCACCGTAAACCATTTGGGCTAAGGCTTCCGCTGCCGCTGCAAAATCTGCGCCCGTATTTTGGGCTTGGTCAGGATTAGCCCAGTAGCCCCAATGGACATGGCGACCAAAGGCCTGGACCACCTCGGGACTGTGGGGCAAGCTAGCCAGCAGAGAGTCGAAGTAGGGCAGGGAAACAGGCGACGAGGGCATAGGATGTATCGATCGATGGATTATGGGGTGCCCGAGGGCGTTTTGGGGAAGGTTTGCTCCAATTCTTCCATTAAATCATCAAACTCTTCCAGGGCTTGGTTGACATCAATGCGTAGCGTGCCCAGATCCGGTTTATCCAGCAGCTTCACCAGGGCATCCCGCAGGGGCGTGATTTTGTGAATGCGATCGAGAATAGAAGAAGGGGTTGCCATAGGATATTGCTCGGGGAACATGATCAACAGGTTCTATTCTAAATCCATCCGTCGCAACAAATCTTCATGGAGCCAAGAACACCCCGAGGCTCCTCGAAGCGGTCAAAGATAGGGCTGAATCCCCCTATCTCCCCTTTACAAGAGGGGAAGATGGCTGCCTCCTTCCTTCAATAAGGGGGACCGAGGGGAATTCCGCAAGGGCCTACGGGACCTAGCCGAAGTTGTCAAATATCCTCGGAATCGAGGTGCTCCATATTCTTAAATTTTTAATACTGAGATCGACGGCAGCCAACCCTTAGCTCGTACCCTAGGGACAGCTTTGGATAACGGTTCTGCTTCTCCAGAGTGGTCCCCCACCCTCGATCGCCGGGTTCCTCGCTACACGCTTACCCTTGTCCTATGGCCCTTGGTTACCTTGCCCTCGTCCTCCACGCCCACCTTCCCTTTGTGCGTCACCCCGAGAGTGACTATGTCCTAGAGGAAGAATGGCTCTTTGAGGCGATTACCGAAACCTATATTCCCCTCATTCACTTGCTGGAAGAACTGGCACATGACGGGGTACCGTTCAAAATGACCCTCAGCTTGACTCCGCCCCTGGTGTCAATGCTACGGGATGAACTCTTGCAAGATCGCTACGATCGTCACCTAGAGCGGCTGCTGGAACTAGCCCACAAGGAACAGGAGCACAACCACAACCAAAGCCACATTGGGTACCTGGCAGAACACTATGTCCAGGAATTCACCCGCGTCAAAGCCACCTGGCAACGCTACGATCGCGACCTCATCACAGCCTTTCGGAAATTCCTCGACAGCAACCACCTCGATATCATCACCTGCGGGGCCACCCACGGCTATTTCCCCGTCCTCCAGATGTATCCCCAGTCTGTCTGGGCCCAGCTCAAGATTGCCTGCGAGCACCATGAGCAAAACTTTGGTCAGCCGCCCAAAGGAATTTGGCTGCCCGAGTGCGCCTACTACGAAGGCATTGAGCGCATGATCGCCGATGTGGGCCTGCGTTACTTCATTACCGACGGCCACGGCATTCTTTATGCCCGTCCCCGTCCCCGCTTCGGCACCTATGCCCCAATTTTCACAGAAACCGGCGTGGCGGCCTTTGGCCGCGATCATGAGTCTTCCCAGCAGGTTTGGTCAGCGGAAGTGGGCTACCCCGGTGCGGCGGAATATCGAGAATTTTACAAAGATTTGGGCTGGGAAGCGGATTACGACTATATTAAGCCCTATATTCTTCCCAATGGTCAGCGGAAGAACACCGGCATTAAATATCACAAAATCACGAGCCGCAGCAGTAGCCTCGGGGAGAAGCAACTCTACGATCCCTACTGGGCTAGGGAAAAAGCTAAAGAGCACGCCTCAAACTTTATTTTTAACCGGGAACGCCAGATTGATCACCTTAACTCCATCATGAAGGCACCACCGCTCATTGTTGCGCCCTATGATGCGGAATTATTTGGCCACTGGTGGTACGAAGGCCCCTGGTTCCTGGATGCAGTGTTCCGGCAGGCCGCTGAGCAACGGGCTAAGTTTACCGTCACCCATTTGAGTGATTATCTCCAGGGTTTCCCGGTTCACCAAGTCTGTCGTCCTTCCCAGTCCAGTTGGGGCTATAAGGGGTTCCATGAATATTGGCTCAATGAGACCAACACGTGGATTTATCCCCACCTCCACAAGGCGACGGAGCGCATGATTAGTCTCAGTCAGCACCAACCCCACGATGCCCTGGAAGAACGGGCGCTCAATCAAGCTGCACGGGAGTTACTGCTAGCCCAGTCATCGGATTGGGCCTTTATCATGCGCACGGGAACCATGGTGCCCTATGCGGTGCGGCGGACCCGATCCCATCTGATGCGCTTTAACAAAATCTATGATGATGTGATGGCGGGCACGATTGATGCGGGTTGGCTGGAGAAGGTGGAGGCGATCGACAATATTTTTCCCCAACTCGACTATCGGGTTTACCAAACGGATCTCAGCCCGCTGGACAGCAGCAGTAGCCGATCGCTGAAGTCCCTCCTCGATCGGTTGCATATTCCGTAGGGTTCCTCGCTGAATTGTGGTGTGCGGCTTCGCTGCACGCCACAACTCTGGTGCTTACGGATGGCATTCTAGACAAGCGATAGCGAACGCATCAAAGCCTGATGCTTCGGTGCGTTACGGCTACGCCTAACACACCCTACAAGCTGCGTTTATTTTGCCTATTCTACTGAGTCAATCAAAAAGTCGAAGACCCAGATCGAAAGATCACGCCCCCCCATGACCAAACTGATCACATTCCATGCCTACCGTGGCGGGACCGGCACCACCACGCTGACCGCCAATGTCGCCGCCTGTGTTGCGCGGTATGGCTATCGTGTGGGGGTTCTAGACCTGAACTGGGCCGCACCGGGGTTACCGATGTTGTTTGGGTTTGGGGAAGAAGGGGTCGATCGGAGCCTTCAGGACTATATCCAGGATTCCAGCACCTGGGCTGCGGTGCCCTATGATGTCAGCTCTTGTATCGGGAGTGGTGGTGGCGACGGCAAGGTGTATTTAATCCCCGGTGCCCCCATCCCGCGTCACTGTGACAGTCCAACCTCGGCCAGTCCCCGCCTGACTCACCTCACCCAACCCCAACCCCTTGAGTCCAGCCAAATTCCCGCCCTCCAAGGGGCGATCGCCACCCTCAGCCAAGGGCTAAAGCTAGACTATTTATTTCTGGATACACCATCGGGGTTTGGGTCGGCCGTCTGGCAGACGATCGCCCCCAGCCAGGTCCTGCTCCTGATCCTGCGCCCGGACCAACAGGACTACCCCGGCACCGCCCTCAGCATCCAGCTTGCCCAACACCTTCAAATTCCGGCGTTGCATAATTGGAGTATGAAGTAAAGAGGTACAGCGATGCAGTGTCCTGAATGCGGTGGCACCCATATCCGTAAGAATGGGAAAAAGCAGGGTAAGCAAAATCACATTTGTGTGTCCTGTGG
>JAYKIB010000017.1:0-17297 GCA_035285005.1 Prochlorothrix sp.
ATTTTGAGCAAGCTTGTCTTTACAATTCAAAATATTAAAGACCTTGTGCAATCTATTAGCTAATCATTTAGCGAGGTCCTTCCCAGTTTGAGTCTCATGATGAGACAGCACTTCTCTCAATTAATCGAGGTGCCCCTCAATTAATCGAGGTGCCCGTCAGTAAACTCTGAGTTTCAGAGGCGATCGGTGCAGTCGATCGCCTTAATTCATTGAGGGACCCAACATCTGAAGGCTGACTTTGAAGAGATCGGGTGCAATGCGGAATCTTGAAAGAGATTCCTGTAGGTACATTTAGAACCCCTAACAGGGTTTAACCACGCTTTCCTTGCTTCCAGATCCACCCCAGAAGGCGACCTTAAGCATCCAGGCACCTCGCACAATCTAAATTTGCGTCCTGTGCTCGCCTAGGGATCAAGGTCCACTTGGGCAGCTTCATCACCCAATCCATGGGATCAAAGTGTCCGTCAATTTGCTCTGTACCGGACAAAACTTTGGAAACGCCTACCATACAAGGGTTTCAGGCGATCAGACTCAAATGCCTACCCTGTAAGGGTTTAGGGCCATTCTGATCACTTTTTTGTCCGGTACTGAGGTCTTTTTCTACCATTTTCCCTGAAGATTCACTTTGAGACTAGAAGTAATCTTCATCTCGGTTAACCGCTCGATAGCCCCCACAATTGATCGAGGTATCCTATTCTTTGTGATTGACGCTTGGTGATTTACGCTTCGTGATCTCCATCTTTAACAGCATCGATTGCAATTGCGCCGTACCTGAAGAGAATATCCCTGCTGAACGCAGGGAAAATCCCTGTACCCAACGCATTTGCAAGACGCTGAAAAGAATCTACGACCGTGATCTACGGACACTCCACGCGCTTGAGGTGCCCTTAAAGATAAAGGTTCCAACGTATGCAGCCACGGATGTGCGCCTCAGTCCTACTTTCTGCCTGCACTCCCCATACAGCACTGTGCGCAACGTACCGTATACGGCAGGAGTTGCCTCGCCCCAGGCGAAGCAGCCCTCCGTACCAGATACCACCGCAAGATACTGTAACTATCTCGCTAGGGCTCCATACTTCAAGCGCTCCCGCTGTTTATCCAACCTCAGTCGATCGACCCGTTGACAGGAATTATTGATGGGGACCTTGGAACCACTGTCCCGTGTCAATCCTCAAATCACATGAACGCTAACGTTTTTCCGATCGCCTGAGTCTCACTTGCTATGTTTTCCAGGAACTGGGCCAATGGCTAATCCTCTGCATATTCACTCTCCCAACCACTCCCAACCCGATCGCCATCGGGCCACCGCTGACCTTCTGCACCGTCTATTGTGTCTCCCGGATGCATATCCCTGGGAACCCGAGAATCCCGCCACAGAGGACTATTACACAGCCCTGGAGTCCGAGCTTCCCGGCAACGCAGATAACTGGGAGGTCGATAGCCGGGCCAACTTTTGGAGTTTGTTGGACGCTCAGTGGCAACGGTGTGATCAAGACCGCAAGGACCAGGCTGTGACTCAGCCATCCCCCACCGAAGTCCTGTTGCAGCGGTTTCAATCCTTTCCGCGCCAATTGCTGGCAGACATTGCAGCTCGGGCCACCCAGCTTGCCCAGGACTCGATGCTCAAGTCCCAAACCGCAAACACAACGTTGGCGGATAACCTCGTGCAATGTGTTCAACAAGCCTTTCCCCATTGGTCAGAGGATGACCTGTACGTCTTGGCGCGTCCCTATGCCTATGCCATGCGCAGCACCAGCAATACTCCTACCCCTGAAGGGGACTGGGAACACCTCTCGGAGCTGGAACAGGTCCGCTTGTGTTTGGCGGTCGCCAAGGCAGCACTGGAATGTCAGCACGGTCAAGGTTGAGCAGAGCCGTTTTGGAATGGGCCTCTAGCCCGTTCCAAAATGAATGACAGAAGCTTACAGGGCACCTCGATTAATTCAACTTTTGGGGAGACAGCCTAGGCAAGAATCAGGGTTTGGGTTGCGGGGGGTGGCCCCCGCCCCCCAAACCACCATATTATGGAGGCGGTGTGACCCCAAAATTTATAAAAAAAAATTTTCGAAACAAAACAAATTAAAAAACCCTTTTTTTGGTCCCGCGCCCACCCCCCCCAACCCAAACCCTGATTCTGCAGTGGGTACTGCGATGAAAATCTGCATTAGTCGAGACACCCGTTAGGCTGTGCGCAGCCTACAGGAATTTCCTTCGATCGACTTAGCACCAAGCTGAAGTTGTCAAACATTCTCCTGGGCACCTCGAAAACTGCAAGTTTTCATCCCATAATTCAGGTCAGAAGGAGGGCTGGGTGGGGCGGCGAAGCTGCCCCACCCAATTGATCGAGGTAACCTCTTATCAATCGCAATCCATCGGAAGCAATCCATCGGAAGCAATCCATAGGGATCTCACAGTAGGGGGCTGATGACCGTAGGGGGCTGACAGAAATCGGGGAAGGGCACCCACAGTTGGGGAACAGGTTACAACAGGACCGATCGCACCAGAGCGGTGACCAGAGGTTATGAGTTCTGGATTAAGAGGATTCCCGATCGCAGTATTCTAAATAACAGCTATACAACAGGGCACCTCGATTAATTGGTTTGGGCGGCTGCGCCGCCCAAACCAACCCTGATTCTTACGTGGGTCACCGGGCAAAAATCAGAATTTTTCGAGGTGCCCAACAGAGCATCTCAAAAAATTCAAACCGTCGCCTTGATGCCCAAGCATTAGGGCTCAGTTAGGCGGCTGCGCCGTCCAACTCGCTGAATCGAGGTGCCCAACCACTAGCTACTGCAGCCGCCAAGTTGCATCGGACAAGTCTGGAGCATGAATCTGCCAAATCCACGGGAAATTAGCGGAGGGTTCACGCCCTTACCCGGCATTGCCCCCTGTCCCGCATCACAGGGCAACGGAGTAGGGAGTTCACCGTGGCCGCGCGCAGCGGAGAAACCACTACTCCAAAAGCCATAACACAGGCTTGTCAGCCACAATTTGATGGTTGCCAGAACCGCACAACTATAATTCCTGCCCTCCAGGGCAGCGCAAGCAACACTAAGAAAAACTATGGGAACGTGGCAAGTAATTGATGGGGGGGTGACCGCTCCCAAAGGGTATCGGGCCGCTGGTATCGCCGCCGGTCTCAAACCTTCCGGTCTGCCAGATTTAGCCTTGATTGTGTCCGATACCGACGCGATCGCGGCGGGAGTCTTTACCCTCAGCCAGGTGCGTGCCGCCTGTGTGGACTACTGCCGTCAACGGCTCCAGGCCAAGGCCAATGCCCGAGCTATCCTCTGTAACGCAGGCCAAGCCAATGCGGCGACGGGGGAACAGGGCTGGACCGATGTGCGCGAAAGTGTGCAACGGGTGGGAGACGCCCTGGGCGTGAGTGCCGATGCGGTGTTGGTGGCATCCACCGGCGTGATTGGTCAGCCGATCAAAATGGAAGGGATGCGATCGGGGATTCCCCAGGTGGTCGCAGCTCTAGCGGATACAGGATCCGACGCGGCTGCAAAGGCCATTACCACAACCGATCTGGTCACCAAGTCGATCGCGCTGGAAATGAACTTTCACGATCGACCCGTGCGAATTGGGGGCATTGCCAAGGGATCCGGCATGATTCACCCCAATATGGCCACCATGCTGTCCTTTATCACCTGTGATGCCACGGTTTCCCCGCACCTCTGGCAGGCGATGCTGGCGCGGGCGGTGGATAAAAGTTTCAACCAAATTACGGTGGATGGGGACACCAGCACCAATGACACCGTCATTGCCCTCGCCAATGGCCAATCCCGAACCCCTTCAATTACGGAAGCGGGGGCAGACGCGGAAAAGCTGGAGGCGATGCTGACGGAAGTCTGCATGTATTTGGCCAAGGCGATCGCCCGCGATGGCGAAGGGGCCACCTGTTTAATGGAAATCCAGGTGTCGGGAGCCAGTGATGATGCGGCGGCCCGTCGGATTGCTCGAACGATCGCGGGCTCGAATCTGACCAAAGCAGCCATTTTCGGGAACGATCCGAACTGGGGCCGCATTGCAGGCGCTGCGGGTCGTGCGGGCGTTCACTTTGAGCAGGATCAACTCAAGGTCTGCCTCGGGGACTTGGTGCTGATGGAGGGGGGACAACCCCTCAAGTTCGATCGGGCGGCGGCCAGTGCCTACCTCAAGGCCCGCAGTGCTGGCACCTATCTAGAGGATGATACGGTGCTGATTCGAGTGTCTGTGGGGGAAGGCCCCGGCAGTGGAACAGCTTGGGGCTGTGACCTGAGCTACGACTATGTGCGTATCAATGCTGAATACACCACCTAGCGGGCAAGTTGTGGCACCTCTTCTCTGGGGCAGTTACCCCAGGATGCGCCACTCCTCTGGAGGCGTTGCTGACCCAAGGGATCAGCGCAAAATTGACCAGGGTTGTACCGTCCGGTGGGCTAGATCCTGCGCCTTCGAGTTCAGCCCATGATCAAGCAACGTCGGATTTCTGGGGCGGGGCGGCGAAGCTGCCCCACTCACCCCATCGATCGCCCCTGGGCAAATTTCCCCTTTGCCCACGCCCCCCTTACCCAGTCGAGCCCACCTGCCACTGGGACCAATCCGTCAAAATAACATCGGCCTGCTGAATCCGCACGGAACGGGTCCAGCCCCAGGTCACGCCAATACAACCGGCTGCCCCCCCAGTCTGCCCCATGGCCATATCCCCCGTCGCGTCACCCACCATGAGCGTTGCCTCGGGGCTAACCCCCAAGGTGGCACAGGCTTCCCGAAAACAGGCCGGATCCGGTTTAGCGGGCGATCGATCCGCTCCCCAGACCAAGCTAAAGTAATCGCTGAGGTGATAGGTGGCCAGAAAAGCATGGAGATTCGCTGTGGTATCCCCTGAAATCAGGCCGAGGCGAACTCCCTGATCCGCGAGGGACCGAATCAAGGGGCGAGCAGGCTGAAATAGCGGCGTAGACTGGGCTTTATCCGCCAGTCCCCGATCCACATCCGCAAACACGGCCTCCACCAAGGTGAGCGCTGCAAACCAATCTCGCCCCTGTTCCGCCACATAGGCCGCCGCCGCAATGAGATTGTCCCGACGACTCCCCACCGCCATTAACCCCGCTGGGTTGAGACCCGCTGCCTCTACCCCAAATGCCAACAATAGGGGCTCCTGAACCCCGGGCACCTGGGCATCCACCCGTCGAGCGCGTTGGTGCGCCAGGATTCGTAAAAAATCTTCCGATCGGGCTAATGTCCCGTCTTTATCAAACACAACAGCCTGAATTCCGCTCCACTGGCGGGAATCTTGCCCCAGGGGGCTACACTGAATCTGAATCACGGCCTTAGTCAGAGGTAATTTACGGAAAATGCAGTAAGTCGTCAATAAAGAATCCTAAGGATTTATCTAGCCCAAGGAGTACACAGTAATCGGGGTTTTCTACCGATTACCCCTTTTGTCCGGGCCTGGGGAGTCGCCCCCGGGCAACAACACACCAGCGGGCGGGAACCCAGCAGGGACTTAGCCAAAGCTTAAACTTGCCATAATTGGATCATGACCCAAGACTTTGTATCACGCCTTACACTGAACCCTAGACTCGCTACACTTACTCAGGTCTAGTCATGACTTTCGCGCGCTCTCCTGCTGGTTCTGCCCCGGCTAGCCAATTCGCCCACACTCCCCTACCCCCTCACTCCTCCCCCCAGCCTGGGATTTCAGAGCAGTATAACCCTGAAATGAGGTTACAGCTCGAACAGCGGTATCACCAACAGAATTTACAGTCCTTTGAGGCAGGACAGGCGATTAATCTACCCGATCGTGAGGTTTGGGTGGTATGTCGCGGTGTGGTCACCCTGAGTACATCCTACGATAACGGTGAAGAGTCGCTGCTGGGCTTGGTTGGGCCTTCAGGCATTTTTGGTTCGCCCCTCTCCGAGATTTATCCCTACCATGCGAGCGCTCTATCAGCGGTGGACTTACTCGGCCTGTCCATGGCGGAGTTGGAACACACTCCATTACTCTGTCAGGATCTCTTTCGCAGTCTCAATCACCGTCTGCAACAGAGCGAGAAATTGTTAGCGATCGTGGGACAGCGGCGGGTCGAAGACCGACTCCGCCAATTTTTGCAGCTTCTAGGTCAGGAAGTGGGCCAAAACCAGGGAGATCAGATTCGTCTCACCGTGCGTCTCACCCATCAACATTTAGCCAATGCCCTGGGAACAACTCGCGTCACCGTCACCCGTCTGCTAGGACAACTGCGGCAGGAAGGGGTACTGGACTTTGACACCGATCGCCATCTCTTGCTGAGTTTGCGGGCCTAGGAAAATTCGCAACCCCATGAACTCTTTAACAACCTGACCGTATCAAGCTGTCCATCCGGAGACAGAGGCCTCATCCCTGGGCAGAGTGACCAGGCCTCACTCCCCAATCAAGATGACAACCCTCAGAATTTTGCATAATAGGGGCAGTGTTCCCGACGATCGAGTTGGGATCACAATCTGAAACCCTGAGGAGTTCCCCCCTGTGCTAGATACCGGTATTATCACCAGTTCCCGCGAAGCAGAGATTCTAGAGGTCGTTTTCCGCAATGGTTGGGGCTATATGCGCAGTCTGCTGGTGGAAGCGAAGCCAGGAGAGCCGGATGTCCCTCCACCGGAGGTTTTACGCAATATTTTGGTGCAATTGGGACCAGTATTTGTCAAGCTAGGACAACTGCTCAGCACACGCCCCGACCTGCTGCCTCCGGCCTATATTGAATGCCTCAGTGAACTACAGGCCAAGGTGCCACCGGTGGATTCGGCCACAGTTGAGGCATTTATTCGCCAAAACTCCCCCGTACCCGTGGAGGATACCTTTGCTGTCATTGAGTACGAGGCGATCGCGGCGGGATCGATCGGCCAGACCCACAAAGCGGTGCTCTGGGACGGGCGAGAGGTGGCGATTAAGGTGCGCCGACCGGGTATTGAAGTGCAGGTGGAGCAAGATATTGCCCTGATTTTGCGCATTGCAGGACTCATGGCGGCCACTCAATTTGGGGAGCGCTATGGGGTGCTGGACTTGGCAGAGGAGTTTAGTAATGCCCTGCGATCGGAGTTGAATTTCACCACCGAAGCGACCTATACAGACCAATTACGACAAAACCTCTCCAAAAGCTCCTGGTTTGATCCCGATCATCTGGTTGTCCCCCAAATTCTCTGGGACCTGACCACACCAAAAATGCTGGTTATGGAATGGCTACGGGGCAAGCCGATTCTGGACTCCCCCCTGCGGGGCCGGGGCTATGGATCGATCGATGCAGAACGCAAAGCCATTACCACCCTGCTGTTCCGGAGCTTTTTCCAGCAGTTTTTCATCGATGGCTTTTTCCACGCCGATCCCCACCCCGGCAATATTTTCTACCTGGATGATGGCCGCATTGCTCTCCTGGACTGTGGCATGGTGGGCAATCTGGACCCCCGTACCCGCACCACCTTAACGGAGATGGTCCTGGCGATCGTCAGTGCCGACGCACAGCGCTGCACCCAGTTGGCCCTACAAATTTCTGAGCCGACGGACTCCGTTGACTTGGTTCAGTTCGAGGCGGATATTCGCCGTCTCCTCCAGCGCTACTCCAATGTCAGTCTAGCGAGTTTGAGCACTGCCGAAGCGTTTAATGCCCTACTGCAAATTGTGAGCCGTAATAATTTGCGTTGGCCGGGAAATATTGGCCTTTTTGCGAAGTCAGTCGCCAATTTAGAGGGGGCTGCCCGTTTATTTAACCCCAGTGTCAATGTGGTGGATGAGGTCCAGCCCCTGATGACCGATATTTTCCGGCGGCAACTGATGGGCGAGAACCTGCTGCAAAATCTACTGCGCACGGGCCTTGAATTTCGCAATCTTTCCCTCGAATCTCCCCGGCAGTTTGCCTTCCTCCTCAATCGTCTCAGCACCGAAACCCTCAAATTTAACCTTAATATCCAGGAACTCGACGAACTCCGCCGCAGTATTGACGCTGCCGCCAACCGGCGCACCTTTGGCACTGTTGTTAGTGGTTTGATCATTGGTGCTGCGATTCTATCCACAGGCCAACAGACCCCCCATTTGCAGGTTCTAAGCGAGGTTTTCTTTGTGGTTGCCAGCCTGCTCGGGTTTTGGCTCCTAGTCGGCATTATTCGATCGGGAGGCTAGCGGGATCCGCATTCCTTGTACATCGCACCAGACCCGTGTGTTAGGGACTGGCAAGGTCACGTGTTTCCAGGTCACCTCATGATCACCTCACCTCGCCACAGCGACCGGCTTTGCCGCCGGCCCAGCCCACCCCACATCATCGAGATAGCCCCTACACAACTTGACAGACTGCGATCGCACTCCCCAATCGCACTCCCCAGAGGATGTTTGGAAACTTCGGCTAAGGGCCGTAGGCCCTTACAGAATCCCCCTCGGTCCCCCAGACAAAAAAAGGGTGGACCATAATGTCCACCCGATCGAATCAAGTTATGAGGGCACCTCGATTAATTGTGGTAGGCGGCGAAGCCGCCTACCACAATCCTAATTCTGCCGTGGGCACTGTGGTCGAAATTTGAATTGTTCGAGGTGCCCAGGAGAACAATATTCAACCGGTGAGAGTGATCGATGAGCGTTATCACGGTGGCAACCAATCCGTGCGAGCGCCCATCTAGGGAGCATTCCCGTGACCAAGGGGCAACACGCTTCGATTTACCGCAACAGACCGATCTGGGCGATCCCTAGTCAGCGATCGATGGCGCTTCCGCCACCTCCACCCCCTCAAACACCGCACTGGGCGAAGGCGCAGACTGCTCTGCCGAGAGGGTCGGCACCGCCGATCGCAGCAAAGCCGTCATCTTACCCGCCGTAGCATCGTAGATTTGGGTCACCACCTTGGGGTAGAAGCCCATCCCAATAATGGGCACCAGCAAACAGGCAATGACATAAATTTCACGCGGCTCCGCATCGATGAGCTTTTGGGTAGACACCAGCTCCTTGTTTTCGGGACCGTAGAAAATCTCCCGCAACATCGACAGCAGATAAATCGGAGTCAGAATCACCCCGATCGCCGCCAAAATCACCGCCACTAACCGGAAGAGGAAACCATAGGCATCGCTCGTCGCGAGACCGATAAAGACCATTAACTCCGCCACAAAGCCACTCATACCCGGTAGGGCCAGGGAAGCCATGGAACAGGTCACCCACATGGCAAAAAGCTTGGTCATCCGCTTGCCCACGCCCCCCATCTCATCCAGCATCAGGGTATGGGTGCGATCGTAGGTGGCCCCCACCAGGAAGAAGAGGCTAGCCCCAATCAAACCGTGGGAGATCATTTGCAGCATCGCCCCCGCCAAACCAATGTTGGTGAAGGAGCCAATCCCAATCAGGACAAAGCCCATATGGGAAATGGAGGAGTAGGCGATTTTGCGTTTGAGGTTGCGCTGGGCAAAGGAGGTGAGGGCTGCGTAAACAATGTTAACGATACCCAAAATAATCAAAATCGGCGCGAACTGGGCATGGGCCTCGGGCAGGAAGCCCGCGTTCATCCGAATCAGACCATAACCCCCCATTTTCAGGAGGATCCCAGCTAGCAGCATATGTACAGGGGCTGTAGCTTCACCGTGGGCATCGGGAAGCCAGGTATGGAGGGGAACGATCGGCAGCTTGACCCCATAGGCCACGAGAAAACCCGAGTAGACCAACAGCTGGAACCCCAGAGCATAGTCCTTGTTGGCCAAGGCCCGGAAGTCAAAGGTCACGGTATCCCCATAGAAGGCCATGGCGAAGGCTCCCACCAGGATAAAGAGAGAGCTGCCGGCAGTGTAGAGAATAAACTTGGTTGCCGCGTATTGCCGCTTCTTCCCCCCCCAAATGGAGAGTAATAGGTAAACCGGAATTAGCTCGAGTTCCCAGGTTAGGAAAAACAGCAACATATCCTGGACCGCAAACACAGCGATCTGGCCCCCATACATCGCAAGGATCAGGAAATAGAAGAGACGGGGCTTGAGCGTAACCGGCCAAGCTGCCAGCACTGCTAGGGTTGTGATAAAGCCCGTGAGCAGGATTAGGGGCATGGCCAAGCCATCGGCTCCCACGGACCAGTTCAGGTCAATTTGGGGAACCCAGGGGTAGCTCTCCACCAGTTGCAACTCGGGGTTACTGAAGTCGTACTGGGTGTAGAACGCGTAGACAAGGATAATAAAGTCAAGTAGCCCCACGGTGAGGGCGTACCATTTAATCGTACTCCCGTCGCCCTTATCCGGAATGAAGGGAATCAGGAGGGCAGCGGTGATGGGGAAGAGGATTGTGGTGGTTAACCAGGGAAAATGTGCTAGATCCATGGGCAGATCATTGAGCGTGGGCAATAAGCGTAAGCAACAATATAAAGATCTCCGGATCTATCGAGGGTAGCGTGGACCCAGGGCCGATCGTGCAGACAGTCTGCCAATGACGATCGACTCCCTCGGTGACAGATTGAATCGTGTTGGGAGATCCCAGTGTCCGTCAAGACTATCCCCAATTTTGACCCAGGAGGCCGAGTCTGGGGCTGTGTCGTTACAACCGGTGGGGTTTTGTTAATAAACCCGAGGAGTTTTGTTAATAAACCCAAGGATTTTCGTAACGATGTTTCGGAATTTGAACCGAAGTGGTTATAGCAATGAACCCAGTTGTTGGGACAGCGGGCAGCCGCGAGTCCCCTGCTGTGCAGGGGCTTCCCGTCCTAGGCATGTCCGCAGCAATGGGGCAGCGGCTAGGGGAATTCGGAACGGGTGCCGAAACGGTTAACGGATCTGGAGGAGGTTGGCGATCGGGGTCGGTCATGGCACGATCGACCCCTGGGATCCACCAACTCCCGATCGCAGTGTGCCAGAGGTTTTTCCGATCGCCCCAAAACTTCAAAGATCTTCAAGGATCTCAACAGCGGCGATTCCGTCGGTCTTAGACCGCTGCCCCCTTGCCGAGGCTAGGGCTGCCCTGACCCCGGGGATTCGGCCCCAGCCAAGCCTCAAACCGACGCCCCTTGGCAATTGCTACACCGTGAGCTGGGCGAGGTGGTCCTGTTCAGTTGATGTCAGTTGCCAGCCCAAGGCTCCCGCATTTTGGGTCGCCTGCTGGGCAGTTTTGGCCCCGGGGATCGGCAACGCGCCTTGGCCAATGAGCCAGTTCAGGGCAACCTGGGCCGGGGTGCGATCGTACTCGGTCGCGAGGGTGTGGAGTGCCTGGATCAGGGGTTCAATTTTGGCTAAACCGGCCCCTTTGAAGCGCGGGTTGAGGCTCCGGGCTCCGAGGGCTTGGGGCGTAGCTTGGGCGGTTGTAGCGGTTGGGGTGGTGGCGGACGCCGGGGTGATGTGGGGATGGTATTTCCCCGTGAGGAGACCCTGGGCCAGGGGACAATAGGCAAGAATCAGAACGCCCAGTTCCCGGGCCACATCGAGGGTGCCGTTGCGCTCGATCGATCGCTCCAGCAGGGAGTACTGCACCTGATTACTGGCCAGGGGGACACCATGGGCCGCCAGCAGTTTGTGGGCTTGCCGCAGTTGGGCAGCGGAATAGTTACTCACCCCCACGGCTTGGATCCGACCTCGTTGTACTTCCTGGGCCAGGACCTCCATCAGGGCAGGCTGGCGGATTAGAAACTCGAAGGGCCAGTGAACTTGGTAGAGGGGAAGGCTGGGGATTTGAAGTCGATCGAGGCTATGGGTCAGGGCTTCGCTGACGGCCTGGGGAAAGATGCGCCAGGGCCAGGGAAAGTATTTGCTGGCAATTTGAACGGAGGGACGGGGGGCCGTGGAATTCGGGGTGCGATCGCGGGCTTGGGTAAATTTGCCAAGGAGTCGTTCTGACTCGCCTAGGCCATACACTTCGGCGGTGTCGAAGAGGGTAATACCGGCATCGAGGGCGGCGGTGAAGGCTTGGTGAACGTCGGTTTCACCGTAGTCTTTGCCATAGGTCCAGTAGAGGCTGTCACCCCAGGCCCAGGTGCCAATCCCCAAGGCGGGAACGATGAGGGGATCGCCACTGGCGGTCGCAAGGCTGAAAGTTTGGGGTGAGTCGATCGGGTTCATGGGATTTGCGATGTAAAGGGCATCTCAATGGATAGGGTAGGGCGACTTCGCCGCCCTACCCTATCCTGATGCGTGCGTGGGTCACAGCGCAAAAATTTGGATTCTTCAAGGTGCCCCGTCGGTTGCCCCAGACGGAACGTTACAGCCCCTTGTTCAGCTCTAGCATCCCCGTGGGCAACACTGCCCGATCGTCCAGACTCTGATAGGTGCGACCATGCTCACCCGTATAAATTTGGGTGGGACGGAAAATCCGGTTCGCGGCCAGTTGCTCTTTCCAGTGGGCCAGCCAGCCAGCCACACGCGCGATCGCAAACACCGGCGTAAACAAATCATTGGGGATGCCCAGCTTGCGGTAAACCAAACCGGAATAGAAATCCACATTGGGATAAATCCCCTTGTGCCCCAGACGCTCCGAGACCACTCGCTCCAGTTCCAGGGCAATGCCATAGTAGAGATCACTGCCAAACTTATCGAACAGCTGCTCCGCTAGCCCTTGCAGAATAGTAGCCCGGGGATCCTTGACCTTATAGACCCGGTGGCCAAAGCCCATAATCCGCGATTTCTTGGCAATACATTCATCCACATACTCGGGCACCCGATCGATCGTCCCGATCGCCTCCAGCATATCCAGCACCTCCTCGTTCGCTCCCCCGTGGAGAGGTCCCGCCAACGTGCCCACCGCCGAGGCAATCACAGCATAGGGATCGGTGAGGGTGGAAGCCGTCACCATCGCCGAAAATGTGGAGGCATTAATCGTGTGCTCCGCATGAAGAATCAAGCAGACATCAAAAATACGAGCAGCGAGGGGATCCGGCTCCTTCTCATTGAGCATGTAGAGGAAATTCGCCGCATAGTTCAAATCATCCCGGGGCTGGATCGGGTCATTCCCCTTGCGCATCATTTGGAAGGCCGCCACCATCGTGGGAATTTTGGCCAGGAGACGCACCACAGCGCGGCGAATATAGGCGGGATCATCCAAGGCCCGACGGGCATAGAAGAGACCCAAGGCAGCGGCACAGGCTTGGAGAGAGTCCATGGGATGGCCGCTTTCCGGGAAGCACTTCATCATGTCCCGAATTCGGTATTTGAGGCGACGGTGTTGGTAAATTTCGCCCTCAAAATCCTCTAGCTCTTCATGGGTGGGTAACTCGCCCCAAATGAGTAGGTAGGCAGTTTCGAGAAAATTACTGTGTTCGGCTAGCGCGTCGATCGCAATGCCCCGATACTCCAACAATCCCCTTTTGCCATCCACATAACTCACGCTAGAGAGGGTGGCTGGAACGCCCTCTAGCCCTGGCTTGTATTCGTCAATCGACATAGCCACTTATGCCCATGAACTAAGATTTTGCATGTTTCACTGTATCACCTTCAGCCTCTTCTCCTGCCGTCTGTCAGCCTAGAGATGTCAACAGACGGAGACGCAAAGTACGGTACAGGACAGGAGTTGCTCCGCCTAGGGCGGAGCAACTCCCGAGACCCACCCCCACCGCAAGATTAGGACCCCCAGAACAATCGCGGGAACACCGCAGAATCATGAACTAGCGGGCGGGGGAAACTGGCCACTGCGAACTTCCTCACAAAACCTCTGCAGCGCCGTGGTGGAAAGGTTGCGCAGGTCAGCATAGGCCTTGGCGAAGGGCGGGCTGGCATCCCCCAGGCCCAGCACATCAGCGGTGACAAGGATCTGGCCATCACAGTGGGGACCGGCTCCAATCCCGATCGTCGGGATGGTCAGACTTTGACTAATCGATCGGGCCAGATCGGCTGGGATATGCTCCAGCACCACCGCAAACGCTCCAGCCTCCTGAAGGGCGAGGGCTTCCCGCTGGATCCGCTCCTGATTTTCCGGCGATCGGCCCTGTTGACGCAATCCCTGCACATGGAAGGACTGGGGTGTCAGGCCCACATGCCCCAGCACTGGAATTCCAGCCTGGACCAGGGTTTTCACCGTGCGCACCAGATCGGGATGCCCCCCTTCCACCTTAACCGCCTCCACCTCTGCCTCCTGGAGACACCGCCCTGCGGACTCCAGGGCCTGCTGCGGGCTGACCTGGTAGCTCATAAAGGGTAAATCACACACCAACAGCGCCTGCTTAACCCCGCGCCGGACCGCCTTGGCATGGTAGAGAATGTCATCCAAGCGGAGGGGCAGCGTTGTTCTGTAACCCAAGGCAGTCATCGCCAGGGAATCGCCCACCAAAACGATATCAAGGCCGGCTTGATCCAAAAAGCTAGCCCAAATGTAATCCCAGGCGGTTAAGGCGGTGATCAGCCGTCCCTGTTGTTTAAACTGGACAAGATCGCGGGTGGAAACAGGCATGGTGTCGTGGACTCAGGATTGAGGTAAAAAATGCAACGGGGTGTATTTCAACGAAACTTTGGATTTTTCAAAGTGCCCCAGGGTTTGAGGAAAAAGTTTCCAAGGGTTGCCAAGAGTTATGATACGTTCAAACCCCTAGCATACTGATGGATCTCGTCCTGCAGATCTCGTCCTGACCTCCTACCGCTCTATTCCAGCATTACCCTCCTGGGGGCTAGCCCCTCCTCGTTAGCCGCCTCGATCGAGATGAACGATGACAACCGCACCATTCTGAGCCGCTCATCTTCCAGATGGGCAACTCGCTTGGAAGGTAGGATCTCCACTGCGAAGGGATTTCAGACTTCAACCCTCCTCAACAAACCTAGCCGTTACCCTAACGGTTGCGCGGTTTGGTGTTCACTTTTCTCAAGCACACAGTCATGGCCAGTAATTCCGAGGCTTCATCCCAGTCTGCTGACGCATCCGCTGATGCCAAGATGGCGATCGCTGAGATTCAGATGCCTTCCCTCTTTAGTGCGGCTGAAGCGGTCGCCGTCAAACAACAGGTGGAAGCCGCCTGCCAGCAAATGCCCCGGCCTGACACGATCGTTTTAGACTTCAGCCCCACCACGTTTATGGACAGCAGTGGGATCGGATCCCTCGTCCGCTGCCATTCCCTCGTGGAGCAACAGGGGCTACAACTACTGCTGACCCACGTCTCCCCAACGGTGATGATGGCCCTGTCCCTGACGGAATTGGACCGGGTGCTGAACATTGTCTCAGCGGATCAACTGGAGGGCTTAACCCTTGGATCTCAGGGGGCAGGGGACGCATCGATCGAGTCTTCTTCCAACTCCCGATCGCCGGTGGTGATGACCCACCCCTCGGTCCATTCCAAAATCAAGCGTCTGATGGATATTACAGGGGCTTGCCTGGGGTTAGGGGTGACCGCACTTTTGATTTTCCCGATCGTGGCAACGGCCATCAAATTAGAAGACGGAGGTCCGATTTTCTTCGGCCAGGTGCGCTGCTCCTGGTTAGGCCGGCGGTTCCGCATGTGGAAATTTCGATCGATGGTGGTCAATGCGGAATTGATTAAACATACGGTGGAAAACAAGGCCCAGGGCTCTGTACCGGACAAAACTTTGGAAACGCCTACCATACAAGGGTTTCAGACGATCAGACTCAAATGCCTACCCTGTAAGGGTTTAGGGCCATTCTGATCACTTTTTTGTCCGGTACTGAGGGCCCAGGGTGCCCTCTTCAAGAACCCCAACGACCCTCGCATTACAAAAGTGGGCCGTCTTTTACGACGCACGAGCCTAGACGAGTTTCCCCAGTTTTGGAACGTCTTGCGGGGGGAAATGAGTTTGGTGGGAACGCGACCACCAACCCCGGATGAACTGGAGCGTTATGAAATCCTGCAATGGAGTCGCCTGGACATTAAACCAGGACTGACCGGGGAGTGGCAGGTCAATGGTCGATCGAATGTGACGGACTTTGAGGACGTGGTGAAGTTGGATTTGCGCTATCAAGAGAACTGGAGTCTTTGGTACGACTGCACGCTCATTGTGAAAACCCTGTTGTTGCTCCTCAATAAAAATTCCGGTGCCTACTAAGAGCACCTCGATGAATTGGGTTGCGCGGCGAAGCCGCACAACCCAACCCTGATTCTTACGTGGGTCCCTGGGCAAGAACTTTGATTTTTCGAGGTGCCCCTAAGTAGATCGAAAGACGTTCCCGTGGGATGCGTTACGCTATCGCTAACGCATCAAAGTCTGATGCCTCGGCGCGTTACGGCTACGCCTAACACACCCTACACACTTACATCCAGAACGTTCCCGTCCCTCGATCTCCCCCCATGTCTACGTCAAAAACCACCCTGCTCGGTCTCCAGGCCGATGCCTTCCGCCATCCCCTCGATCTGGCTGCAACCACCACCCTCAAGCAGCTTCCCGGCTTTGACCTGGTGATTCGCAACCTGCTTGCTCCCACCGCCGAGGAATATTTCTATCTGGACAATCTCGCTTCAGGCATTTTAGTCAGCGATCGGCAACTGCCCCACCTCCATGCCCTGCTCCAAGAAGCGGCTAAAATCCTGGACCTGGACCCACCCCAGCTCTATATTCGCCAAAATCCCGTACCCAATGCCTACACCTTCGCCATGCGCGGGAAGCGACCCTTCATGGTCATCCACACCTCCCTACTGGAGCTGCTGACTCCAGCAGAAATCCAGGCGGTGATGGCCCACGAGCTCGGTCATCTCAAATGTGACCACGGCGTGTATTTGACCCTGGCCAACCTGTTGGTCTTGGCGGCGGAGCAAATCCCAGCCTGGGGACTGACCTTGGCCCAGACCCTCCAGGAACAACTCATGGAATGGGTACGCTGTGCTGAGTTCACCTGCGATCGGGCAGCGCTATTGGTGAGTCAGGATCCTCGGGTTGTGGCGTCGGTGCTGATGAAACTCACCGGCGGATCGCCCCAGTTGTCAGCTCAGCTGAATCTGGATGCATTTCTCGATCAGGCCAAAGCCTACGAAGCCAACAGCATGACGGAACTGGGGCAAATGATCCGCCAACTGCAAACCGCCCCTCGCAGTCATCCCCTCCCCGTGTTGCGGGCCTGGGAGATCGATCGGTGGGGCAGCAGTCCGGAATATCACAAGTTGTTACAAGGAGCGAAAAGCGGCTATAATAGCGAAGCTAAGTCTACGGGCGGATGGCGAAATTGGTAGACGCACCGCACTCAAAATGCGGCGGCTTCGGTCATGGGAGTTCGAGTCTCCCTCTGCCCATTCTTTAAGTACAGGGTACCTCGAAAAATTCTAATTTTTGCCCAGTGACCCACGCAACAATTAGGGTTGGGTTGGGCGCCGCCGCCGCCCAACCCAATTACTTGAGGTACCCTACCGTAATCCCCTTAGGATGCCTCCGAGCAGAAGGGCTACTCCGAACAGAGCCTGTGGACAGAG
>JAYKIB010000018.1:0-9940 GCA_035285005.1 Prochlorothrix sp.
CCACAGGACACACAAATGTGATTTTGCTTACCCTGCTTTTTCCCATTCTTACGGATATGGGTGCCACCGCATTCAGGACACTGCATCGCTGTACCTCTTTACTTCATACTCCAATTATGCAACGCCATTAATCGAGGTACCCAGACAGCTCAGTACCGGACAAAAAAGTGATCAGAATGGCCCTAAACCCTTACAGGGTAGGCATTTGAGTCTGATCGTCTGAAACCCTTGTATGGTAGGCGTTTCCAAAGTTTTGTCCGGTACAGAGCCCAGACAGATATCTTACGGAGTGACCCCCCCGCGCAGCGGGGGGGTCACTCTCCAGACCTGTTGCAACGGGGTGGTTGCCATAGTTGCGGTACTCTTGATTGGGTCGGACGGGATCTGGGCTTAAACTGCGGGGCACCTCGATTCATTGGAATTTTCATCGAAATTTTCATCCCGTGAACCCAGGCAAGAATTAGGGTGATGGCGTGGGGGACAGCCGCCCAACCCAATTAATTGCAATGCCTTTAGAGTGCTCCCGGTTTCCCCTATGCTATAGTTAAAGACTGTCGCAAGAGTTTCCAGCTACCCGACCCCCATTTGCTAACCCCATTTTCTTAGGAAGTACTAGAGCCCCATGAGTCTGACCCAACAAGAAAAACAGGAGCTAATCAACACCTATCAGGTTCACGAAACTGATACGGGATCCGCTGACCTCCAGGTCGCCATGCTGACAGAGCGCATCAATCGCCTCAGCAACCATCTCAAGGCCAATAAAAAAGACTATGCCTCCCGGAAGGGACTGCTTCAGATGATCGGTCGCCGCAAGCGCCTGCTGAGCTACATCCAAAAGCAAGACCAACAGCGTTACCGGGATCTGATTGGTAAGCTCGGCATTCGGGGTTAAAGGGAAATCATGGCCAAGGATCAATCCGATAGCCGTCTCCCCTTTGAGCCGAAGGGAAATCGCAAAAAAAGCAGTGGCCCAGCGGCTAACACCGGCACAACAACAAAAGCGCCCGAAAAGGGCGACGCAAAGGGTAAAAAGCAGAAGAAAAGCCCTGCGACGCTCGATGAAACCCGTATTCCCGATGTGGTCAGCAACCGGATGGTGCGCCGCATTGCCATTTTTTCGGGCGTTCCCACGGCGTTGGGAATTGCTAGCTTTGTCCTTAGCTATTGGGTGGTGACCCAGGGCATTGCTGAAGTCCCGAACTCGGTGGTGGTGGTGGGAAGTTTGCTCCTCTTTGGGGCGGGAACCCTGGGCCTGAGCTATGGGGTGCTGTCGGCATCCTGGGAAGAAAATCGGGAAGGGAGTTTTTTGGGCTTTGAAGAGTTTCAGGTGAACCTCAAGCGCTTTATTGATTCTTGGCGGGAGTTCCGTCAGTCCCGATCCCAAAAGAAAAAAGCTGAGGCTACCAGCGACGAGAGCAGCAATGAAAACGGATAAAGCTGTGTTCTAGCCCGCCAACGCTCAAAGTTGCCAGCAATAAGTCTTTGACAAGCTCCCGATAGGGTGGGCAATGCCCACCCTATTCGTGTTTTGAGTGTTATTGTCAGTGGTTCGCTCGTAACTCCCTAATCGCCGCCTCCGAGCGAGCCGAACCCCTGCAAAATAACGTCGCCTTCGCCTTTCCTCGCCAAGACGATCGCCAAGCCAACCTCAAACAAATTGCCCAAGGCAGCGACCCCAACACCACCTACCTCGCCGGACCCGCCTCCGTTGGTGCAACCTACGCCGCCGAATACCTGCGCCAAAACTACCGCATGGAGCCTCACCATATCCAAGCCTCTGTTTTACCGGCTCGTGATGGTGGCTTTATCAACAACTCTCGTCAAAATTGGAGTCAAAATAGCTCCAACTACTACCCCAACGACTACTCCGATACCGGAGTTCGCATCGGCTACGAAGCCGTCAACCCCCGCCCCGGTGGCCATGGCATCATCACCGTCCGCGTCAGCGCCCATGATGTAATCCGCATCCCCCCCATTCGCGTTGACTTTCAGTAGTTCCCCAACTAACCCCGAATGACCACGATCGATCTCCCCACCGGACTGATCGCCATCTCCGTCGTCGTTCGCTCCTCCAAAGGCGGTAAACCGGAACGACGATCGAAAATGACCAACCACCCCGTCTCCAGCCCCAAACCTGCCAAATACTGATCAAGCTGATCCAATCCCTTTGTCAGTGGATCCTGTTTTCCCTCCCGCCATACCTTCAGTTCCATGGCCAGAGTCATATCTCCATAGCGCAAACAAATATCCATGCGCCCTGAGCCGATCGCATACTCCCGCTCCAACGTCCCTCCCCCATTGACCACCCGGTGTAAAAACGCCATCAACACCAAATGGGGCGCAATCTCATGATAGGCAAAATTCTGTAGCAGAGGTTGGCCATGCTGTCGCCAAAACTCTAAAAATGCTGTCAGCAGTGCTGCGGGTAATAGTTCTCCCGTTTCCGACAACCAAGTGGGTTGCACATACCCTAACCCCACCGTAGTTGAAGCTGACAGGCAACGTGGTAAAACTTCTCGATAGATCGGATTTGCAATCTCTAGTCCCCGCTGAGTTTGAGTACATAAGCCCAAGTCTAGAAGATACTGAATATCATCCCAGGGTGGATTTGGCAGTTCCTGACCTGATAGCATCGGTTCAATGATTAATTGGACCCGAGGCTCATTCAGACGCTCGGCTAAACTATCTAAATGCGTATCTTGGCGCTGAATCAGGATTTCCTTCGCTTGTTCCACTATTTCCAGGGTAATCGCCTGATCAACATCCGTGACCAGGAACTGCGTTGCTTGACGGGCTAGGGCGTTGACTAGCCAGGGCTGACCTTGAGTGAGATAAAAAGCTCGTTCTAGGGCTTTGGCAGTGAAAATTTGACCTGTAGCTTCTGTATGTTGATGATAAAGACTTTTAACTTCTTCAAAGGTGAAATTACTAAGCGTTAAAGATTCTACTTTGATATTAAACGGACTGGATGTGTTTAGTCTTCCACTTTCTCTTGACTGCACTTTATAGTCCCGCACATCTCGCATCCCAATCAGACCCAGGGAATGTGGGAACCCCTGGGGACGGTGTGGGAACCCATCGCGGAGTTGCCGCAGCACAAAGATTAAGATTTCGTCATTGAGGGCATCAATTTCGTCCAGAAAAATCACCACTGGACGCTCCGCCGTAGCGGCCCAGTCTCCCAAAAAAGTACTGATTTGGGCACTACTGTCACGAGGAGGCCATTCTGTGGGCTGTAGGTCAGTTGGTAACCAAAAACGAAGCGCTCGTCGCCATACACTCAGAATTGCTTGCTCAGCTTGCTTAGGATCGTGGGGAAAACTTGCACCGACTTCCAAGGACAACAGCACCGCAGTGTAATCACCACTGACTGTTAATTCCTGAGCTAAAGTGAGCATAGTAGTAGTTTTGCCAACTTGGCGGGGCGCATGGATGACAAAGTAGTTTTGTTGGTCAATGAGGGTCCGCAAGGCCGGAAGGCGGTCCAGCGGTGAAAGCATATAGTGGATATCTGCTTTACAAGGGCCAGCGATGTTGAACCATTTGGTCATGGTAGATTTTTGAAATCGTGTTCAAAAGGAGTTACGTTTGGGCGTACTTTTAGTGAGCACCTCGATTAATTGTGGCAGGCGGCGAAGCCGCCTGCCACAATGCTTATCCTGCCGTGGGCACTGTGGTCGAAATTTGAATTTTTCGAGGTGCCCTAGTGTAATGGATGGAGATCGGCCCTATTTAACGTCCAAGACCAGCCATATCCAAAACAAGTTACAATCAAGCCGCCCCCCACCGTTTCAACCCCTGACACCCTGCGGCATCGCCCCATGACCTCCGCCTTTAGACCCCACTGGGATGAATACTTCCTGCTCGTTGCCAAGCTGGTGGCAACCCGATCGACCTGCCTTGCTTGTCCCGTTGGGGCCGTAATCGTCAAAGATCGGCAAATTCTGGCCACAGGTTACAATGGTCCCCCCGCAGGTTCCCCCCACTGTACGGATCAGGGGTTTTGCTACGGCGATTTGCGCAATTGTGGGGAGAGTAAAGTGCTGCCGTCACGATCGATCCATGCCGAAGCCAACGCGATCGCCTATGCCGCCAAATATGGTGTTTCCGTCGATGGGGCCGTGATTTATGCCACCAAAGAACCCTGTTTGTCCTGCTTAAAGGCCATTATTGCGGCGGGCATTCACCATGTTTTCTACGAAACTGCCAGCGATCGACCGGACTATGACCCCGTGCGCAAGTCTTTTGTGGAGGCGGGGCTTGTGGAACTGCATCCCCTCCAGATTTCGCCGGAAGCCCTCGCCAAAGCACTGGATTTTCTGCAAAATTCTAACTTAAGTCAAATGGATCTTGGGGCTAAGGCTGGAGCCCCTGGGAGCTGACCGTCTTCTGATTCTTCCCTGGGCGATCGGTCCAAAACTGGGCCAAAACCTCCCGCTGGTTGATGAGGTAAATGCTAATCAGGGTGAAGAAGACCCCTAGGCTTTGGAGGGGGGAGAGCACCTCATGGAGGAGGAGGTGACCGAAGAGTAGGGCAAAAACCGGGGTCAGAAAGGTGAGGGCACTGAGGCTGGTGAGACTGCCCTGGGCCGCAAAGTAGAAAAAGAGCGCGTAGGCGATCGCCGTGCCGAAAACCGTTGAGTAGGCCAGGGCACCATAGTCCAGGGCCGTGAGTAGGCTTAAATTTGGGGTTTCCCAAACCCAGGAACCCAGCAGCAGCGGCACACTCCCCAGAACCATGTGCCATCCCGTCGCCATCACCGGGTCACAGTGACGAGACACATAGCGGCTCAAAATTGTCCCCACTGCCATGGACAGGGCCGCCATCAACATCAACCATTGGCCATTGCTGAACAGATTCCCCAGCCAAGTGCTGGGGCTTCCGGGGCCGATCGCCATCGCTGCGCCCCCGTAGACTCCTAACCCGCTCAAGCCTTGGGCCAAACCGCTAAAGCCTTGGGCTACGATCGGCAGTTCCGCCAGCGGTGTACTTTCCAACAGCGCCACCATGGGCGTAGCCACCGTCTGCACTGCCCCCAGAATCCACTGATCCGGCAAGCCCAGCAAACTAATGCCGCTAATCCCGATCGCCAGCCCCAGTGCTCCCCATAGGCCCAGCTTTTCCCCAAACAGCCAACCCGCCAGCAGGGCCACCACCATCGGCTGGGAGTCGATCATCACCGAGCCCAAGCCCGCACCCGTGCGGAATAGTCCCTCGGCCAGGAACCCCTGAAACAGGGTGCCATCCACCCCCGCAAAGGTCGCAATCCACAGCCATGCGGTCCAGCCCTGGGGTTGGGGCCGTCCCATCAGCAGGCCCGCCCCCAGGACCAAAAATCCCGCCGGGAGCAACCGCACGGTTGCCAAAAATAGGGGGGTCAGATGGGGCACCGTCCCTTTCATCGCCACCATCGCGGTGCCCCAGAGAAAGAAGGGTGCGATGAGGAGGATCGATCGTCGGGGAGAGGTGGTGAAGGTCATCGGCACAGGGTATTAAGGAATATTACAAAGTGTCTTAATATTGTTAAGCTAGACCCCAGTATAGAGCGGGTTCACTCTGGCAATCAAGGTGCAGTGGTGAGGGCAATCGGTAGGGCACTGCACCTTGCAAGGTTGCCCTATGCCGTCGTGATGTGACGGTGCTAGCCATGGCGGCTAACGTTTCGGTGACGTTGGATGCACTCCGCCTTCGGTGCGGTCCCCCTTGATCTCTGTACCCCATGCATCTGTACCCCATGCAATCAATGCTGTGTGGGCGACACGTCAGGAACTTGAACCCGCTGCGTAGCGGTAGGCCCAATCCTCAACCCCGCTCAACTCACTGGTCCGTTGCCATAACCCAAGAGAAAGCCGGTTTCCCGCTGGCTAGCATCTGCGTAAACCTTTCGTCCCCCGAGTAACCCCATGATTTGGCCCTTTAAGCGCCGTAAGCGGAAAATTGCCCGGATTGTTGTGGATGGTGCCATTGATGGCTCTACTCGCAAGCATCTGTTGAAAGCATTCAAGCAAATTGAAGAGCAAAAATTTCCGGCTTTGCTGCTGCGGATCAATAGTCCGGGCGGCACCGTGGGGGACTCCCAGGAGATTTATAACGCCCTGGTGCGTCTCCAGGAGAAGGTCAAGATGGTGGCCAGTTTCGGTAATATTTCCGCCTCGGGCGGGGTCTATATTGCCATGGGGGTGCCCCATATCATGGCCAATCCTGGCACCATCACCGGCAGTATTGGTGTGATTTTGCGGGGCAATAATCTGAAGGAACTGCTGGATAAGGTGGGGGTCTCCTTTAAGGTGATTAAGTCTGGCCCCTATAAGGATATTTTGTCCTTCGATCGGGAGCTTACGGAGGCGGAGCAACAGATTCTCCAGGACTTGATCGATAGCAGCTATGGTCAGTTCGTCCAGACCGTTGCCCAAGGACGCAACCTCAGCGAAGAGACGGTGCGGAGCTTTGCCGATGGTCGTATCTTTACGGGGGAGCAGGCTCAGGCCCTGGGATTGGTCGATCGGCTGGGCAGCGAAGAGGATGCCCGTCGCTGGCTAGCGGAACTGGCGGAACTGGATCCCGAAAAGGCCGAAACCGTTAACTTTGATCCCCCCAAACCCGTTGTCAGTCGGTTTCTGTCGAGCCAAGTGCCCGGTTTCGGTACCCTGGCCACCTATTCCAAAACCCTAGAGTTTGAACTTTCTACAGCGGGACAACCGCTTTGGCTCTATCGCCCCTAAGATAGATCTGGTTTGTTGAAAAGGAGGATGGCGACTGTGTCGTGGCGAGTCCGGGCAATTCGTGGCGCAATAACAGTGCCGGAAAATACAGCCGAAGCAATTCGGGCAGCGGTGACGGAACTGCTAGATGAGGTGGAAACCCACAACGACCTAGATCCCAGGGAAATTGTGAGTCTGACCTTTGCAGTTACCCGTGATTTAGATGCCATGTTTCCAGCGGCTGCGGCTAGATCGCGTCCGGGTTGGTCCGATGTGCCGCTGCTGGATGTGCAGCAAATGTATGTGGAGGGGAGCTTGGAGCGGTGTATTCGGATTCTTCTCCACTTCAACTGCCCTGAGCTTGCGCCGCCAGTGCAGCATATTTATCTGCGCCATGCTCGTGCTTTGCGGCCTGACTGGCTCCAGGCTAAGGTGGGGGTTTAGTCTGGGCTTCCTTCGGAGGTCTACTATTTGCCTTTCTCGTTTTGGCCCACGGTTGTATGGGGGGATCGTGTCGAAGCTTTAGTGGGTCAGGCTGATGTGCTACAGGGTTCTGGGCCCAAAGCAGGTCGCGCTGGGCACAAACAGTGATTGCTATGGGTTTAGGGGACTGCCGCGATCGCTAGGGACACCATTCTCAAATACGAGTGGACACCTCGATTAGTCCAACTTTTTGGGAGATAGCCCACGCAAGAATAAGGGTTTGGGTTGGGCGGCCTCGCCACACGCCATCATCTCGATGCTTGCCTGGGTCATTGGACGGCAGTTTGGATTAATCGAGGTGTTGCCGCGTATCGATCCAGGAGCGTCTCGTCTCGGTGGGTTACGGCTGCGCCGAACGCACCCTACTGGAGCTTTGGTTGGGGGGAGAGGTTTAGGGGAAGAGCTAGCCCAACGGGATGCCTGGTAGGAGCCTAGGGCGCAGTGGGTAATTGGGGCATCAAACTGGCCATCTCGATCGCGCTCATAGCATAGCTCCATCCCAGGTTGCTCTTAATGCCCGCCCGCTCCAGGGCCTGTTGCAGCGTATCCACCGTCAGCACCCCAAAGATAATGGGTACCCCCGTCTGCACACTGGCGGCGGCGACTCCTTTGGCTGCTTCCGAAGCCACATAGTCGAAGTGGGGGGTTTGGCCCCGAATCACGGCCCCCAGACAAATCACCGCATCATAGCGACCCGATGCGGCCAGCTTGCGGGCCACTAAAGAAATTTCAAAGGCCCCCGGCACCCAGGCATAGTCCACTTGGCTGCCCTGGGGATCTGGGTCGATGCCGTGGCGCTTGAGGCAATCTTGGCACCCGCCCAGCAGCTTTTCGGTCACCAAATCGTTGAAGCGGCCAATGACAATGGCAAAGCGCTGGTTTTGGGTTTGGGTAAAGTTTCCTTCAAAAACGGCCATGGCATCTGTAACTCGATAGCGATCGAACAATAAAGCCCACCAATCGCAAGCGGGTGGGCTGTTGAAGCTTAAAGACCCTGCGGTATCCCATTGCGGGCAGGTGTCGGTCCAAAACTTGGGAATAAAAACTAGGCAACAAAGAAGTTGACAACGCCAATCACGAGGACGAGGGCCACCCACGCTAAGGAACCCACGGTGATCAAGCCCTTGGCACGGGGGCTAACGGTATCACCAGCGTAGGCGACGGGTACACCCACAACCAGTACTAAAGAGGTCAGGACCAGAGCAAAGACCAAAAGTTGGAAAATCGCTAACATTTGTTTCTCCCAGTAATTATGAAGCAGATTAGATAGGTAGGGCACCTCGAAAAATTCCAGTCTTCACCGTAGTGCCTACGGCAAAATCAGGGTTGGGTGGGTCGGCGAGCCGACCCACCCAAGTCATCAAGGTGCCTAGGGTCGTTGAGAAGCACCCAGGTTCCAGGGCTGGAGTCTGGGCAAAGTTGCAGGGGCACTGCAACGTGCTTCTAACCGATCGTAATATTTTGGGGTTTTCGGTACCGGGGGGTGGAGTGGACCCAGGAGCCAAGACACCAGTCCCGACAGTACCGTATACAGCCAATATTGTAAGTCTGAATGGACCGATTCCAGCGTTGGATTTGATCATCTCCGCTGGCTAGGTTGCGTTGGCTGGGTTGCGTGGCTGTTCAACGAACCGACGATCGGGATGGGTCAAGGGTCTGGTGCAGAGTCAGCAGGGGGGAGCTGGGCGATCGCCTGTCGTAAACTTTGCCGCCAGTGGGGGGGCGTAAAGTCCAAGGTTTGGCAGAGTTTGGAGGTATCGAGTACTGAATAGGCAGGGCGTTGGGCCAGGGTGGGATAGTCCGCTGTGGCGATCGGTGTGACCCGTTGTAACGTGAGGGGCCAGCCCGCCATGGCGGCCTCCTGGAAAATCGCCAACCCAAAGTCATACCAACTGGCGATCCCGCTGTTGCGGTAGTGGTAAATCCCGGACAGGCTGGAATCCTGGTAGAGCCGAGGAATCAGCGCCGCGATCACCGCCGCAATGTCCCGCGCCCATGTGGGACTGCCCACTTGGTCCGCCACAATCCGCACCTCTTCCCGGTCCTGGCCCAGGCGCAACATGGTCTTGAGGAAATTGGGTCGATCGAACTCGCTATAGACCCAAGCCGTGCGCAGAATCACCCATCGATCGAGACCCGCCGCCACCAGTGCCTTTTCCCCCGCCAGTTTCGATCGACCGTAAACCCCCAGGGGATCCGGAGCATCCTCTTCCCGGTAGGGCTTATGGCCAAAGCCGTTGAAGACATAGTCCGTGGAAATATGGATCAGAGCTGCGCCGCAGGTTTGGGCCAAGTGGGCCAGGGGACCGAGGGCTGTCCCGTTAATCCGCTCGGCTAAGTCGGGCTCTTCCTCCGCCCGATCGACTGCGGTGTAGGCCGCGCCGTTAATGATGACATCGGGGTGCAGGGCCTGGACTGCATGATACAAACGTTGGGTGTCGGGCTGCTCAGGATCGGCACTGAGGTGAGTAAGATCGAACTGGGATCGATCCCAGGGAATCACTGTGGTGTTGTGATCGATCACAGCCTGGAGGGATCGGCCCACCTGTCCCCAACAGCCCAAAATCAAGACACGCAGGGGGCGATCGGCGGGGGTGGGCACCGGCAGGGGGAAGGGACTGGTCTGAAAGGGGGGGGATAGTGCAATACTCATGACAAGTTTTTAAGCGGCGGGAACTGGGATAGCGGCGATCGGGGCTGGCATGGGCTCGCTTGATGGCCGTAGAATTCCCTCAACATTCGCGGGCACGTCGGG
>JAYKIB010000019.1:0-5336 GCA_035285005.1 Prochlorothrix sp.
GTATAACCGAGTCTGGGCTTTCATGTTGATGGTTTATTTTTTGATTCTTCTTCTCCATCAACCCAGACTTTTCCTCTTTTGAAAACCCTGCTATGACTGCTTCTCAGCACTTCTGTCAGTCAGTCAGCTCGCGACCTTCCTTGCCACTTCTGCCATCGCCACCCTTGCCGTGGCTGACCCCACACAAGCCGCCATGGTTGGTGGCGAATGTGGCAGCACCGAAATTACGGAGGTCATGACGGGGGAATACTTGGCCTGTAGTGGGGCCTACGAAGGCAACGACAGCAATGATCAGGTTAACGTCATGAACGCACTGGCTAGCCTCGGCAGCGACCTCGGGTTGACAGGCGATTGGGGATATGACGCTGCCGATAAGTCTGACGCAGACGGTAACGGTGTTTTCACCTCCAACCCTGATATCTCTTCGGGAACTCTGAGCTTTGACAGTCCGATGTACGGTATCTTTGCCGTAGCCCTGAAAGCGGCTGATTACTATAGTATCTTCGTCTTTGACGGCGGAACCACCGGTATTAGCACCTTTAACTTCACCACCGATGGGGTTGCCCTTAATTCAAACAGTGGCGACGGTGCTGATCTCTCCCACGCTACTTTCTACTCCTACAATGCTAAGCCTGTGCCCGAGCCTCTGACTCTCCTGGGTACCGCTGCTGCCCTGGGCATAGGTGCTGTGATGCGTCGTCGTACCGAAGAAGCCTAGCCCTCTGTGGCCTCAGTCTAGCGACCGCTATCCTTCGGGGATCACAAGAATCACCCCCAGGGGAGGGATGTTGTCAAAGTCTCCTTCCCTATTCCATTCGGTTCCCTCGATTCATTTAAATCCTCGCTCTGTAGATCTGCGCAAGAATTGGGGCTGTGGGGGGCGGCGAAGCCGCCCCCCACAATTAATTGAAGTACCCATTCACAGTTGGACACCTCGATTAATCCAGACTTTTGGGAGCTAGCCCACACAAAAGTTTGGGATTAGGTTGGGCGGCGAAGCCGCCCAACCCCGTTATTGAGGTGCCCCCCCCAGTTAGATTTTGATTAAGGTCATCCCACGGGATGGCCTTTTTTTATGGGACAACAGGGGGCAAATTGTCGGGCACTTTACAAAGTCAAAGGGTGCCTCTCACGTTAGGACACCTCGAAAATCCAGAGTTCCGCCCTGTGACCCATTTTAGGAATCAGGGTTGTGGCGTGCGGCTTCGCCGCACGCCACAGTTGATCGAGGTACCCGTTAGTCAGTCTGGCCCTCATCCCCTTGCTCCCAAACTGGGAGCAAGGGGCAAGACGCTTGAAATCCCTCTTTCGCTCCTGGTTGACTGACACAAAATACCGGCCTGGGGTGCGAAAACCGCGCCTCGACCAGACGTTTGAGAGTGTAGGGGCAAGTTTCCTGGCCCGGCCTCTGCGCCTAGGGTTGCCCCACGGTTGTCTGTTGTCTGTTGTCAGTCCATCAGCTCCCGCTCTGGGAGTGTGAGATAGCCCACGTAAGTATCGAGGTTTGGGGTCGGCGGCGAAACCGCTGACCCTAGTTGATCGAGGTGATCTAAAAATACTGATAAAGAAACTGACAAGAGCACGGATAACGATACGGACGTGTTCTCCGTGCTCGCAGGTAAACTGCACGGGGTTTTCCCTGAGTAATACAAGGAACTCCCCTAGTCCAATGGCAAGACTCGATCGCAAACAAGTCCAAACGCATGCAAATATCAAGCCAAGATGAAGCCGAACAATGGTCAAGGCCAGTACACAGAAGCTCCAATCAGTCTGAAAGCTTTGCCACATAAGGCTTTGAAGGCGCAGTGCCGTAATATTACAGAGGTTCTAATTTAAAGATTAGATGAAGTTCAGTCATATCCGTAGACATACGGATTTCGTCAGTGTTATTCATAGGTACATAAGGCACAGGGAAACCACTGAACGGCAGCCACCCAACACGGAGCCAGCCCTCAGTACTCCCCCAGCCAACAAAGTTTTCGCCTCTAAACCTAACTCTGTCAAGATTCCCTCTAGGAGCGACCCCAGTCATGAAAACGATTGCAACTTTCCTCGCCAGTTCCGCCGTAGCCGCCCTCGCTATGGCTGCCCCTGCCCAAGCTGCCATGATTGGTGGTGACTGTGGCGATAGCACAATCGATGCAGTGACAACGGGTACATATCTTGGCTGTAGTGGAGCCTATGAGGGCAACGACAGTAATGACCAAGAAAACGTCATGAATGCGCTGTCCACTCTCGGCAGCAATCTAGGTCTAGCCTCTGGGACCTGGGGCTATGATTCTGATGATAAGTCCGATGCAGACGGTAACGGTGTCTTCACCTCTAACCCCGGTGGCTCTTCGGGTACCCTGAGCTTTGACAGTCCGATGTACGGTATCTTTGCCGTTGCTCTGAAAGCTTCGACTTACTACAGCATCTTCGTGTTCGACGGGGGCACCACCGGCATCAGCAGCTTTGACTTCACCACAGACGGTGTTGCAATTAACAACGACGACGGTGCTGGTCTCTCCCACGCCACCTTCTACTCCTACAATGCTGTGCCCGAGCCCCTGACTCTGCTCGGTACCGCTGCTGCCCTGGGCATGGGTGTTGTGATGCGCCGTCGCAACGAAGAAGCCTAAAACTTCTTCTCGCATCAATTACTGGGCACCTCGATTAATCCAACTTTGTGGGAGACAGCCCACGCAAGACTCAGGGTTTGGGTTGGGCGGCGAAGCCGCCCAACCCCATTAATCGAGGTGCCCTACTGTGCCTGAGAAAGCGGGACAGGCTGATCGGGTCACGCCTTTGAAACTCAGCGTCTAAATCGCCTCAGAGGATGTTTGGAAACCTAAGAGAATCCCCCCTAACCCCCCCTTTATAAGGGGGGGACGACCTCTTCTTCCCCCTTCAAAAGGGGGACTGAGGGGAATTCGGCAAGGGCCGTAGGCCCTTGGCCGAAGTTTCCAAATATCCTCTCAGATTGTTCAGTCGCTTCAAATCATAGGATTCTTCGCCCGCCCATAAACCACAAAAAAACCGGCGGGGACCGGTTTTGAGATCAAGGAGGTTTCATCATGATGGGGCTACCATAACGCCTCGATCGGGAAAAAACTGTAGCCCAAGGATCCATCCTGAAAAAATCCAACGTCCTCCTCAACCTTCCGCCTCCCGCCGCGACATGGCCGTAGCCGGCGGTTGAATTCCTGATCGAGCCTGGAACTCATCCAATGCCTGGGCCACATACCAGTCAAACTTCGACGCAAATACCGTCTCCGCAAATTCCTCCGCCCGATCGATGCAGGCTTGGGAAAAGAACCGTAGCCGCTCGAACTCCTCGATCGTCTCTCCCAAACTGGCCACCGTCGGCTCCTTAAAGAGCAGTCCCGTCCGGTAGTGCAGGACCACCTCCGCCAGTCCCGCCCCCTCAAACCCGATCACCGGTAATCCGCGCCCCAGGGCCTCCACCGCCCCAAAGTGAAAATCCACCGCCAGTCCCGGAACAATCAGCGCCATCGCATTGGCATAGACATGATCCTCCAGCAGATCCGCCTGGGAGCGGACCCCCAGGAACTCCACGGTCTCCCCCGCCAAGGCCCGCAAGGTCTCCTCCTCTGGCCCCGTCCCCACGATTTGTAGCGGACGCTTGAGCTGGTTGCACGCCTCAATGAGCAGATCCACGTGGGCCGCCCGATCGAGGGGCCCAATATAAAGGTAGTAACGTTCCCCCGCCTGACCCTGGCCCTGGAGCTTCACCGGCGGCGCAATTACCTCCGGCGATCGACCATAGGCCCGTTCTACCCTACGGGCAACCCGATGGCTGGTCGTCACCCACCGATCGACCCGCTGCGCTGCATAAAAATCATAGGGACGCATCACCAGTTGGGCAATCCGGTTCCACGGCCAGCGTTCCGGCGGCAGCGTCGGATCCCAACGGCGACGATCGGGTTGGTGGCAGTAGCAGACATGCAGGGTATGGGCACCCACCCGTACACCATGGGCTAATCCTCCCCAGGTGGAAGAAATCACAAGATCGTAATCCTGTAGATCCAAGCTTTCCCACAGCAGGGGCAGGGCCAAGTCTGTCCAGGGCTGGGCGAACTGGCGCGAAGGCCGCGATGTATAGACCGGAGAGGTGTGACGGTTTCCATAACCCCAGGGCCGGAGGGGACGGATGTCCCAGGTGCGGGCCCGATCGCCACTCCTCGCCCCAAAGTCGGGGTGGACCTGGGCGGTGTAGATGGGGGCATGGGGATAAATGTGATGTAAGCCGTCCAGGATGCGCTCGGGATCTCCGTAGATATCCAGGCAATCATGGACGATCGCCACCCGTGCTGGTGCCATGGCTTTGTTCTTCCCTGCGCTTGTACTGGTCTTTACTCTAGCCGACACCCTAGCCAACAAACGGGAATATTTTGCATGCGAGTCCACGTTGGCAGAAACAACCAACACCAGAGCCGGGATACAGCAATTCCCCTTGCCTAGACTGCCCGCTGAACCCCAAGGTGTCCCATGGCAACGGGCCGACTTGCACGGAAATCATACGGGCGCTCCGATTAATTGTGGTGTGCGGCGAAGCCGCACACCACAATCCTGATTCTTACGTGGATCACGGGGCAAAAACTTTGATTTTGCCAGATGCCTGATAGGAATACTGATAGGAATAGGCATGGTGATAACAATACTGATAGAAATACTGATCTGTTCTCGCACCTTCAAGGTTCCTTCCTTGAGGGGCCGAATATCCAATGGGGGAACCCACACCAGCGTCCACAGAACAATATAAGACACCACAATATAAGACACCCCTCTCAGGGCAGGATAAACAGCGACCACAATAGCCCCCAGCCTTGACAGACTGTGTATTTGAGGCATATTCCCTAAAGCTCTTGAAGAGTAGGGTACTTCGATTAATTGGGTTGCGCGGCTTCGCCGCGCAACCCAACCTTGATTCTACCGTGGGCACTGCGGTGAGAATCTGTATGAATCGAGGTGCCCAGTAAGCAGGTCTAGGGTTGTGTTGGGTACAGAGGGTACCCTTGGTCCCATGACACTATTCGATCGCAAACAACCCCAGACCTATATCAATATCAAGCCAAGGTGAAGCTAAAGGTGACACCGGAGTTCCCACTTTAAAGGTTAGATAAAGCCTATCCATACCTATAGACATGCGGATTTTACAAGTGCTATTCTGATAGATACAAAGTACAAAAAGACATGGCTAACCGGTCGCGGTTCCCCACAGAATCAGCCCGTCTGTCCTCTGTCAGCCAACAAAGCTTTCAGCTTTAAGGGAACCTTGATTAATTGTGGTGTATGGCTTCGCCGCAGGCCACAACCCTGACTCTTACGTGGGT
>JAYKIB010000020.1:0-3118 GCA_035285005.1 Prochlorothrix sp.
CCGCGATGGATCCGCATTTTTAGGCGCTGGACCAGTTTTTAGGAGCTGACCCAGGCCAGAATCAGGAGTCCAAACTAGACGCACCCTCCCAGACACCCTCACAGAAAGGTAAGAGAGAGTTCCATGACAACCGCACGAGTTTTGTTAGTGGATGACGAACCGGGCATCCGCGAAGCTGTTCAGGCGTATCTTCAGGACGATGGCTTTACGGTGGATGTGGCCAGTGATGCCCAGGAAGGCTGGGATAAGCTGCAACAGGTGCGTCCCGATCTGGTGATCACGGATGTGATGATGCCCCAGGTGGATGGATACCAGTTTTTACAACAGATGCGGGGGGACGATCGCTTTAAGGCATTACCCGTTGTCTTCCTGACAGCCCGAGGGATGACGAGCGATCGAATTCAAGGCTACCAAGCCGGGTGTGATGCCTACTTGTCAAAGCCGTTTGACCCGGATGAGTTGGTGACGATCGTCCAGAATCTGCTGGCCCGTCGGGCCGTGGTGGTGAGCGAGCTGCAGAGCAGCGAGACCACGGATATTAATACGATGGCCCGCCAAATCGAGGAAATTCGCAATTTACTGGTACAGCGGCCCTCCATGGTCCAAAGCGCCACACCGGTGAAGATTGATCTCACGCCCCGGGAGCAAAGTGTGTTGAACCTAGTGGCGAAGGGGCTGATGAATAAGGAGATTGCTAAGGACTTGGAAACCAGTGTCCGTAACGTGGAAAAGTATGTGAGTCGCCTGTTCAGCAAGACGGGCACCAATAGCCGGACCGAGCTGGTCCGCTATGCGTTGGAGCATGGTTTAGTCACGGATTAGGGAATCGCAGCCGCCCAGGGGATCAAACCCTACCCGCACCGCCAGCCATCCAGTCCAGCAGGACCGCTTGGATCCGATCGGCCACGGCCTCCACCGATCCCTCCCCGGAAATCCGGAGCCAGCGTTGGGGATTTTGGGCTGCCTGGGTGGCAAAGCTGTGGTGAATCCGGTGGGCAAAGGCAGACTGGTCTGCCTGATCCGCTTCCATGCGATCGGTTTCCCCCCGTGCTTGCAGCCGCGCTTGACACTGGGCCACCGGCACATCCAGCCACAGCACTAAATCCGGCTCTAATCCCCCCGTGGCCAGTTGGTTAATGGCCCCAATTAGGGCCAAGTCCAAGCCCCGACCGTGGCCCTGGTAGGCAACGGTGGACCCGGTGTATCGATCGCACAACACCCAATGTCCCGCCGCCAACCAGGGCTTCAGTACCTGCTCCACATGCTGGGCCCGATCGGCCCCGTATAGGAACAGTTCGGCTCGGTCGGCGAGGGGTTCGGCCACCCTGCCGGGGGCGACTGCTTCCGGGTGCAGCAGGATCGATCGCAAGGTTTTCCCGAGGGCACTACCACCGGGTTCCTTGGTGAGTTCAATGTGGGGGGGACGGGGAATCGATCGCCAGGGTCGATCGGAACAGAGCCACTGGTGCAGGCGCTGAATTTGCGTCGTTTTGCCACAACCATCTCCCCCCTCCAAGACGATGAGGCGACCGGGCAGGCGATCGGGTTGGCGATCGGGCAAACGATCAGCGGTGGAAAACGAAACCATGCAGTCCCTCAAAAACAACAACGTAACCGCACGAGGCAACCGAATAACGTAAGCCACGGGGCACCTCGATATAATCCCAGGGCACCCCGATATAATCCAAGTTTTGGGGAGATAGCCCACACAAACATCAGGGCACCTCGAAAAATTCAAATTTTCAGCGCGGTGCCCACGGCAGAATCAAGGTTGGGTTGGGCGGCTGCGCCGCCCAACCCAATTAATCGAGGTGCCCATCAGGCTTGGGGCTGGGCAGCACCGGATTGACTGATGCAGGATCAGCCAGGTGGGTAGGGGCAGGGGTGAGGCTGGAACTCAAGTCGATGGGGCGTTGCTGCTGCTGAGCGCGAGAAGTCCTGGCGGGTTCAGGGTCGGAACCAGAAGAGAATAATGCGACCTTTTCGGGTGTTTCCAGTTGTGTGACTGCCTAGGCAACGCTCGGCTATAGTTCATATTTACTACTTTAAGGGCGAGGCAAATCAGGGCAAGGCAAATCGGGGTGCCGTTGTTAATCGGGGATGGCGTGAGCCAGAAGGGTTGGCGGTTGGGGGTTAGGTTACTCAAACGAGACAGGGACGGGGGTACGATCGCGGATGTCCTCGAAGAAGTCTTTTTCTTCGATATCGCTGCCTTCGGCTTCGATTTGGGCGCGGAATTGGCGGAGGGCTTGGGCAAAGGAGGGGGCGGTGGGGCGGCGGCTGAGGAGCAGGTTGATGAAGTGCAGGACTTCTTGGAGGAGGGTTTCGGGGAGGAGTTTGAGGCGATCGAGGATTTGTTGGTGGGTGGTGTTCATGGGGGTTAGGGGGGTTTTATGGTGATCCTAACGGGTGGTGAGGCCGATCGGGGGGTGACTGATGCGATGGAGACGGTGCAGGGCGATCGGTCGCTGCGGCTGATCCATGAGCCGGAGGTGTTGGCAGTGGCGTGAGGGGGGTTAGGTTTTTGGGATTTTTGGCGTTGTTGTGGATGGGTTGTTGCTGATGTTGGCGGTTTGGGGTTTGATTCAGACGGGTGCAGAGGAGAGGACTAACTGCTCAGGTTGGATGCCTTTGGTGAGGAGGGTTTAGGTGAGGCTTTCTTCACAGTTGTCTTCTTCGATGAAGATTTGTTGGTTGACTAAGTGGCTACCGATCGCGGCAAGCGGTGAGTCATGGGTTGTGGGAGATGGTGGCTTGGCTCGATCTTTGGGTTAAGATTCGTAAAACTGACCATCAAAAGGATTAAAGAGCTGGAGGCCAAAATCTCGGAAGTCGTCCACAGTTCTGGTGACAACAATAAGATCGTGAATCTTGGCAGTTGCAGCAATCATGGCATCTTCATATAAGTTTTCAGATTTACGATGCATCAGTTTTGCCCAGGTACAAAAGATAATTGCAGTCATGGACAAAACATTATAGGCATTTGCAACTAGATCCAGCCATTGCTCGATTTGGTCCGCTTTCTCAGCATCCTGCTCTCGCGTTATCTCGATCCCTGCCTGGATTTCAGCGATCGTTACAACAGAAATAAAGAGATCTTTGTCTTCTACACCCTCTA
>JAYKIB010000021.1:0-17000 GCA_035285005.1 Prochlorothrix sp.
AGTCGAACGGGCGATGTCCTGAGCGCAGTCGAACGGGCGGTGCCCTGAGCGCAGTCGTTGGCTTCGCCTGCCCGGAGGGCATAGGGGGCTGGGGGATGAGGGTGAATCTGCGAAAGTGGGATACACCATCGTTTTTCTGGAATGCCGTCCGGCTATGGGCATCTTACGGGAACTTCCTGCGGTCCACTTATTGTGGCAAGGGAAGACCGATCGCTGCAAATCCTGGGGTCTAGCCAGTGTCCTGTGGATCGCCGTCGCCACGATCGCCACAGTCCTCACAGTTGCCACAGTCACCACGATCGACACAAAAAAAGCGCAGCCGAAGCTGCGCCCAAAAAACCGTGAATTCACGGGTTGAATGATGGAAAACTCGATCGCCTTAGAGGGCGTTACCGCGAGGCAGAACCTCCTCAGGGAAGATAAAGTTTTCGTGGGGCTGGTCTTGGGGAGCCATCCAAGCCCGCAGACCCTCATTTAAGAGGATGTTTTTGGTGTAGAACGTTTCAAATTCAGGGTCTTCCGCAGCACGGATTTCCTGGGAAACGAAGTCGTAGGAGCGCAGGTTCAGGGCCAACCCTACCACGCCGATCGCGCTCATCCACAGGCCCATCACCGGAACGAAGAGCATGAAGAAGTGCAACCAACGCTTGTTAGAGAAGGCAATCCCGAAGATCTGGGACCAGAAGCGGTTAGCGGTGACCATGGAGTAGGTTTCCTCCGCTTGGGTCGGCTCAAACCCCCGGAAGGTGGTTTCAGCTTCGCCATCTTCAAACAGAGTGTTTTCCACGGTGGCCCCGTGAATGGCACAGAGCAGGGCCCCACCCAGTACCCCAGCAACACCCATCATGTGGAAGGGGTTAAGGGTCCAGTTGTGGAAGCCCTGGAAGAAGAGGATGAATCGGAAGATCGCCGCAACGCCGAAGCTGGGGGCAAAGAACCAGCTGGACTGACCCAGGGGATAGATCAAGAAGACGCTCACAAACAGCGCGATGGGAGCCGAGAAGGCGATCGCGTTGTAGGGACGAACACCGACGAGACGGGCAATTTCAAACTGACGCAGCATGAAGCCGATCAGACCGAAGGCACCGTGCAGAGCGGTGAAGGGCCAGAGGCCGCCCAACTGAATCCAGCGAACAAAGTCGCCTTGGGCTTCGGGACCCCAGAGGAAGAGCAGGGAGTGGCCCATGCTATCGGCGGGGGTGCTGACCGCGACGGTCAGGAAGTTGCAGCCTTCCAGGTAGGAAGATGCAATGCCGTGGGTGTACCAGGAAGTGGCAAAGGTGGTGCCGGTGAGCCAGCCGCCCAGGGCCATGTAGGCACAGGGGAATAGCAGCAATCCGGACCAACCCACGAAGACGAAGCGATCGCGCTTCAGCCAGTCATCGAGGACATCAAACCATCCCCGATCGCTAATGCGACCTACTGCAGTTGTCATTTGCAGAGAACTCCAAAAAGGGTTGACTAAGGTTGACTCATGTAGCGGTAAAAGTGCGACTCATCCTGATGGCGAGCTTGACCTAGCGGTTCGGCAGGCCAACACCTGCTCCTGAGTGGGGATCCCCGACTCATAAGCAAGAGATGAGAAAAATATTTATGTTTCTTTACCTTAGCCATAAATTATAGGGTTTTCCCCCCCTCTGTGGAAGGGGGGGTGGGAAAAAATGAGAGAAAAGCCGCAGCCTGAGGGTTCTACGGTTGTCTTGGGTCATCCGAAGTTCTGTAACTTGGGGGCTGCGGTCCGGGCTGTGGGTCGCTGAGGGGTTGCCCCTCGCTTTCGCATTGACTTAGCCTTGATTGAGTTCCCGATGTAGCCCTTGACCTGGACCTTTAGGTGGGGACACCTTGACTCATTCCATGGGTGGACACCTCGATTAATTGTGGTAGGCGGCGAAGCCGCCTACCACAACCCTGATTCTGCCGTGGGCATTGCGATCGAAATTTGAATTTCTCGAGGTGCCTGGGTTTGGGTAATGAAGCCGCTTCACCTAACCCTAGGCTTGCTGGGGAGTCCACCTCGATCTCTTGCAACGGACCGACGTGTTGCGGTTCTGCCCTTAAATTGTGTCGATTGGTACTCTGCGATTCTGCCCACTGGTCCCGTTCGTTTAAGCCGTTTGCTTATCCTCATCCTGTGCGCTGATTTTGGGCCCCATAGCCATCCTCAGTGAAAAACGCACTCTTTCGCTCCTCTCTCCCTACGGGAGAGGGACTGGGGGTGAGGGGCGTTCATAATCCTAGATGGGATGCCGATAGTTTCAGTCTGTTAATTAATCTGCTCGTTGCCCCTCCCTCAGTTATGTCCCCTCGTCGTACCCGGAGCCAAGACCGTATTTTGAAGTTGCTAGACGCGAGCGATCGTGCGCTGTCTGCCCAAGAGCTGTATCTGGAGTTGCGGCACCGGAAGCAGGGCATGGGACTGGCGACGGTTTATCGTGCCCTGGAGGGGCTGAAGCTAGCCGGGGATATTCAGGTGCGGACGCTGGCCTCGGGGGAGTCTCTCTACAGTTCTAAGCAAGAGGATCGTCACCACTTAACCTGTTTGAATTGTGGCGAGTCGATCGAGTTGGATGAGTGCCCCGTTCACCAATTGGAGACCCAACTTCACGAGCAGCATCAGTTCAAGATTTACTACCACACCCTAGAATTTTTCGGCATCTGCACCCTCTGCCAAACGCAGGAGGCCAATGTTGCCTATGATGCGCTTCCTACTCCTCCCCATCCACCCACTCATTCCACCCATTAGGACACCCAGGAGGTCGGGCAAAAAAGGTGGTGAGGTTGGTGAATTTGCCCTGGGGAATTTCTGTAACAGCACGGAGGCCACAGCACCGAGGCTGTATTATAGGTGAGCTTGTGATCGACTAAACCTGAGTAGTAGGAGACTGGTTATGAAAGGCAAAATCATTCTGGCCTTGATTCTGTTGGCGGGGGCAGGTGTCTATGCTTACCTGACCGGGGCAAAGCGGGATGATACAGGTACGATCGTTGAGGCGGGACAACTGGATCCCTTTTCCCTTCAGGTTGGGGATTGCTTTAACGATCCATCGGAGTTGGGAGATGCACCCGATGCGACGCCGGAAGTCTCCAGTCTTGCGGCCATGCCCTGTGCGGAGCCCCATGATAATGAGGTTTATGCGGTGTTTGACATGGATATTCCGACCTATGACTCTGATGAAGGGATGTTTAACCAGGCGTTTGATGCTTGTCAGCAACGCTTTGACACCTTTGTGGGAGTGAGCTATGAGGAGTCGGAGTTTGACATTCTGGCGTTGTACCCGACGCAACAAAGCTGGCAGCAGGACGATCGAGAGGTTGTCTGTGCGGTATTTGCGATGAGTGGTGAACAGCTGGTGGGCAGTGTGGCCGGTACGGCCAGATAGATTACCGCCCACGCCTGAATGATCTACCTGGATGGATTCTCCGGTTGTGTGGGGGTGTGGAACCACAACAGACGATCGGTATCAAACCCCAAAAACCAAGGCTGGGCGTGGTGTTTTAACTGTTGCCATTCGGCATAGGACAGGGTGACCTGGAGCGGTTGACACTGGGCAAACTGGAGGAGGTCAGCCTTCGGTAGGCTCTGGGGCCACAGCCGCACCCAAACCGTCAGGGTCGAGGTATTGCGTTGGGTGTGGTGGAGCCAGCAGGGGAGAAAGTGATCCTGGAAAGGCGGTTGGGCAGAGAGGCGGAGGTTGTGGCTGTAGAGACCGACATGGGTGGGAAGTGGGGAGTTTGGGGGCAGAGCATCGGGGGGCAAAGATGTGGCGATCGGGAAAGATGTGGCGATCGATGCGGGTGAGGGGGGGTGGGTGTGACTTCGACGTTGGGCAGACTGGGAGGCATGGGAAAAGGGGCCGAGATCGGCGCTTGGGGAGCCGTGAGCCGGAAGGGATGGGCTAGGTGAGGTGTTGTCTTGTGGCGGGGTGTTGTCTTGTGACGAGGTGGGTTGGGGGAGAGGGGCCGGGTTGGGTGTTGTCTTGTGGTGAGGCTGTGCCGTGGGGTGAGGTTGCTTTGGGGTGGAAGCCGGGGGCGTGGGTTTGGGAAGCAGACAGCCCCAGCGGGAAGCTTGGAGGAGATCGTCTTCGTTGAGGGTGACGGGGGATAAGTTCTGACAGCCGAGGAGTTGGGCGACGCTTAGGGTTGGGGGACGATCGAAGAGGGATAAGGTGTTGCCCTGGGCGATCGCCTGACCCTCCGAGAGAATGAGAACCTGGGGACAGTAGCGGTAAACCTCCTCACGGCAGTGGGTGACCCAGAGCACCACGCCGGGATAGTTCTGAAAGAGGGTGTGCAGGAGTTCCCCCACTTGATCGCGCAGGTGGTAGTCCAGGGCAGAAAAGGGTTCATCCAGAAGTAAAACTTCAGGGTTTGGTGCAAGGGCACGGGCGAGGGCAACACGCTGCTGCTGACCACCGGAGAGCTGGCTAGGGTAGCGATCGGCTAGGGTTTCTAGTTGTAGGGCTTGGAGGTAGTGCTGGACTTGGTGCTGGCGATCGGCCTCGGTCCAGTCCCGGAGGCCAAAGGCAATATTCTCCCAAACCCTAAGGTGGGGGAAGAGGGCATAGTGTTGGGGCACCAGGCCGATTCGTCGCTGTTGGCTGGGGAGGTTGATGGATGGACGGGCTGGATGGGATTGGGGAGGACGGGGGTTCGATCGATCGAAGGCCGACGGGGGATGGGGAGACTGGAAGAGGACGCGATCGCCCACCTGAATGTGGCCCTGTTCTGGCGTTTCCAATCCGGCTAAACAACGAAGGGTCATGGTTTTGCCGGAACCGGACGGTCCTAAAATCCCGATCGGCTGGGGGGGACTGTTGAGGCTCAGGTCGAGGCTAAAGGGGGTGAGGGGGTGGCGTAACTGCACCTGTAGGGAGAGGGGAACTGGGGGTCGTAAAGGGGGTGAGGGGGTTCCCGTCTGTTGCCTGGGTAACAGGGGTCTGGGTAACAGTTGCCTGGGTAATAGCCGTCTGGGTAACTGCGATCGAAAACTGGAGCCTGACTGCGATCGTGGTGCTCTATGACTCGGCGTTGACTTCCACGTTGATTTCCACGTTGATTTCCACTGCAGGGAATTCAGCAGGGTCACCGTACCCAGGCCAAAGATCACCATTAAACCGGTCCAGGCAGCGGCAAGGGGTGTGTTTCCCTCGGCAACGGCAAGATAGAGGGCGATCGGTAGGGTTTGGGTTCGACCAGGAATACTGCCAGCCACCATCAAAGTGGCTCCAAATTCACCGAGGGCACGGGTAAATGCGAGAACTGTACCTGCTAAAATACCCGATCGGGCTAGGGGGAGTAGGATTTGCCGAATAATGCGGAATTCTGGTGCGCCGAGGGTTCGGGCAACAGCTAAGAGATCGGGATCGACTTGGTCTAAGGCTCCCAAGGTGGCTCGATAGACCAAGGGCAAGGCCACGATCGTGGCGGCAATGACAGTTGCAGGCCAGGAAAAAATCACCATCCAGCCCCAGGAGGCCAACACTTGCCCCAGGGGACCATTGCGGCCCAACAGCCAGAGCAATCCAAATCCGACCACGGTGGGGGGCAAAACCAGCGGTAGGGTGAGGAGGCCATCCCAGAGGTTGCGTCGCCATCCCTGTTGGCCGTACATGACTAGGGCTAGGGTCACACCCAGCCCGAGGGCCAGTACCGTGGCAAGGCTGGCGGTTTGAATTGAGAGCCAGAGGGGGGAGAGGGACATGAATTGGGGCCGTTCCCAAGGGGTGGTGTTGAGCAGGATATCGTGGTGAATTAGGGTGGGTGGAGCGGAGTCGCAGCCCACCCCAATCCTGATCCCTATGTGGGTCATCTCCCCAAAATTGGGATGAGGACACCTCGATTAATCCAGATATTCACCGCAATACCCACGGCAGAATTAGGGTTGGGTTGCGCGGCGAAGCCGCGCCACCCCATTAATCGAGGTGCCCATTAGGGCACCTCGATTAATTCAAATTTCGACCGTAGTGCCCACGGCATACTCAGGGTTGTGGCAGGCGGCGAAGCCGCCTGCCACAATTAATCGAGGTGCCCATTAGTTGAGGTGCCCGGATCGTATTTTTGAGCGGTTTCTTCGGGCAGGACTGGGCCGAGGGAACTTTCCCGGCGATGTTACAGCATCGAGGGGATCCCCTGACCCACTGCAGGACTCCCTTCCCAGGTTTGTCTTGGGGCTGGGCGGCTACCATGGTTGCCATGCTGTAATCAGCGAAGCTGGGAAGCCGCCCAGATCTCTTAATACGGTCGTGGGCGCGGTGGCAAACCTTGAATTTTTCGAGGGGCTTGCTAGGGTAAAGTTGACTACACCGGGTAAATCATAAGACAACTCGGATTGATCGAGACAAGCCGGGGGGTAATGGCACAGACGACACAGAAACTCAAGCAGAAATCAGGAGAGAGAGTGCGATCTGGGGCGCCCAACTTGGGAAGGCTCTACGGAATCAGTGCTGGACCGGGAGACCCGGAGCTGATCACGGTTAAGGGGCTGAAAATCCTCCAGAATAGCCCTGTGGTTGCATTTCCGGCGGGTCGGGGTGATCGACCGGGTGTTGCCCAAACCATTATTCAACCTTGGCTCCAGTCCCACCAACACCAACTGCCCCTCTTTTTTTCCTTTGCCCAGGATGAGACGACACTCATCACAGCTTGGGAGCAGGCGGCCCAGCAAACGCTACCCTGGTTGCGTCAGGGTCAGGATGTGGCGTTTGTCTCCGAGGGGGATGTGAATTTCTACAGCACATTTAGTTATTTAGCCCAGGAAGTGACCAAGGTTGAACCTGCGGTGTCGGTACTCTCGATTCCGGGCGTGTGTTCTCCCCTGGCAGCGGCAGCGGCCCAGGGACACCCCTTAACCCTGTGGCAGCAGCGGCTGACCGTGCTACCGATGATCCATCAGTTAACGCAACTGGAGGAGACCCTGGATCGATCGGAGGTAGTGGTTTTAATGAAGGTTAGTTCCGTGTATGAGACGGTGTGGTCGGTGTTGAAGGCGCGGGGATTACTCGATCGAAGCTATATTATTGAGCGCTGTAGCACTCCAAACCAGAGAATTTACAGCTATTTATCCGAATTTCCCAGTCTTTCTCTTTCCTACTTCTCAATTTGGGTCATTCATACCGCCCCAGGTCCTTCTCACCCCGGTGTAGCCCATGTCTAACATCCCCCCTGCCCATACGGTCATTCGCGACTTTTACCAAGCTATTAACGATCGCGACCTAACCACCGCATTCTCCTTGGTGGATGACAACTGTTTGTACCAGGATCTCAACTTTAGCCAGCCATTCCAGGGGAAAAATGCGGTCTGTGACCTGCTGAAGGACTCCTGTACGGGGATACCAGCGGATTTACGCTTTGTGATTGATGATATTACGATCGGTGATCCCAGTGCGGTGGGGATTCTCTGGCATGTGGAACTGGGGGGAATTCCAATTCCCAACGGTCGTGGGGCTAGTTTTTGCCGCGTGTCGGAGCGGAGTGGAAAGCTGGTTTTTGCCCGTGATTTGGTGGAGCCGCCTATGAAGCCGGGGGCCAAGGCGTTCCTGCTGTTGCGTCTGTTGCTGCCGCTGTTGCGTCGGGTGCCTCGACGATTCCAGAGTCAGCGGCCTGGTCCCCAACCGGCCTTGAGCCAGGTGATTGCGGCGGCCCTTGCTTCTGCTGAGGTTCTACCCCCAAGATCGATCGAGTCTGAGGTGACATCGCCCCTAGAATCCTCTGCAATGGAGGCTGTAACCTCTGACTTGCCGCAGGGGTCCTCAATTTCAGAACTTTCCCAGACTTCAGACCCGTCTGATCCGGTGGCAGCACTGGAAACTTCAGAAACTGCTCAGAGTACTGATGATTCATGGACCGATAGGTCGATCGACACCCCATCCGACACCCCATCCGGCACCGTATTCGCTACCCTGGCTGACCCATCACCGGATACATCTGATCCGCCCGGTTTCTCTAGCACCCCGTCAGAGACTGATACACTTCATTCCCCCTTCTTCCCCCCGAGGACGCTCATCTCCTGGTTTTTATGGTTTGTGGCGGCTTCGTATATCTATTTAATCCTGTTATCTCCCGCTGGCCAGCCACTTCCCGGTGATCCGGTTTGGGCTGTGCAGCTTTCCACGTTGCGTGAAGTGGTCAAGGAATCGACCAACTTCTTCTTTATCCTGCCGCTTTTGAATGCGCTAGGGTGGCATGGCATGGAAACCCCATTGGTCCATCCCGTGAACCAGGCCCTGTTTAATCTGGTGGAAGCCTGGATTTTTATGCTTTTACCCCTATTTTTGCTCGATCGGCGCAGTCAAGGTCTGCCTCGTGTGCTGCTGGTCAGTGGGGCCCTCTTTTTGACCAATGCTCTGCTGCTCCCTGTGTTGGCTCTGCGATCGAATCGATCGACCCCTTCTGTGCTGTCCCCTGCCAGTGAGATGGCGAATCCAGTGGCAAATGTGGCCGCAAACTCGGTTATGCATCCGGTTAGGAAAGGAATCCTATCGCGAGTCTTTGGGGCGATCGGCCTGACCGTTGGCACGGTTTCCCTGGGTTGGTTTTGTTTGGCACATCCGGAAATGGGGGATTTCCTAGAACGGTTGCGCTACTTCGGGTTTCAGTTCACCCACGATCGGGTTTTTCTCGCTTTTTCTGTGGATGCGGTGCTGTTGTCACTATTACAGGTGTTTCTCCTAGGGGAAGTTGGGGCGAAAACTCCCCAGTCCCGGCTCCGGTTCATTCCCTTTGGAGGACTGGCACTGTGGCTCCTGGTGTAGGTCGCTGGGGCGTAGCTGCCTTATCAACACCGGCTACCTTACCACCACCGGCGTGCCCGATGAGTGCTCCAGAGCGTCCCCAGCTGAAGTGCGGCTGGATGTCCCCTGCTGGAGTCGGAGGACATCCTGATTCGTGCCCCTCATAACAGTGGGACACCTCGATTAATTGGGTTGGGCGGCGAAGCCGCCCAACCCAACCCTGATTTTTGCGCGGGTCACTGGACGAAAACTGTGATTTTTCGAGGTGCCCAGTGAATAGCCGTTATAGGGTACCTCGATTAATTGTGGTGGGCGGCGCCGCCGCCCACCACAACCCTGATTCTTGCCTAGACCACTGGGCAAAAATTGGAATTTGTCGAGGTGCCCTATAGATTATCTAGACTGTTCAAAATCTCCAGGATCGAGGCATTGGGATCCGCAAAGGAGAACACATGGCGAAATCGGATTTTGCCTGCGCGATCGATGACGTACTGGGCCGGTAGCGGTGCGCCTAGGGCTTGTCCCACACCGTAGTCCCGGAAGGTGACACAGTTCGGATCGTAGAGAAATGGGTAGGGTAATGCCAAATCCTCAACGACCTTTTCGCTCTGGACCCGATCGGTGCTAGAAATCATCAACAGTTCCGCCCCCTTCGCCCGAATCTCGTCATACTGGACTTTGAGGTCTTGAATGTGGGGATAACAGAAGGGACAGAAGAGTTTTTCGGTAAAAATACGGGTTAAAGCCAGGAAAACTGGCTTTTGGTCTCGAAAGTCCGATAGCCTCACGGTGCTTCCCCCAACTTGGGGCAGCTCAAAGTCTGGCGCAAGTTGTCCCACCGCAGGCTTGGATTGGGCGGGCAGCGGGATAAGGTTTTGGGTGTAGCGATTGTTAAAAAAACCGGTGTTTTGAGTCATGGATCCCTGAAGAATAACGGATGGGGTATCTCGATTAATTGTGGGGCACCTCGATTCATACAGATTCTCACCGCAGTACCCACGACAGAATCAAGGTTGGGTTGCGCGGCGAAGCCGCGCAACCCAATTAATCGAGGTGCCCTGTGGCTTGCAGTGAGGCCGCACGCCATATCTCTGACTCTGGGAGGATGTTTGGAAACCTAAGAGAGTCCCCCCTAACCCTCCTTTTAAAGGGCCGACCTCTTCTTCCCCCTTCAAAAGGGGGACTGAGGGGGATTCGGCAAGGGCCGTAGGCCCTTGGCCGAAGGTTCCAAACATCCTCTGAGGTGGGTCACAGGGCGGAACTCTAGATTGTTTGAGGGGCCCAGGATTCCCAATAATGGGTTGGGTTAAGGCCACTGATCCAAATCCGATGGGAAATAGTCCGATGGGAGACCCTCCATCCAAGAATCAGAGCTGGGCTGAGGGGCAAAGCCCCTCAACCCAATGAATCGAGTTACCCTAGACTTGTTCGAGTTTGGTGAATGACTAAATTTATGATAGATCTCACGACTGCAGAGACTCGTGGACCTCTGGGACTGCTCCCAATGGAATCCTACTGTCTGGTTGTCTAATTTGTCCGCCCTGCACCGGTTTCTATGGCCCAAATTTTAATCATCGATGATGACCCGGTCGTGCAAAGGTTGTTGCGGCGTGTCCTCAGTAAGGATGGCTATGCGGTTAGTCTTGCCAATAATGGGGAGGCAGGGCTGAAACTGGCCCAGGAGCTGCAACCCGCCATGATTATCTGTGACTGGATGATGCCAGGGATGGACGGGCTAGAGGTGTGCCGCCGCGTGAAGTCCAATCCCGAGTTATCCACGTGTTTTTTCGTCCTGCTCACCTCCCGCAGTTCCAGCGCCGATCGGGTGCTGGGCCTGGATACCGGGGCCGATGACTTTCTTACCAAGCCGATCGTGGAATTGGTGGAACTCCAGGCCAAGGTGCGAGCCGGTTTGCGGGTTTACCAATTGGCCAAAGCACTCCAGGCCCAGAAGCACCTGCTGGAGTCAGAATTAGCGGAGGCTAGTGCCTATGTGCGATCGCTTCTGCCCCTACCCACCGAGCACCCCCTGCCCATCGATTCGCGCTTCATTCCGTCCCAGGAGTTGGGGGGAGACTGTTTTGACTATTTTTGGCTGGACTCCGATCGCCTTGTGCTGTTCCTGCTGGATATGTCTGGCCATGGGCTGGGGGCAGCCCTCCCCTCGGTCTATATCCTGAATTTGCTCCGTTCCCAATCCCTCAATGATGTGGACTTTAGCCAGCCCGATCAGGTGCTCACGGCCTTGAACCGCATTTTCCAGATGGGAGAGCATGGGGACAAGTATTTCACCATTTGGTACGGGGTATTTCATGCCCAGTCCCGGGAACTACGCTATGGCAGCGCAGGCCATCCGCCCGCCTTGCTGCTGAGTCGAGCCGCCACCGACTGGCAGGTTCAACCCCTCAAAACCAAGGGTTTTCCCATTGGCATGTTTGCCAAGGCCAAGTATCAATCTGCCTGTCAGTCGATCGCCGCCGATAGTAGTCTGTACGTGTTTAGCGATGGCGTCTATGAACTGCCTAGCCTGGATGGGTCCCTTTGGGGGTTAACCGGTCTCACCGATCTCCTACTCGATCTGCACCGTCAGCAGCAGGGTCATCTGGATACGCTCCTTGAGCACCTCCGGGTCTTGACCCAATCAGACGCCTTTAATGATGATATTTCCCTGGTACAGGCGCGATTTTAGGATTTCTATGCCGATTCCGGCGGTGACGCTACCCCAGTGGGGGTGATTCCGAATGCCCAATGCGGGGGAACTTCGAGGAAGGTTGGCTTGATCCCGATCGGAAATCCGTGCAGAAATCTATTCCCGATCGCCTACCCTTGCTCTCCGATGTATCCTAAAATTACTATATCTTAAGAATATTGAAACCTTTCAAAGCGTCCTCTAAGTTCGCTTGTACCACGAAACCCCTTTAGGAGGATCGATATGGCGCTAGTACCTATGCGGCTACTTTTGGATCACGCCGCCGAGAATGGTTATGGCATCCCGGCCTATAACGTCAACAACATGGAGCAGATCCAGGCGATCATGCAGGCTGCTGACGAAACCAACAGCCCTGTGATTCTGCAAGCGTCTCGCGGTGCCCGTAAGTATGCTGGCGAGAATTTCCTGCGCCACCTGATCTTGGCTGCGGTGGAAACCTATCCCCACATTCCCATCGTCATGCACCAAGACCATGGTAATGCCCCGTCCACCTGCTACTCTGCGCTGCAAAATGGCTTCACCAGCGTCATGATGGATGGCTCCCTGGAAGCTGATGCCAAGACCCCCGCAAGCTTTGAGTACAACGTCAATGTAACGAAGCAAGTGGTGGATGTAGCCCACGCGATCGGGGCCAGTGTGGAAGGTGAACTGGGTTGCCTCGGCTCCCTGGAAACCGGCATGGGTGAGGCCGAAGATGGCCACGGTTTTGAGGGCAAGCTGTCCCACGACCAGCTCCTAACCGATCCCGACGAGGCCGTGAACTTTGTGGAAGCCACCCAAGTGGATGCCCTGGCCGTGGCCATCGGTACCAGCCACGGTGCTTACAAGTTCACCCGGAAGCCCACCGGTGAAATCCTGGCCATTAGCCGCATTGAAGAAATCCATAGCCGCCTGCCCAACACCCACCTGGTGATGCACGGATCCTCTTCCGTACCCCAAGATCTGATCGCCTTGATCAACCAGTATGGGGGTGCTATCCCTGAAACCTACGGTGTGCCCATCGAGGAGATCCAGAAGGGCATCAAGAGTGGTGTTCGCAAGGTGAATATCGACACCGACAACCGTTTGGCCATCACCGCTGCGGTTCGTGAGGCACTGGCTGCTGCGCCCAAGGAATTTGACCCCCGCCACTTCCTCAAGCCTTCCATCAAGTACATGCAGAAGGTGTGTGCCGAGCGCTACGGAGCCTTTGGTTGCGCAGGTCACGGTACCTCCATCAAGCAAGTTCCCCTCAACGTGTTCGCGCCCAAGTACACCACCGGTGAACTGGCTGCGAAGACCAAGGCTGCCGCTGCAGTGTAGGAACCAGAACCCTGCATCAATTGGCGAAGGCCCGACTCTGGGTTGCTTAGTTTGATGTTGTTTAGCCTGATATAGAGGGGACTCCCCATTGGGGAGCCCCCTCTTTGATTGTGAAGTATGGTATGGCGGCGATCCCTTGGGTGAGGATGAATGCCCCGCCTTCAACGGGGTACATCGTAGGGGGGCCACTACTCCCTAGCGCTGTCGCTCGGAATGGGGTGCTTGCCCTAAAAAGTGCTAGCCAGACCGTTCAAAATCCAGTATCATGTCACTCTGAGACATAGGTTTCGGCGGCGAAGGTTTCGCTAGGCATAGGTAATTTGTTCTACTTTGGTATTCGTTACTTTAGCATTAGTTCATTGTCTTACCTCCGAAGTCCCCACTCTCTAGACCCTTCATTTCACCTCGCGAGGTAAGTTGATTATGACGATTTACATTGGCAACCTGTCCTATGATGTCACGGAAGCCGACTTAAACACGGTCTTTGCGGAGTATGGCTCCGTGAAGCAAGTTAAGGTACCCCTCGATCGTGAAACGGGTCGTGTCCGTGGGTTTGCCTTTGTGGATATGGCCTCGGACACGGAGGAAGCTGCGGCGATCGCTGATTTAGACGGTGCGGAATGGATGGGGCGCACCCTGAAAGTGAACACCGCCAAGCCTCGTACCGATCGGGGTAACCGGGGTGGTGGAAGCTGGGGCGGTGGCGGCGGTTTCTAAGGAAATTTGCGGCGCAGGGTCCTAAAGTGGCCTCTCCCCAAGGGTGATCAACCCAGCGTTGCCTAAGCTTGGGGTTCTCACATGAGTGGCCTCAAAATAGGGTTGCTCATTGGGTTCCCTGGGTTCCCCTTCAGTTTTCACCCGAAATGGGGTTTAGAATGAAAGATCCTGTTCCCAGCTAAGCTGTTTACATGACAAGGAGGTAACATGACCCAAGTTGTTCTGGGCGAGAACGAACATCTAGAATCGGCCCTACGTCGCTTTAAGCGTCAGGTGTCCAAGGCGGGCATTATGGGCGATATGAAAAAAAATCGCCATTTTGAAACTCCGGCCCAAAAGCGCAAGCGCAAGGAAATTGCCCGTCGTAACGAGCGGCGACGGTTGCGGAATCGTAGAAAATAAGACTCTCACGGCAATCAGATTGATTTTGGGCACTGCGAAAATCTCGATTGTGATGGCTGTTGTGCCCTTGAAGTTAGACGGGTTGGGTTGGGTGGCGAAGCTGCTCAACCCAGTTCATTAATGTGCCCTTTTCGAGGGCCTTGCTGAGTTGAGAAAGATAGAGACCCCAGCAATGGTTCGATCCGTTGCAGCGTGTCGAAGCGTAGCCCCCCGCGCAGCGGGGGGCTACTTTTTGTTGCGTCTAGCAACTGGGGCGATATATAGCCCTGATATTGCCAGGTGCCTACAGTGAACGGGTGACACGCCCTAGGGACGACAGCTATGGGGTTGATAGGGGAGCAGCCGAGTGGGGAGCAGCCGAGTGAGGTGGGCCGGTGGTGGCCCTGGAGGTGGGATCGGTAGCCTCACCGTGGCGATCGCTGTGGCGATCGATCCAAGCTTGGACGCACTCCGGAAAACCGGGATGTTGGGCGAGGGACGGGAGCATGCTCCAACTCAGTTGGGGATAGGTTTTTGCCAGGTTTTGTCGTTGTTCCTCGATGGCTTGGGTTAAGCGGCCCTCAAAGAGAAAGAAGGGCAGCAGGCCCAGGTGAGTGATCCCACGATCGACGAGGGTTTGGACCCGATCGCCCAGGAAGGGGGGGGTTGCCCAGGTGGCGAGGGTCATGTCGAGATCCTGGGCGAGGCGTTGTAGATAGACTTGGGCTTCGGGGCGTTGGCTGCCGTGGGCGAGTAGGATCCAGGGCTGGGGCGAAGCGCCACAACAGCAGGAGCGAAGCCATTGTCGAAAGAGGGGATCGGGGCCGAGGGGAGGCGCGAGGGTGATCCGAAAGTCGATCGGGAGATGGGCACGACACTCTTCTAGGGCTTGGGGTAGGTCCACTTGGACATGGTTACCGGGGAGCAAGAAGAGCGGGAAAACGCGAATTTGTCGATGTCCTTGGGCGTGGGCCTGGTGTGCTATTTGAGTCAATTGTTGGGCGAGGGGATGTTCCCCTAATTCCAGGACAGCCGGTGTGGGATGGAGGTTGAATTTTGAATGGCACTGCTCGGGATTGGACGGGGACGGACGAGAGAGGCCAGGAGTCGATCGGGGATGGGATGCGGACTGGAGGCGTTGGAGGAGACGGCGGGTGGCAACTTGGGGACGGGGATCCCGACTCCCATGGATCAACACAACACCAAGCATAGAGTTAAGCGCCAGTTAAAAAGCAGAAGGGCGGGAAGAAGGTCTCGATGAACGGGGGGGTGAGCAGTGTTGCAGCTCACCAAGGGAGGGGAGTCCCCGCGCAGCGGGGAGGTCTTAGCCTCACGACTCAATTTTTCACCGGAGTGCCTACAGCAGAATCAGGGTTGGGTTGCGCGGCGAAGCCGCCCAACCCAATTCATCGAGAGGTGTCCATTATTATTGATGACACGCCCTAGGGACTGAGGAATTGTCGGAGGGCTTGGTCTAGGGTGGGATATTGGAACTGAAACCCTGTGCTCAGGGTGCGGGTGGGTAGGACTTGTTGGCCTTCTAGCACCACCTGAGCCCCTTCTCCCAGCAGTAATTCCAGGGCAAATTCCGGCACCGGTAGCCAAGAGGGGCGATTAATGACTTGGCCAAGGACAGTGCAGAGTTGGTGCATTCGCACCGGTTCGGGGGCGGTGCCGTTATAGGCTCCTTGAAACTGATCATCGGTGAGGGCTTGGATTAAAAGCTGCACGAGGTCGTCCCGGTGAATCCAGGAAAACCACTGTTCACCGGAGCCTAAGGGGCCTCCCCCAAAGAGACGAAAGGGAGGAAGCATTTTGCTGATGGCTCCGCCATCGGGACCCACCACAATGCCAATGCGAATAATCGCAACGCGACTGCCGCTGTTCCCGGCGGCAAGGGCTGCGGTTTCCCAGCCTTGACACACCTCTGCCAGAAAATCGGACCCGGACTGGCTGGTTTCGTGAAATACTTCGGTCTCGCTGACCCCATAGAAGCCGATCGCTGAGGCACTGACAAGGACGGGCTGAGGACTGACTTTGGCGATCGCCTCCACAAGGCGCTGGGTGCCCAGTACTCGGCTTTGCAGAATGCTTTGCTTCTTGGCCGGGGTCCAGCGGCTATCTGCGATCGGATCTCCGGCTAAATTAATGACGCCACCACAGCCCTGGAGGGCATTTTGCCAGTCTCCGGCTTCGGTGGGTTGGTAGGCGATCGTTTCTACTGCCGATCCAAACGATGCGAACAGGGTTTTTGCTTTTTGGGGGTTGCGGCTCAGGACCAGTACCGAGTGTCCCGCTTCAAGGAGGCAGGGCACAAGGCGACTGCCCACAAATCCAGTGGCTCCAGTGACGGCAACTTTCATAAGGACTCTAGGTAGGGGGCGAGATGGATCAGGGTCCTCTGCATTGTCGCAGATCCTGGACGGAAGCCCAACCGGGGACTGGGGAGGTGGAAGCCAGGGAGATTGGGGTCATGATCCGGTCTACGATGGGACCATGGGATCCCAAATGCACTAATCCGACAAAGCTGACTCCGTAAGCATAAAGAAGTTTTTTCAGGTCTTTGTGCTTAAGGCTACAGTGGAAACACCACTGTCTTTGTTATGTTCCTTAACATATACTGCTGTACATAAGCGCATCGTTTGTAACCGTACCGTGCAACGCGAGTCAACCCCCTGCACCAGACGCACCTGCAAGATGCTGGACACACTCGCAAAGTTTTGATCCTGGAGCATCTATGGCCATGCCTCAATCCATTACTGATCTGACCCCGCGACTCTGCTTAGCGGATCACTATAGCTATGCCAAAGTTGGCCAGCAGTCCTACGTCGTCATTTATCCCCTCGGTTGTTCTGAGCCGGAAGTTGTACCCATCAAGACCTCTGCCCCCGGAGAGAACTGCGCGGCTTCTAGAGGATGTTTGGAAACTTCGGCCAAGGGCCGTAGGCCCTGGCCGGATCCCCCTCAGTCCCCCTTTTGAAGCAGGGCAGTTTCATAAAACCGCTAGAACCTCGTAACCTCGTCGAGGGACTGGGAACAGAGGCCAGATTCTTGGCATAGACAGGGGCTAAAACCCTGATTCTGCCGTGGCCAGATTTTTTATGAAACCACCCTGCCTTACAAAGGGGGGTTAGGGGGGATTCTCTTAGGTTTCTAAACAT
>JAYKIB010000022.1:0-16525 GCA_035285005.1 Prochlorothrix sp.
TGGGGTTAGCCCCATCTTCGGTGGCGATGTGATCGCGGTGGCTGGCAAAGTGGCCATGATGCCCATGACCCTCGGCACCGCCGACTTCATGGTGCACCACATCCATGCCTTCACCATTCACGTGACGGTGTTGATTCTGCTGAAGGGCGTGCTCTATGCCCGCAGCTCCCGCCTTGTGCCCGACAAGGGTGAACTGGGCTTCCGCTTCCCTTGCGATGGCCCCGGTCGTGGCGGTACTTGCCAAGTGTCCGGTTGGGACCATGTGTTCCTCGGCCTGTTCTGGATGTACAACTCCCTGTCCATCGTGATTTTCCACTTCAGCTGGAAGATGCAATCCGATGTTTGGGGTTCTGTATTCCCGGATGGCACTGTGATCAACCTCAGTGCTGGCAACTTTGCCGAGAGCGCCCTCACCATCAACGGTTGGCTGCGGGACTTCCTCTGGGCACAAGCTGCTACCGTCATCAACTCCTACGGCAGCGCCCTGTCTGCTTATGGTTTGATGTTCCTCGGTGCTCACTTTATCTGGGCCTTCAGTCTCATGTTCCTGTTCAGTGGCCGTGGTTACTGGCAAGAACTGATTGAGTCCATTGTTTGGGCACACAATAAGCTTAAGGTCGCTCCTGCGATTCAGCCTCGCGCCCTGAGCATTACCCAAGGCCGTGCCGTGGGTGTCGCTCACTATCTCCTGGGCGGCATTGCTACGACCTGGGCATTCTTCCTCGCGCGAATCATTTCTGTTGGATAAGGGCGAAAAGTAGGACTTATGGCAACAAAATTCCCAAAATTTAGCCAGGATCTGGCTCAGGATCCGACGACTCGTCGGATTTGGTATGGGATTGCCACGGCCCACGACTTCGAGATGCACGATGGTATGACGGAGGAAAATCTTTACCAAAAGATTTTCGCCTCCCACTTCGGCCATCTAGCCATCATCTTTCTGTGGACTTCCGGCAATCTCTTCCATGTCGCATGGCAGGGTAACTTCCCCCAGTGGGTTGCTGATCCCCTGAATACCCGTCCCATCGCCCACGCGATTTGGGACCCCCACTTCGGTGAAGCGGCGATCGATGCCTTCACCCAGTCTGATGCCTCCTATGCGGTGAACATCGCTTACTCCGGGGTCTACCACTGGTGGTACACCATCGGGATGCGCACCGCTGGGGATCTGTACGCTGGTTCCATCTTCCTGATGGTTCTGGCTGCGCTGATGCTCTTCGCAGGTTGGTTACACCTCCAGCCCAAGTTCCGTCCCAGCCTTGCCTGGTTTAAGAACGCTGAGTCTCGCCTCAACCACCACCTGGCTGGTCTGTTCGGCGTCAGCTCCTTAGCCTGGGCGGGTCACCTGATTCACGTTGCGATTCCCGCATCCCGTGGGGAGACCGTGAACTGGGGGAACTTCATGAGCACTCCGCCTCACCCGGCTGGTTTAGCCCCCTTCTTTAGCGGTAACTGGGCTGTCTATGCACAGAACCCCGATACCACGGGCCATTTATTTGGCACCTCTGAAGGCGCTGGCTCTGCCATCCTCACCTTCTTAGGCGGGTTCCACCCCCAGACCGAAGCGTTGTGGTTAACGGATATCGCCCACCACCACTTGGCGATCGCCGTGATCTTCATCGTGGCCGGTCACATGTACAAGACCAACTTTGGGATTGGCCACAGCATCAAGGAAATCCTGAAGACCCACCGTTCCCCCGAGGGCACTCCCTTTGGCGGCATGCTCGGTGCGGGCCACGAAGGTCTGTACGACACCATCAACAACTCCCTGCACTTCCAATTGGGTCTGGCTCTGGCATCCCTGGGTGTGATCACCTCTTTGGTGGCCCAGCACATGTACTCGATGCCTTCCTATGCGTTCATCGCCCAGGACTTCACCACCCAAGCGGCGCTGTACACGCACCACCAATACATCGCCATCTTCTTGATGTGCGGTGCCTTTGCCCACGGTGCGATCTTCTTTGTCCGTGACTACGACCACGAGGCCAACAAGAACAACGTTCTGGGTCGCGTGTTGGAGCACAAAGAAGCCATCATCTCTCACCTAAGCTGGGTGTCCCTGTTCCTGGGCTTCCACACCTTAGGTCTCTACGTCCACAACGACGTGGTTGTTGCTTTCGGGACTCCTGAGAAGCAAATCCTGGTGGAGCCGGTCTTTGCCCAGTTTGTGCAAGCTGCATCCGGTAAAGCCCTCTACGGCTTTGATGTGCTGTTGGCTAACCCTGACAGTGCTGCCTCCATTGCTAGCGCCAACATCGCTGGTCCTCACTACTGGTTGGATGCCATTAACTCTGGTGCCAACTCTCTGTTCCTGACCATTGGCCCTGGTGACTTCTTGGTCCACCATGCCATCGCTCTGGGTCTCCACACCACCACGCTGATCCTGGTCAAGGGTGCGTTGGATGCTCGGGGTTCTAAGCTGATGCCCGACAAGAAAGATTTCGGCTACAGCTTCCCCTGTGACGGCCCCGGTCGTGGCGGTACCTGCGATATCTCCGCATGGGACGCTTTCTACCTGGCTGTGTTCTGGGCCTTAAACACTGCGGGTTGGTTAACCTTCTACTGGCACTGGAAGCACCTCGCCATTTGGCAGGGCAACGTGGCTCAGTTCAACGAGTCTTCCACTTACCTGATGGGGTGGTTCCGTGATTATCTGTGGCTGAACTCGGCTCAGTTGATCAATGGCTACAATCCCTTTGGGACCAGCAACCTTGCGGTCTGGGCGTGGATGTTCCTGTTCGGCCACCTGGTCTGGGCAACGGGCTTCATGTTCTTGATCTCCTGGCGGGGTTACTGGCAGGAATTGATCGAGACGATCGTCTGGGCGCACCAGCGTACTCCTCTGGCTAACCTGGTTGGCTGGAAGGATAAGCCGGTTGCTCTGTCCATCGTTCAAGCTCGTGTTGTCGGTCTGGCCCACTTCTCGATCGGCTATATCCTGACCTACGCAGCCTTCTTGATTGCCTCCACGGCCAGCAAGTTCGGCTAAATCTCAGCTATACCTAGGGATGCTTCGGCACCCCTAGCTAGCTCACTCAAAAGCCCCCACCGGAAAGGTGGGGGCTTTTTTCACATCATAATGCAGCTTTAGGGCACCTCGAAAAGTTCAAATTTCTACCGCAGTGCCCACGGCAGAATCAGCGTTGTGGCCGGCGGCTTCGCCGCCGGCCACAATTAATCGAAACGTTTTCGTCCAGTGACCCACGCAAGAACCAGGGTTGGGTTGGGCGGCTTCGCCGCCCAACCCAATTAATCGAGGTGTCCTTCAGTTTTTATCGCAGTGATCCGTTGTACGAGGGATAGGGATTAGACTGTACCCCGGCGGAGGTGGGCTGCATTGCGGTGAAGACCTGACGCGATCGCGGCAATGCACCCCGAGCACCCCGATCGAGCTAATGCAACTCCAAGCTATCCACCACCACATCCCCATTGGGATAAACCGTCACAACACTGTGGACCTCCGGCCGGGTTCCCGCCGCTTCCCAACCGGGCGTACCTCCCGTAAAGGTAAACGTCCAACTCCCATCCGTATTGGTCACATAGGGAGACTCCTGCACGGGGCCATGCATCCGAAACTCGGCCTGATAAACACTCAGCCCCCCGCAGGCTTCTTCGATGCGCTGCCGTGCTGCATTCTTTGCTGCCCGTACATTGTCCAGGGGGCCAATATTTTTGCTGTAGGTTGCCGTACACGATAGGCCCGATTCAGTTGTCAGGGTACGATCGGCGGTGTCTGTGGTGCGATCGACGTTGTGATGATTGCTGTGGGGGGTGGGAGTGGGGGCAGGACTGGTGCTGCTGGCGTTACGAATGCTGCTGGCACTGGGAGCACTGGAATGTAGGCTGAGGAAGTCCCACAGATCATCCACTGCACTGGGCACATCGAGATTGTGACCTTGAAAAATTTGCGCAGCCGTCACATCGTCGTGATCGTAAAAGTCCTCATTGCGATCGTCATCAAAGTCCAAATCTCCCCCTTCCAGGGCCACCCCTCCAAATAACCCCGAACTGCGGGAGTAGGACAGAACATCCCCAAAGGTCTCCGCAGGATCCAGCGCAGTTTCACCCACCGGGCCAGCGGTCCCCGAGGCACTAACACCAAACTCGAAGTTGCCATCAATCAGATTCTCCAGTGCATCCTGGGTCCGAAACAGCAAAATGACATCGCTGGACTTGCCCCCCACCTGTAGGCCAATGCTGCCGCCGGTCAGCGTCAGGAAGGCGGGATGGCTCCAACTGCCGTCGTCTTGACGCACCACCAGTAGCCCTTTGCCCCGCTTCCCACCGATAATAAATCCCCCCTGGGCGAGGTCAGGAATTACTGCAATACCCACACTGCTCTCGATCAGACTGCGGGGGATGCGGGTATCCCGATCGTCCATAATCTCCTCAAAGACTTCAACCACCGCTTCAATCTTTTCAATGCCATCTTCGCGATCGGCTAGGGCAGGGGGCGCGAGGGTGGCGGAGATGGTGGTGGCGATCGCCACACTGAGGGGGAGCGCCAAACGAGTTAAGGTCTGCATAGTAATTTGAAGTCCGCTGAAGGGTGGACAAAATGGGGGCAGCTGGAACAATTTACAATTCCGTCTGCTCCATAGCGGCTGGGCACCTCGATCAATTGAGGCCGGCGGCGTCGCCGCCGGCCTCAAACCTGATTGTGCCGTGGACACCGTGGTAGAAATTTGAATTTTTCGAGGTGCCCGGCTATCAGTTGTATGAGGTGCAAGGATCGGAATGTACCCTGCCCCCGGCGGGGTACATCCAGCCTCACCGAAGCCCTAGCTGCCTATGGAACTGCCGTGAAGGGCATCATGCTCTTTCAGACTTCCCGGGCAACTGACCGGTTCCGTATCCCTGCCCATCAATCTTAACGATCGGGCTGGTTTTGAAGCGGGACGCGAGGGGGACTCGTTTCACACCCCAGAGTTTCGCAACAGAAATATTGCTAAAGTCTGGGGAAATCGGTCGCTTTCGTAAAGGAATCTGTTAGCCTAGTAGAGCATAATGGGGAACTCTGACCTTGGGATTCTTGATGCTCATCCTGGCGGAATCTGATGCCTTAGGCTCCACGAATCTGAATCTCCCCGCTTAACCCTCCCACAGGCACGTTAAACACCACTTCCATGAATATTTTTGGTAACCTCCTGGCCCAGCCGACGACTTCCACTGCTGCCGCTGGCCCGCGTATCACCAAGCAGCCCAAGGGCATCGAACTCAAATCTAAGCGCGAAATTGAGATTATGCGGGAGGCTTCCAGGATTGTAGCGACTGTCCTGAAAGAAATCTCAGAAATTGTTGAACCGGGGATGACCACCTGGGATTTAGATGTTCATGCGGAAAAGCGAATCCGCGAAATGGGAGCAACCCCCAGCTTTAAGGGCTATCATGGCTTCCCCTGTTCCATCTGCTCCTGCATTAATAATGAGGTGGTCCACGGTATCCCGAATCGCAAGAAGACAATCCGCGAAGGGGATGTGGTCAAAATTGACACCGGAGCTTACTACCAGGGGTTTCATGGTGATTCCTGCATCACGATCGGTGTGGGGGCGGTTAAGCCCGATGCTGCCAAGTTAATCCGGGTTGCCGAGGAGTCCCTCTATAAGGGGATTGCCCAGGTCAAGGCGGGTAACTGTCTGCTGGATATTGCCGGAGCGGTCCAGGATCATGCTGAGAGCCATGGTTTCAGTATTGTCCGCGACTACACGGGCCATGGGGTAGGTCGTAACCTCCACGAGGAACCGTCGGTGTTTAACTTCCGCACGCGGGAAATGCCTAATGTGCGGCTTCGGGCCGGGATGACCCTGGCGATCGAGCCGATTCTCAATGCGGGGTCGACGCGGACTCGGGTGCTGCGGGACAAGTGGACGGTGGTCACGGTGGATCGTCGTCTCTCGGCCCAGTTTGAGCATACGGTGTTGGTGACGGAAGACGGCTACGAGATCTTGACCGATCGCACAAAGGTGTAAGGCGTCGCCGCCCCGTTGTAACGGGCAGGTTTGTAGCAAGCAAGTTTGCAACCGGCAAGTTTGCAACCGGTAAGTTTGTAGCAAACAAGTTTGCAGCAAGCAAGTTTGCAACTGGTAAGTTTGGACCGAGGGGCCCTCGCGCAGCGAGGGCCCCTCGGTTTTGCTGTCCTCTCAGCCGGATTCTGACTACGCCTTCAGCGGTGGGCGGACAACCCAATATAGGGCTGGACCCAGGAGCGGCAGGGCTGCGATCGTCCAGAATACGATCGGGTTCGTCACTCCTCGGCGGGACAGGTCATCCCCGAGTAGGGCCGGGAATAGCAGACTCAAACAGCAGAAATCTAAGCTCATCACATGAATAAAGCGGCTAGTCTGCCATTGGCCTACAAAATCAGACCAGTTACCCCAAAATAGGCCGTAAGTGAGGAAAGCCACAGCGCTCACCAGCACTAGCACGGCGACCAGCTTGGACTCAAAGAACTTGACACCCCGCAAGGTGGGGCTTTTGCCCGGTGCCCCAGCTGCGTTCCAGGTGGGGCTGGGTTGGCGTAGGGCCACGTAGGGGAGAATGGTGAAGGCTCCCAGGGCAAAGGATCCGAGTAAAAAAGGCCATGCTTTGCGGGTTTGACCATGGCCATCGGCTAGCATCACGGAGCCGTAGAGCAGGGGCCACAGGCCCATAATATTGAAGAGGCCGATGAGCAGGGGATTCAGACCCTCCCACTGGCCGATCGAGAGTTTCTGAATGAGATCGGCGGTGGCAGGATCATCGGGGGGCGCAAAAAGGAAGCCATAACCGAGAAATCCCAACCAAATCAGTAAAAACCCAAGAGAACGTAGGCTGAGCATGAACGATTGTTCCTTTTAACTTCAGTCCCCATTTTAAAGAGATTCGGTGTCTCGCAGCGGGCAGGTCTGTGAGGACAGCGTGGGACCGAGGCTCCCTGTCAGAATCAGGGTTTCAGAGGGAGGGCTGGTGTGGGCGGCGCCGCCGCCGGCTACGACCCTGACTGTGTCGTGGACACCGTGGTAGCAAGTTGAATTGTTCGAGGTGCCCTTCCAAATCTTCGCTTAACAGGATGAATAGGCTTCCCGATAACTTCCGGTTGTCGTAGCAGTAGCCTCATGGCAGCAACAGGGCTGGAGGCACGGTTCTCCATTGTTTTGGTACAACAGCAGCCGACCCCGCTGCAGCCCGTAGATGAGTCGATCGAGGCGTTGACAGTCATCACTATTGAGGGCGCAGGACAGAATGGCATCGCGGATATATTGGCGATCGCTACAGGTTAACCGGCCTGAATCTAGGGCGCGTGTGTAAATGTTGGCAATCACAAAGGACGAAACGGGACCAGAAGGGGGGACAGTCATAGTGTTCTAGGACCTGTATTTGGGGATCGTAGGCAGTAACGCACCGATCGACTGTTCTGGATTGACTGAGCCTGACACACCGTTGTGTGAGGCGTTGCGACCGTAGGACACCTCGACCAAGAAGCCTATTATTCCGAGACTGACCCAGGACGCAGGGCCGCTGGGTCGGTAGCTGCACGGTCTAGCTCACTGCATCGAGGTGTGTTGTGGGCGTTACCGCGTGACTACTGAATGGTTCCTGCTCTGCTAGGAGCTAATTGGATAGGTCGCTGAAATGCCCGTATAGTAGGCTTTCCAAGAAATTGTCACAGGTATAGGCGATCGTCTGGGACCCTTACCCTGTAGTCATTTCAGATCACTTAAGATTTAATTTATAAATTAGCTCTGGGGCACCTCGATTAATTGTGGTGCGCGGCGAAGCCGTGCGCCATATCCCTAATTCTGCCGGGGGTACTGCGGTGAAAATCTGGATTAATCGAGGTGCCCCCTAGGGTAACTACAGCTCTGCAATCAGTGATTCCAGCTTTTCTTCGGTCAGGGGTAGCTCGATTGGGTTACCGTTCAGAAACAAGCTGGGAGTGCCCCGCAGGCCCATCTGAATTGCAAGGGCGCGATCCTGGTTAATAGCACGTAATGCTGCGGGACTGGTTCGATCGCGGTCGAACTGCTCCAAATCTAGGTCTAAATCCCGAGCAATCTCCCCATAGCGAGCTTCTCCTAAGGACTGCTGCTGGGCAAACAACGCATCATGGAAGGCCCAGTATTGGCCCTGCTGCTGGGCTGCCCAAGCGGCGGCGGCGGCGGGTAGGGCTTCGGGGTGAATTTCCGTGAGGGGGAAGTGTTTGTAAACCAAGGTGACCCGATCGCCGTTCTTATCCATAAAGGCTTTCAAGACGGCTTGGGCCTGGGCACAGAAGGGGCATTGGAAGTCGGAGAACTCCACTAACACAATCTTGCGATCGGGGGAGCCGAGGGTGGGGGACTGACCAATAAACTGATCCACATCTGCCGTCATTTGCTCGAAAAGCTGGCGTTGGGCTTGGCGTTGCTGTTCTTGCTGGGCACGCTGGTACTCTTGGAGAGATTCGAGAATGACCTCTGGATTTTCCCGAATAATCTGCAAAACCTGTGCCTCTAGATCGGAGGGGAGATCTTCGGAGGGGGATAGGGTTTGGGCACGGGTGCTGAGGGTGGTGCAACCGGTCAGGGCCAGACCGAGCAGACAAGAGAGGGCAAGACGGTAAAAACGAACCATAAAGCTAGGGGGATAGGGCTAGGGGATGGGTAGGGCTGTGGGGTGGGCAGTCCCCATTATGCCAGGTGGCGATCGGTGCGATGGAGCAGACAGGCAGGGCAACGGGGCGGCTGTCCTGTCTCGGATGCTGCCATGTCCTGGAGGGTGGGTGACCCTATGGCCCGGTTGACTCAGCGCTATGGCTGGGTTGCACCCGTTTCGGATGGGGCGGGCCGTGGGGGTTGTGCTGTGGTGAATTGGGACGGGCCGGCCTGGGATGGGACGGCGGCTTGGGAAGACTGAGCCGGAGTAGACTGAGTCAGAGTCTGAGCAGTCGATCGGGGCCAGTCCTGGAGCGGTGCGAGGATCACCTCTGGATGATTCTGGACAATTTCCAAAACCTGGGTTTCCAGATCATCGGGTACCGTGGGGACGGTCTGGGCCGTGACATTGATGGTGATGCAACCACTGAGGCCCAGACCCAGGGCAAAAATGAGCGCAATTCTGAGTGGAGCAAGATGAGGGGGTGTAATCTTGAAGGAGGCAAGCGTAAAGCCCAGGATTTGGTGGGACCAAAGCCAATGATGGCGATGGATTGGGAGACTGGGGTGTGGGGAGGGGGAGCTGGGTGGACTTCCCTGCGGAGGGCGGAGACTAGGGCTCGGTTGGGAGGTTTGCAAGGTGGTGACTGTTTTTGGGCGATCGATCCAGCGATCGATCCAGCGAGTCAAGCAATTCGGAAAGGCCATGGGAGTTGAGGGGTTGGGTCTGGGTCAACGGACCGGTGTGTTGGGACGGTGGTAAGGAATTGAGGTGCTCTAATGCCGATTTTCATTGCCGTATCCACGGCAGGGCTAGAGCTTGGGCCGCGAAGCGGCCCAAGCCTAGGGCAGCGTCATGCGTCGAGGTGGGGTGCATCGAGAGGTGAGGGTTAAGGTGCCTGGTTAGCACCCCCGACGGGCTAGCCCACCCGATAGGCTTCCATGGGTTCCTTGATGAAGCGAATATACAGGTGCTTAAAGGTGGACTTGAGGACTCGGGGCGCACCAAAGTCGATCGGCATCAAGTTATCCGGTAAGCGCCAATCCGGACCCCGCAGCGTCTCGATCGTCTCTTGGGGAAACTGCATGGCGCTGAAGTCGGGACATAGCCCCAGCTGCTGGGCTGCGACGATCGTGGGCACCGTGGCTGGGTCAACCCCCAGAATTTCCGTGAGCACGCGATCGAGGGCAAACACATGATCGGAGGCGGCCAAGAGTCCCAAATCCCGAGGTTCGCCCCCGCTAGGACCGTTACCCTCATGGCCCACAATGCCATCCACGATCGTTAAATCTGGACCGATCGCCCGAGCCGTCTCCACCAGCATCGTGCCAAAGCGCTCCCGATCCTTGCCCGCTTCCAGGTGCCACCAGGCTTTCATTTTGCCGGGAACACAGCCGAAGAGATTCTTGACCCCCAGGGTTAGGGTCAATTGCATGTGGGATTTCACCTTGGGGATATTGATGACCACATCCGCCTCCATCGCTTCCTTGGAGAGGCGCAGGTGATTAAAGTCCGGGTTCTCGATGCTGTAGCGTTTGCCGCTAAATTCCACCACAGGAATGTTTAACTCTTCCAGGAGGGGGCCGTATCCGTTGGCTTTGGCGACTCCCAGGGCTGACCCAAAGGCGGGACTATCTCCCAGGAAGGGCTTGCCGCCTACGGCTTGGACTTGGCGGGCGATCGCGGCAACAAAATCAATGCGCGTCACACAGTCTTTAGTGGGGCGAGACCCGGTGAGCAGGTTCGGTTTGAGCAAGACCCGATCGCCCGGTTTAACAAAGTGGGCCATGCCGCCCCAGGGATCGAGGGTGTGTTGGAGGGCACGATCGAGGTGGGATCGATCGTAGCTGTGGGCTTGGGTGAGGCTGATCTTGGGATTAGGGGGAAGGGATTGGGTCATGGTGGGTTATGGGGGTTGACTGATAGGGGGCTGCCTGATCAGATGCTTCAGATACTATAGCGACTCTGCCTCAGAATCCGGTTACCCCCCCCCGCGCTACGAAGCCAATTAGGAACGTCCTACCACAGAACTCAAAACCATCCGTCAACCATCCGGGCACCTGGATTAATTCAAATTTTCACCGGAGTGCCGACCGCAGAATCAGGGTTGGGTTGCGCGGCTTTGCCGCGCAACCCAATTAATCGAGGTGCCCATCCGTAACTCTTAGCCTCAGGGGGCGACACTATGGAAATGATCTACACCGGACGACGCGTTGTGATGTATCCCCAACGGCGCGTTTTTTCACCCGCAGAACTCCAGAAGAAACACGATCGATCGCGGCCCTTACCGCTGCTTCTGGCCCTCTCCACCGTGGCCCAAACCGTCCCGTTTCTCTGGTCCTTCAACCAAGAGACTCCCATTATCCCGATCGCCGAGCCCACCGATCGTGGGACGGACTGGCTTCCCCTCGTTGAGGTGCCTCCCGTTGCCCTGAGTCCTGCGCAAACCCTCTCCCAACCCGAAGCCCACCCCCTAGAAGCCTCTTTTGCACCGGAAGCCGCTACCGCGTTGGACGCTGCGGCTGTCAGGGCTCGCGTTCCCTCGGCTGAAACATCCGTGCCCAGTGCCAGTGCCACTGTTGCTGCCTCACCCCAGGGTTCCGTCGCCCGTGTCGTCCATACCCCCGCCCCCCCGCGTCCCCTTTCCGCCCAGCCGGACTTCAGCCCGTCCCCCCGATCGAGTGCCGTGTCCCAAACGCCCCCCGATCGCTCCCACTTGTCTGCCCAATCCAGCGCGGTCAAGGCTGTGCCAATCAAGCCCATCGCCGGGAAACCAGCGGAGTCTGCCCCCCCGATCGCTCCTTCCGCAGCGGACACTTTTGAGGCTTGGGGCGATCCAGAACAGGTCACGCAATCCCCGGGGCAATCCCCGGGGCAATCCCCAGCGCTAGCCCGTGCCAGCACCGCCCCCACGGACCAGAGCAACCCAAACGCCAGTAATTCAGCTAATTTCAGCGGTTCAGGTCCTGGAGAGCCTGCGACTTCCTCCGGCGGTGCCGGGGGCCCCGGACGGTCCGGTTTCCGGGCTACTGCTCCCGTTACGGATCTGCCCCAGCAACCCTGGCCCTTTGCGGTGCCCTCCTCCGTCCCTGCTAGCTCTGCTGCCAACGCGGGAAGTTCCGGCAGCCGCGCCAGCCAGCCCCGCACACCGGGTCGCGGTGAGCTCGGCAGCAGTGGTAATGCCAGTAGTAGTAATGCCAGTAGCCGTAATGCCAGTAGCAGTCATGCCGATAGCCGTCGCGCCAATCCCAGTCACGCCAGCAGCAGCCCGTCGGGTAGCCGTCATGCCGATCGCGCCGCCGTTGCCCCTTCCGCTGGCACTCCCGGCAACGCCAGCCCCTCCGCTCGCCCCGCCTCCGCTCTGCCCCGCTCCAGCACCCCGTCCCAAGCTGCTCCAACGACTCCCCAGTTCGACCTCACCCCCTACCTCCAAAATGTCAAAGAGCAGGTCGATCGCCAATGGTCTAGCCATCGCCAACGATCGCGGGTAGTGGTGTTCTTTCGCATTGGTCGATCGGGGGAGTTGGGCGAAATTCGTCTGACCCAACCTTCCGGCGATGCCCAAGCCAATGCTGCTGCCCTCGCCGCAGTCCGTCATGCTGCCTCCTCTTTTGGCCCCATTCCTGCGGCCTATGTCCCCGATAGTGTGAGCGTCAGTCTCACGTTGATTCAAGACTGAAATCCCAGACTGATAGGCGGGCACCTTGCTGAATTGGGGAGTGCGGCGAAGCCCCACTCCCCAACCCTGATTCTTGTGTGGGCTATCTCCCAACTATTGGGATGAGTCGAAGTGCCCAGGTCCCGTTCAGACCCAAAACTACCGGCGATCGGCCCGTGGCGATCGGCCTGGAGATGTCACATCTGAGTGCCGACCCAACAAGTTAGAACGTTACGGAAACTGTAACCCACGCCACCCGTCAATTCGGATTGTTAGAATAGGCGCGATCGAGGGACAGGTCCTCCGCTCATTTCTCCAGGTCCCACCGGGATACCTCCCAAAGTCCGAACGTTTGTCGGGCACCTCGATTAATACAGGGCACCTCGAAAAATTCAAATTTCGACCGCAGTGCCCACGACAGAATCAGGGTTGGGTTAGGCGGCGAAGCCGACTGCCCCAATTCATCGAGGTGTCCTACAGATTGTCACCGCAGTACCCACGGCAGCATTAGGGTTGGGTTGCGCGGCTCCGCCGCGCAACCCCATTAATCGAGGTGTCTAATCGAGGCGCCCTGTTCTGGGATCGACTCAAGAGACAGGGTTGTGGTGGTTAGTGTTGCCAACGGCCCCCCTGCGTCGAGGCGTCCACTGGCTAGTACGTCTCTCCCAGTACGTCCCCCTATGGTGCCCCAGTGTTTTGAGGATTACCCCTTGTCATGAAACGGTTTCTATTGAGCTGTGTCCTCCTAGCCCAGGTCGGGATGATCACCTATATCTCCTCTAGCCTGGGGCGCGATCAAGGTTCCTCCACTCCTCTTCCCGATGGGGATGACCTTGCCCAGGCTCTCGATATTCCCCTGGAGTCGGATAGCAGTGCTGTAGGAGCCGGAAACTGGGCACTACAGCAGACTCCCCAAGCGTTGGCCTCGGACTCCATTCAACCCAAATTGGAATTTATCTCCATGCGTTCCGCTACCCCTGCCGCCTATCGTGAGGTGATCGAACGGACTAAAGCCATGGTGCAAGATGCCACGGCCCTGAGCTTGGCCGATCGCTTTGGTCTCTCGATTTTGAACGTGACCTGGGAAGATACGGGCCGCTACCAAGACTCCGCCGTGGGGCCGAATATTAGCGACATGTCGATCCAGGTCCAAACCTATGATCCTGCCGCTGAAACCTACCAGTTACACCTGATGCCGGTGATTCGGTTCCCCAACTTTGCGGATCGATCGGCAGATATTGACCTGGATGCGCTGTCGGTCCTGGTGGGCAATGAAAAGGGAGAAAACCTCAAAAAAGTGGACTTACGGGATGTGTTGGACAACCTGCGCGACTATCTCCATGCTCCCAGCTCCTGGAGCGGCGATCGATCGTCACTCCTGGCCGATCGTGATACCCATGTGCTGGTGAGCGCCCAAGCTTGCTTCTTACCAATTCCCCAGGGGGGAACGGCGGAATTCAACCCGGTTCTGTTTAATTACCAGTCCTATGGCGGGAATCCAGCTGTTTTAACGATTCTAGCCACCCGAGAGGGCACTAGCGTCACCGTGATTGACAACACACGTGATGTGTTTGAGGCAGGTTTGACCTGGGGACAGCGGCTCTTCTTTAACAAAAATGGGGAGCGGGCCAGCCTCACGGCCCAGCGAGCCAGCGACTTTCTCAGTGAATCCCCAGACGATAGCGGTGATGCGCCGCCCCCCACCGGTGATCTCAGCGCCGCTGCGGAAGCGGAAGGGCTCAATCTGGTCATGGTGATTCAGGTGCCCCTCAAACAGCGGGCGCGAACCGTGCGGGGGGGCGAGACTGCCATGCCCGTTGCGGCTCCCCCGTTGAGTGTTGGGAGTCTGGACTTCCTGGCGGAGAGTGATGTGGAAGCGGCGGTGATTGGCCACGGCGAGGTGGAAGGACCGTTTACGGAAATTGATGATCTGGCGATCGAGCGGGACGAGCGATTTCCGATTCGGGTCACCGTCCAGTTTTACAAAGCGACCAGTAATGGGGTGGTGTCTGAAGCGGATATGTGGGACATTGAACGCCAAATTGCGCGGGTTTATGCCGATGCAGACTATGTGGGCAGTTTGGTCACTGCGGGGCCTACGGGTCGTCCTACGGAGTACGACGGTAATAAGGAGCAACCCGCAACCTGGTGGCAGGATTTCTGGAACCGACCTCGCTAGGGGCTGTCATCATTAGCTGTAATACCCGGGCACCTCGATTCATACAGAGTGTCACCGCAGGACCCACGGCAGCATTAGGGTTGGATTGCGCGGCTTTGCCGCGCAATCCAATTAATCGAGGTGTCCACCCGTAGCTGCAAGACCCGTAGCTGCAAGACCCATAAGCCTAGGCGATCGGCTCCCGCACCTGCACCACCTGTCCCACCCTTGCGCCCAGCACCTGGTGGGCACTGCCTCCCCGAATCGCCACTTCCACCCAGCCTTGGCTGCCCACCAGCGCCAATAATTGCCCCGGTACTCCCTGGTCGTAGGTTTGGACGGCGGGCACCTGGAGATGCTCCAACTGGACCACCCAGGGACGATCGGGTAGGGCTGAGGCGGGAATCGTAGTAATGAGGTTGCCAAAGCGATCGATGTGTTGAATTAGGCCCTGACGCACCCACAGGCTCGGAAATTCCGCATCCTCCACCGGGGCCAAGGCGGAGGTTGGGCTCCCGTCCTCCGGGGTCGCGCTCGGGACAGGAGCCCCCGGCTGCTGGTGGGGCAATTTATGCTGGAGCAACCTATGGTGGGGCAGCATCGTGAGACTCTGGGGATCGATCGGATTGCCCAGGGCCACCAGGGGAACCCCTCGGGCCAGGTGAGCCGCGACGGGGGCAAAGATATCGCGGCCATGGAAGGTCTGGCTGGGTTCAGGGGTGCGCCAGTAGTTGGGATTGACCAATTCCACGGCCATGCGTGGTGGCCATTGGGCCAAGACCCCACTCAACAGACCATTGTCTGGTCCCACGAGCCAGCCGCGCTCCGTTGCCACGGCGATCGCGCGTCGCATTGTGCCTACACCGGGATCCACCACCGCTAGATGGACTGTCCCGATCGGGAAGTAGCCATGGACCTCTGCAAGGTGGAAGCTGCCTGACGTAACCTGTTGGGGCGGTACCCCATGGGTGAGGTCCACGAAAGATAGGCGGGGATCGATGGCCAACATGACCCCCTTCATCACGCCCACATAGGTATCTTGGAGGCCGAAGTCCGTCAGCAGCGTCACCAAATGGGCGGCTTTGGGAGAATCGATCGATGATCGAAGGGGACGAGCAGGGGACAGGACCATGGCCAAAGGGGATAAAAATTGACAGTGAAGCGGGGATTGGGAGAGGGATGGGTTAAGGTGGGGGCAGGGCAATTGTACAGGTCTAGTTTCCCAGGAATAGGGCTAGGACTAGAATTTAGGGGGAGATCCAGTGCCCCTTCAGGGCTAGCCGCCATCGCAGCGGGGTCTAGTATCCGGGTCACCCCGATTACTTCGTGACGATCGCGATCGCAGGGCAGCCGGTACTGTCATGCTGTGATGCCCCACCATGGCAGCCCTGTTCGTAACCCTATCGGACAAGCCGGGAGGGACTCGGCTGAGGGTGGGGTAACTTCCGGTCTTCCACCCCTCTGTCTGTGCCGTATGTCCTGATCACGGTTTTCAACCCCCGTAGCCAATCAGTAGGGCACCTCGATTAATTGTGGCAGGCGGCGAAGCCGCCTGCCACAATCCTGATTCTGCTGTGGGCACTGCGGTCGAAATTTGAATTTTTCGAGGTGCCCAGTAGGGCCTGGGACGGGAGCCCGTGACTAGAGCCCGCGAGTGAAGCCGGTTAGAGAGTCTAGGATCTGGACCCGTCAACATGACTGACACTGTGATGACTGGGGCGATTCAGTCGTCGAGCTTGTGGCTTCCCGGTTTCCCCATTCTTCAGCTTGCCTTGGTTCGCTTCATGCCCCCTTCCATCCATGACAACCATAAATCCCGAAGAATGCTTAATTTTAGTGGTTGATGATAATAGCGTGAACCTGCGCTTTATCACCATGGTTTTGGAGCGTGGTGGGTATCAGGTGCTCACCGCCCAAAGTGGAGTTAAGGCCCTAGAAATGCTCAAAGAGCATTCGCCAGACTTAGAGGATGTTTAGAAACCTAAGAGAATCCCCCCTAACCCCCCTTTGTAAGGCAGGGTGGTTTCATAAAAAATCTGGCCACGGCAGAATCAGGGTTTTAGCCCCTGTCTATGCCAAGAATCTGGCCTCTGTTC
>JAYKIB010000023.1:0-10713 GCA_035285005.1 Prochlorothrix sp.
CAGTGGCGGCATCCCCGCTGGGTAAATCCTGGACAAAGTCCAAAATATGATGGGCCAGGGTGAGCTTTGTGCAGGGGGAAATCGCCTGTTGACGACCCGATCGATCCAGCATCACCGCCTGATTCCAGGGGCTGCCAAAGCCGACATCCCGCCGATCCACCGGGTTCGCCACGATCGCATCCAGACCCTTGCGCTGGAGTTTCTCACGGGCCGGGGGCAGAATATCTCCCGTTTGGGCCGCAAAGCCGATGAGCCGCTGATGGGGTTGCTTTTGGCGGGCCAGGGCAGCAATGAGGTCCGGGACCGGTTCCAGGGGGAGCTGCTCTGGCAGTTGGGCCTTGGGGAGCTTCGTGCCATGGTAAGTGCCAGGGCGGAGATCGGCCACCGCCGCCGCCATAAAGACCCAATCCTGCCGGGGGAAGGCGTGTTGCAGGGCTTCCTCTAATTGGCTCGATCGCGTCACCCGCACACACTGCACCCCGGTTCCCTCCAGGGCTGCACTCAGGGTTTCGGTCTCCAAGCCCGTGCCCTGGATCAGGGTCACCTCTGCGCCGCGATGGGCCGCTGCCTGGGCCAGGGCCACACCCATCCGGCCCGTGGCCGGGTTGCCCAAAAAGCGCACCGGATCCCAATATTCCTGGGTTCCCCCAGCGGTTACCAACACCCGTTGTCCCCGCCAATCCTGGATTCCCTGGTTCGCCAGCAAGGACTCTAGCGCCGCCAGAATACTGACGGGTTCCGCCATCCGCCCTGCCCCCTGGCGATCGCAGGCCAGCAGCCCCGTCCCCGGTGCCAGCCCCACATAACGCGCCTGGTCCAAGAGGCTGTGCCAATGCTCTTGGACCACCGGCTGCTCCCACATATCGGTGTTCATCGCCGGGATGAGCAACACGGGGCAGCGGGAGGCTAGGACCGTATTGGTGAGTAGGTTATCCGCAAACCCGAGGGCTAATTTAGCTAAGGTGTTGGCCGTGAGGGGGGCAATGACCAGGGCCTCGGCCCATTCCCCCAACTCGATGTGGAGCGGTCGCGGTGCTGATGCGGCCCAAAAATCTAAGTCGGTGTAGGCCCGGTGGCGACAGAGGGTACTGAGGGTGAGGGGGGTGATGAATTCTTGGGCGGTGTGGGTGAGCAGGGGACGCACCTGGGCACCGGCCTTGGCGAGGGTGGAGGCCACTGTACACAGTTTGTAGGCCGCGATGCCACCGGTGATGCCGAGGAGAATGCGCCGATCGATCCAGGGGGTAGGAACGGGTTGCAGGGAATTCATAGAGAACCCATCAAAAATGTGAGTTAGCTCAACTTATTAGATCAATCCTGTGAGTTAGGACTCGTCAAAGTCCTCTAGATCCAGTAAGTACAGGTAAGGTTCGGCTAATTCCGGACGTTGAAAGGCGATCGCCCGAAGTAGATGCCAATCCTGCAAACTTTCAAAGGCGGAGCTGTAGTTATCCGTTTCTAGGCGTTCCGCCAACTGGGCCACCTCATCTGCGGTGACCTGGGCAATGGCGTCAGGGGTGAGGGCTGGGGTCGTCGTAGGGGTGGAGGCATCGGGGGACATGGGTTGCTCCAGTGGTACGGCAAGGGGAACCGGTCCTGAATCTTCACGGTTCCCGGTTCTACTGTATCGTTGCCTGCGGTTTGCGATCGGACTTACCCACAATTCTTCAAGGGGTACCTCGATGAATCCCAACGCGAGGAAGTTAGCTCCCGCAGGACTCAGGGGTTGAGGGGGTGAAGGTGGGCGGCGCAGCCGCCCACCTTCACTCAAGAATGGGTTTCTGCCTGCGGTTTGCGATCGGACTTACCCACAATTCTTCAAGGGGTACCTCGATGAATCCCAACGCGAGGGGCTGGGATCATTTAACCCTAGAGTGCCCTCAGAGTCGGGAACCCAGCCCCTCGCGCCTACAACTGGGGCGGGCGTGTCACGCTGATATCGCAAGAGTTCTCAAGAGTTCTACCGTCAATTTATGATACGCCCGAGCTGTTTTGGGCTTGGCTAGGCGAGCGGCTCCCCTGCACCCGATCGCCTGGATTCACGGGATTCAATAGAGATCCCTAGGGGGCAGAGCAATTCTGGAACCGGTTTGGTAGGCTAGGAGCGATGGTGACGATCGTGGCCGATCGCGATCGTCTGGTTTGGTTTTGATCTCGAAGGAAAATCCATGCGCCAACAGAACGGAGAACTGATGGTGGCCGGGGGTCTAGTGATTGCCGGTCTCATTGTGGCAGCGAGCTTTGGAAGCTCCGCTTTTGAAATTCTGCCCGAAGGCACCGAGGGAGTCCGGGTCTTCAACGGTAAGGCAGGCCAGGTGGTGGGACCGGGTTTCCACTTCAAAACCCCGGTGCTGGCCGACATTATCCCCTTCGATACCACCGTCCAAACCTATGATCCGCCCCCAATTCGCATCCCCACCCAGGAACAGGCCGGCATTGAACTGGATGCGGCGGTGATTTGGCGCATGAGTCCCGGCAGCAGCACGGTGGTTTATCGTAACTACCAAACCCTGGAACGGTTGGCCCAGGCCACAATCCAGCGGGAACTGCCCACCGCCATCAACTCCGTGACGGCCCAATATCCCTTTTCGGACTTGACCTCACGGCGCACCGAAATTCAGTCGGCGATCGAGAGCCAACTGCGGGCCCAACTCCAGGAAATTGACGCCCCGATCGCGGAGGTTAATGTCAATCTTCAGAACTTTATTTTCCCCGAGGCCATTACCCAGGCCATTCAGCAGAAGCTAGAGCAGGAACAGCTGACCCAAAAGGCCCAACTGGAACTGCAACGGGTCCGGGCCGAGGCCGAGGCGAAGGTGGCCGCTGCGGAAGGGGAAGCCCGCGCCAATAGTGCCCTCAGCACGGCGATTACGCCGGAATTGCTGCAACTGCGACAGTTGGAAGTCCAGCAGCAAATGATTGAGCGTTGGGATGGGGTGATGCCGGTCTATGTGGGCAGCGGCAATGAGTTAATTAGTTTGCCCCAGCCGCCGGTCCCATCGCGATAGGGTGAGCGATGGGGGGGCTAATGCCTTGGTGAGCTTGGGCCGACTCGACCTAGGCACCTCGAAAAAGCAAAGTTTTCGCCCAGTGACCCACGCAAAAATCAGGGCTGTTCGCTCGATGCTGGAGTGGGATGGCGACAGCCGCTTACCCCGGCTCCTGGCTCACTGGCCCCCGTCGCCCCAAGGGAATGCAGAGCGGCGACTGGCTCACCGGATCCGTCATGATGTGGCAGGCGAGCCCGAACACCGTTTCCACCAACTCGGGTGTCATCACCTCCGTCGGTGGCCCCTCCCGATGGAGACAACCCTGGTGGAGGACGACCAGTCGATCGCCATACCGACAGGCTTGATTGAGGTCATGCAGGACCACGGCGATCGTGCGCCCCTCCTCCTGTTTCAGCTCCCGCAGCAGTTCTAAGACCTCAATCTGATGGGCCAAATCTAAAAACGTCGTTGGCTCATCCAATAGCAAAATCGGGGTTTCCTGGGCCAGGGCTAGGGCAATCCAGGCCCGCTGGCGTTGTCCCCCCGACAGGGTCTCCAGGGGGCGATCGGCCAGCCTTTGGAGACGAGTCCGATCGAGGGCACGATCAACCGCCACCGTATCCGCCTCTGACCAGGACTGCCACCAGGTTTGGTAGGGATAGCGGCCCTGGGCCACCAATTCCCGTACCGTCAGCCCTGCGGGAGCCTGGGGATCCTGGGGCAAAATCCCCAACTGCTGGGCCACCACCTTGGCCGGTTGGTGGTGGATCGATCGCCCATCGAGGTACACGCTCCCCACCTGGGGCGGCAACAGTCGCGCCAACCCCCGCAATACCGTAGACTTGCCGCAGCCATTGGGACCGACCAGCACCGTGATTTGCTGGGGGGCTAGGGTAAAGTTGAAATTCTGGACGATCGGACTGGATGGGGGGCGATCGGCGCTGCGCCTGGGGGCGTTCCCGTAGGTGAGGGTAAGGTTTTCGGTCCAGAGTTGGGGGGACTGGGCGGTGGGAGCGGGGGTGGGTGGAGCAGCGGGATCGGTCAATGGGGCGGGAGCGGGGTTGGAAGCTGGGGGCGTGGGAACGGGAGGGGTAATGGAATCGGCGTGATCAATGGGGTGATCCGGTGGGGGCTGACCGTCGGGGGCGCGATCGGCAGTGATGGGGTATCGCACCGGATGGGTAAGGCGAGTCGAGGCCTGCTCTTGGGGGGCAGCGGGGGGAGCACTTCCCAGCGGGGTTATGCGGAATCGGTGGGTTGCTATCGCATCGAATGCAGAGTTCATGGGGCAGGGTGAGTCGGGAACTGGCGTGGCGAGGCGGCTTAGTGGCAGAGGATATGCGGACTGACTCTCTTTGTTCTTGCTGGCGCGGAGTACAACTCCGCCTCCCGGGGCTGCTTCTGCCTAAATATTCCGGCACAGCACTCCCCAGCATCGTCATCCTAACCCATCGCACCAGACCGGTTTGTTAGGACCCAGACCGGTTTGTTAAGACATTATGAGGCTAGGATCCTCGGTGTCAGGCCAGGATCCTCGGCTTCCAAGCCCACCGCAACAGCCTGCTACATCAAAGAAGCTAGGATCCTCGGTGCAGCCGACGGGGAGCGGGTGAGGTCAGCCGTCTCCGTGGTAGCGGGGATGCCAGCTTTGGTCTTGTCCGCCGCAGTGGGGTTCTGGCGATCGGGTCAGCAACCGTCTGTTGCGGTGGGGCTGCGCGCTAGCCTTCCCACGGGCGCAGGGCCACTCCCCCAGCGGGCTGTCCGGGGGTCGCTGGCAATGGGGAGCTGCCATCCCTACAAAAAATCCGCTGATTGCGGCAAGATTGACTGCATAGTAGTTAGATAGTGGTTAGACTGATAAAGCACAGGCGATCGGGACTCAACGTCTCGTCCCCGATCGATGATCGCGTCAGGTGCGCCCATGCCCCTGCGTCGGGCTAGGGTCCGTTGGCTGGGTAATAAAACAACGGGGGACCTCGATGCGTTGGGTTGGGTGGCGTCGCTGCCTACCCCAAACCCTGATTCTTGCGCGGGCTATTGCCCCAGATGTCGAGGTGCCCAACGATGTGTCCCTTACAGGAAGGTAAGCAGGGCGAGTGAACGATCGCCGATTGTCACAAACAGAATTGATGAGACTCCACGCCCGCTTACGGGGTGAGGAGCCGGATTACCATGACTGGCCGCCGGAGTATGAATGTCTGCTCTGCTTGATGTGGGCCTTGGATGCCCTGGGGATTCAAGCAACCCGACGCGCCCTAGAAAAGCGAGCCGACACGATTATCCAGTGCATGACCGACTCCAACCGCTGCTTCCACAGTCCGCCCCATGTGTTTGATGTGGCCGAGGGTGGAGATCCCCTGGAAGTGCTGGCGGCCCTGTACCACGATGTGGTCTATGTACAGGTGGATGACGGTATCAACGTCAATGTGGGGGGGTATGTGGCCCCCTTTGTGCGGGAAATTCGGGGGCGGCTCCAGGTGCGTGATCCCGAAGATCTGCCCGCCGATTGTGCCTTTGAGTTAGTCTCCCGTATTTTTGAGATCCAGCCCGGTCAGCACCTGGCCCTAGAGCAAAATGAGTTTTTAAGTGCGCTGGTGGCCGTGAAACAGCTGTCGGGTCTACTGAGCTGGCCCCAGTTAGCGGCCATGGCCGCCTGTATTGAAGCCACCATTCCCTTCCGCCCGTCATCCTCTCGGGGAGCCAAACCCAGCGAACAACTTCACCAACGGCTCCAGGACATTAACACCTGCTACGACTTCCACTGGACCGATGCAGAACTCGTCGAGATGGTGCGGCGATCGGTGCGTGTGGCCAACCGTGATGTGGAAAACTTTGCCGAGGAACGGGCCACCGACTTCCTCAACAACACCTGGAAATTACTGCCGGAAACCAATCCTTTCCTGCGTAGCTCCTCCACCTACACCGTCAGTCAGTATCGCCACGCCCTGGAAAAGATGACCAGCTTCATGCACTTCCTGGAGCCGAGTCTTGTCTTTCGCCAGTTCCGAGAGGAGCCGACGACATCCCGCTATGAGCAGATGCTGCAACGTGCTGGTAAGAATATCAGCGTGGCGCGGCTCTATCTCAATGTCAAATTAGTGGCGATCGCAATTTTGGAGGGGTTGTCCCTGCGGCTTGGCAATGATGTTCCCCTCACCAGTTTGGTGGGTCGGGGGGTTGCGAATGAGGTGGATTTGAGCGAGTGGCAGATTCGGCTGCCGGCCGTGACACCGTGTTACCATCCCGAAACGGCGATCGAGCAGGAAACGATGGAACTGCTGTCGGTGGGGCGTACCCAGGTCTCGGAATTTGATATTCGGAATTCCCCCTTGGCCACGTTTCTCGTCAAATGTTTGGGATTTGAAGCGGTGGTGAAATTGGTGGATGTTGCCAAGGAATTTTTCCAAGATAAAATCACAGCGGATCAATTTCTCGATCGTTGTGACGACAAAATTTTGAAGGATGTGACGAGCGCAATTCTGAAGGAGTTTGAAAGCCGCACCTCGGCTCTCTTGGACCTGCGTCAGTAGTGCCCTTGTCTTGGGTCTAGTTCACCCTGGACCGGGCCAGGGGCCCATCCCACCCCTGCCCCCGTGATGGGGCGCGGTTCCGGCTTCACCGAAGCGTCAGCCGCGATAATGCCCCGTCGTCTCTGGTCCATCTGATTCCATTGCTGAGGGGCGCTCGATGAATCGCGGTACCCTGATGTCATTGCTGGTTCAATTGGGCACCTGGGCACCTGGGCATCTGGGCATTTGAGTACCTGGGCATCTGGGCATCTGGGCATGTGAGTACCTGGGCATGTGAGTACCTGGGAATCTGGGCATCTGGGCATCTGGGCATTTGAGTACCTGGGCACTTGGGCATCTGGGTACCTGGGCACCGCGCCAGCTGCAAGTTTTCATCCCCTGCCCCCGCAAAAATAAGGGTTGTTGTGCGCGACGAAGCCGCTCGCGACCCTCAATCGAGGTATTTATTGTGTCTACCCTGCATCCCCTTCAACGGCTCCTCACCTACAGCCACGCCCATCGTCCTACGGTCCTTCTTGCGTCCCTCTGTTCCGTCCTCAACAAAATCTTCGACCTTGCCCCCCCGGTTCTCATTGGCATGGCCGTGGATGTTGTTGTCCAGCAACAGGACTCCCTCATTGCTGCCTGGGGATTTCCCGGTATTCGGAGCCAATTGGCCCTCCTGTCGCTGCTCACGCTGATCGTCTGGGGTCTGGAATCTGCCTTTGAATATGCCTATAGCTGTCTCTGGCGCAACCTCGCCCAAACCATTCAGCATGAACTGCGCTTGGATGCCTACCGTCACCTCCAAGACCTGGAAATGGGCTTCTTTGAAGAGCGGAGTACGGGTCAACTCCTGGCCATTTTGAATGATGACGTGAATCAGCTTGAGCGATTTCTCGATCGCGGGGCTACGGAGATTCTCCAGGTTATTACCACGGTGATTGTTGTCGGTGGCGGTTTCTTTCTGTTCGCGCCGGGGGTGGCCTGGATGGCGATGCTCCCCATGCCCTTTATTTTGTGGGGGTCCTTTGCTTTTCAGGAAAAACTAGCTCCGCGCTACGCCGACGTGCGGGATAAGGCTGGATTCGTCAATATGCGACTGGCGAACAATCTGACGGGCATCGCCACCATCAAGAGCTTTGCCGCCGAACCCTACGAAGCCGATCGTGTCAGCCTAGATAGCGAAGCCTACCGCCGCAGCAACCGCCACGCCATTACCCTCAGTGCCGCCTTTGTCCCCCTGATCCGGATCCTGATCCTGATTGGGTTCACCGCAACCCTCTTTTTTGGTGGAATTGCCGCTGTGGAGGGCACCTTGGCAGTGGGAACCTACAGTGTCATGGTTTTTATCACCCAACGTCTGCTTTGGCCCTTGGTGCGCCTCGGGGATACCCTGGATCAGTACCAGCGGGCCATGGCTTCCACCCGCCGTATTTTGGACTTGCTCAACACACCGATCGCCATTCGACCGGGCACTCGGCGCCTGGAGCCGGCTCAGGTGCAGGGAACAATTCGCTTTGAAGCAATTCGCTTTGCCTACCGCGATCGATCGCCCGTGGTTAGCGATTTAAGCCTAGAGATTCCTGCCGGTCATACGATCGGGGTGGTGGGAGCCACGGGATCCGGTAAAAGTACCTTGGTGAAGTTATTGCTCCGCTTCTATGAACTGCAAGAGGGACGGATTTTGCTGGATGGGCAGGATATTCAGACCCTAAATCTGCAAGATCTGCGGCGTTGCATTGGCTGGGTTAGTCAGGATGTGTTTTTGTTCCACGGTACGGTGGCTGACAATATTCGCTACGGTAGCTTTGAGGCCACCGATGCCCAAATCCAGGAAGCGGCACAACTGGCCGAAGCCCACAGCTTTATTACGGCGCTGCCCCAGGGCTACGACACGATCGTGGGGGAACGGGGCCAAAAACTCTCCGGTGGCCAGCGGCAACGGCTGGCGATCGCCCGTGCCCTACTCAAGGATCCGCCGATTCTAATTCTGGACGAAGCCACGAGTGCGGTGGATAACGAGACTGAGGCTGCAATTCAACGATCGCTGGAGCATATCACCCAGAACCGCACCACAATCGCCATTGCCCACCGACTTTCAACGATTCGCCATGCGGACTGTATCTATGTAATGGAGTTGGGCAGGCTGGTGGAACAGGGCACCCATGAGCAGTTACTGGCTCAGAATGGCGTGTATGCCAGTCTCTGGCGGGTACAGTCGGGCTTACGGGCCGAAGAGGTCCTAGGGTGAAATCATGGTAGCCCCTAGCCCTGGGGATAAACGCGGCCTTTCCAGGCTCCACCTTTGCCTTGCCAGTGGCGACGGGCTGAGTCGATCGTCATCAGGGTATAGAGCAACCCAATCCCCGGCAGTGCCAAGCTGTAGAACGGTGAAATTCTGTACAGGCGCACCGTAGGCCAGTAGGAAAAGGCCATGAGGAGCCAAATTACCGCCCCTAGTGCGATGAAGCTGATATTAAAGCTGAAAATCCCCGCCAAGAGCCCGATCGGGGCCATGAGATAGACCAGGACCATTCCAATCACGGTCCCGGCCAGCAGTAAGGGCGAATACTGGAGCTGGGTGTAGGCTGTGCGGGCAACCATGGTCCAAATACTCTCTAACGTGTCATAGGCGCGGAGACTCTGGGTCGCAGGGCCGAGACCGAGCCAAATGGGGGCAAAAGGACGGTTGTTCGGTTGCAAAGTCCCCTTCACCTGAGCGGCGAGGGTGCAGTCGTCAATGAGGGCATCGCGTAGCACCCCAATGCCGCCGATCCGGGCTAGGGCAGTCGATCGCAACAATACACATCCCCCGGCTGCGGCTGCCATTTTGCGCTTCGGGTTGTTCACCCAGGGGAAGGGATAGAGTTGCTGGAAGAAGTAAACGAAGGCGGGAATCAAGAACTTTTCCCAGGGGCTTGTACAGCGCAGTTGCACCATTAAACTGGCCAAATCTAGGCCCTCCGTCTCGGCTTTCGTCACCAATTGGCTTAGATTGCGGCGATCGTGGGCAATATCCGCATCGGTGAGTAGTAAATACTGGGGCTGGGGATCGAGGCGTTGGGCATAGCGGGTGCCCTGCTCCAAGGCCCACAGCTTACCGGTCCAACCGGGTGCGAGGGGCTGACCGGGCAAAATCGTGAGGCGATCGATCGCGGGGGCTCCGGAGCGATCGGTACCCATAGTCCCAGGGCTGCTGGGGTTGGAGTCGGAGTGGCCCAGGGCTTGGGCCGCCGATTGTGCCACCGCTGCTGTACCATCCTCGCTCTGATCATCCACAACAATAATTTGGACCGAGCCGGGGTAGTCCTGGGTCAGGAGGGAGGTGACGCAGGTGCCGATGCCCTCAGCTTCGTTGCGGGCGGGAATGACCACGGCGATGGGGGGGGCGGGGTTTGTGCCAAAGGGGTTAGGGTCAAGGGCAGCGGGAAGTTGTTGGTCGCAGCGCCAGAACTGCCCCCAGGCCAGGATTAAAAACAGCCAAATCAGGAGGGAAAGGAGCAGGAGGGCAGTGATGAAAGGGATCATGGCGCGGGTGGAGGGAGGGTAGGGCAATTATCGATCGTGCCGAGGGAGCGGTTCGGCGTGGCACGGAGGACAGGGATCAGGATGTGTCCCACCCCCGGCGGGGAACATCCTGCCTCACCTCAGGGTGAGCCGCTATATCGCTGCAAAATCGGGATTAATTGGGGTGTCCGGTACAGGGAAACCAAGCAATGGCTAGGAAACCCTGCCAAGTCCCACGCCTAGGCTGCTTCCTGGGCTTCTCCCCGGCGATCGGTCAGCCACTGCTGAATCGCTGCCGTCCCAATGTGGGACAGCAGCCCAAAGGGTCCGGCAAAGAGACACAGCGCCAGGGAGTGGCGGGTAAAGACGCCGGTTCGTTGTCCTTCCCAGTAGATCCAACGTCCCACAAACAGATCCATCACCAGAAAATGGGTCCAGCCCGTCGCCGCTGCACTGGGCTCACTGAAAAAGCCCCCGATCGCGGCTAGGTCTGGGTTGGCTAGTGCCTGGGCTGTTTCGGCATTGAGACTGCCGATGAGGAAATAGATATAGAGCAGGGCGAGGGCCACAAAGGGTAAGAAGGACTGGAGAATCCGGCGGCTCCAATCCCAGTTGGGCACGAGGATCATCAAAGCCCAAAAGGGCAGGACAAAAAGATTGGAGAGATCAAAAAGCTGGTCGATACTCATGGGGTTTGTGGGGGG
>JAYKIB010000024.1:0-18647 GCA_035285005.1 Prochlorothrix sp.
TAACACGCCCTAGGCAAGAATTAGAGCCTGCGGCGATCGACCAAGCCGCCCAACCCTATTTATTCGCCCCATCCTATTTATTCGCTCAACCCTATTTAGGGCACCTCGATGAATTGTGGCGTGCGGCGAAGCCGCACGCCACAAAACTGATTCTTACGTGGTTCATTGGGCAAGAACTTTGATTGTTCGAGGTGCCCTTTACTTGCCCAACCCTAGGGCACCTCAATGAATTGAGGCAGGCGGCGAAGCCACCTGCCTCAACCCTGATGCTGTCGTGGGCACTGCCATAGAAATTTGAATTTTTCGAGGTGCCCCCTATTGATTCACTCAACTCCATGGATCCCAATGCACTGGACACAGTTACCAGCTTTCCATGAAAGCCTTCCAGCCCAAGCTAATCCGTAGAAAGCCTGAACAGTGAACGAGGGAGGTCCCTCAGCCAAACCCAGTGCCCGTTTTGCTCTGTTTCAACGCCATATGTCCCAATCCTCCGCTCCGCCGGTCACGGCTCCCCTCTCACCCGATCAGTTCCTTGTGTGTGGTTTGGGGAGTGTGGGGCAACATTGTGTGGCCATCCTCAAGGACTTTGGTGTGATTGTCCATGCCATTGACTATGAACCCAGCCAGGAATGGGAGATCCCTGCCTTACCTCACCTGATGGATAGTTTAATCACGGGGGACTGTCGCCACATCGAAACCCTGGAGCAGGGCCAAGTGCGCCACTGCCGTGCTGTGCTGCTGGTGACCGCCGACGATGGGGTTAATATTGAAGCGGGACTTGCGGCCCGCTCCCTCAATCCTAAGGTGCGATTGGTGGTGCGATCGGCTAAGGACAACCTTAGCCGCCTCCTCGGCCAGCAGTTGGGCAACTACGTTGCCTTTGAACCCACCCAACTCTCGGCGCCGGCCTTTGCCTTTGCAGCCCTCAATAGTGCCACCACTGGTTTCTTTGCCATTGAGGACCATTGGTTCGAGGTCACCCAACATGAACTGGGGTCCCATCATCCTTGGCTACGCCGATCGCGCCTCCACAGCCTCAACACGCCCCACCGTCGTATTCTCACCTGGCTCCCCTCCCCGCACTCCCCTGCGCGCAAAACGGCCCTACCACTTCGATCGTCCCTGGGCAGTTGGGTGAGCTTTTTCCACCACTGGGATCCCCTCGCTAAGGTGACCTTGGGTGATCGTATTACTACCCTGGATTGGATTCAACGCGATGGTCAGACCGGCAACACAGCGCCCTGGGATTCCGAAACCCGATCGCGATCGGCCCGTCCCGGTGACCCAGACCAGGAGACCGGGGAAGACGACCCGACCGAGCCTGGACCCGATCGGCGATCGCAACGTTCTGGTGGCTTAGATAGCCCGGGGGGAAAATGGGGTCGGCAGTGCCGCCAAACCCTCCGTAGGATTTGCTTTTGGCAACGTCGCACCGACTCCCCCTATCCCTCCCAGGGGAAGGGCCAACTGCTACAGGTCTTTATTCTGTGTGGGCTTACGGTTTTTGCCCTGTTGCTGTGGGGAACCCTACTCTTTTGGGTTTTCTATCCAGATATTGACTTCATCACCTCGTTTTACACGACGATGGTGCTATTGCTGGGGGGATATGGCGATCTGTTCGGTGCAATTGAGGAGGTCCAAACCATTCCCTGGGGTCTGCGCCTCTTTAGCTTGGGACTGACGTTGGCAGGCACTGCCTTTGTGGGGGTGATGTATGCCCTCTTGACTGAACGCCTACTCACCCTGCGGTTTCAGTTTTTCAAGCGTCGTGTCCCCATTCCCAAGCGGGATCATGTGATTATTGTGGGTCTGGGCCGCATCGGTCACCATGTGGGGCTGTTATTGCAAAAGTTTCAGCAGTCTGCGGTGATTGTGACCCGGAACGCGGACCCCAACCTACGCAGCCAACTTCCGATCGTGGAGGGGGAGCTGAGTCAGGTCATGGAAGAGGTCAACCTCAGTACGGCCAAAAGCGTGGTAGCGCTGACAGAAGCAGAAATGGATAATTTGGAGGTGGCCCTGATGAGTCGGGCTGCCAATCCCAACATCGATCTAATCATTCGCACCTACCACCGTCGGTTTCGGGACACAGTGGCGCGTCTTTTTCCCTATACCCAGGTGCTCTGTGCCTCGGAACTCTCGGCGGAAGCCTTTGCTGCAGCTGCCTTTGGGGAAAATGTGGTCAGCCTCTTCCGGCTCCACTTTCAGACAATTTTGGTGACGGATTATCGCATTGAGGCGGAGGACACCCTCAATGGTTTGCTCCTGGCGGAGGTGGCCTATGGGTATGGGGTGGTGCCGATTTTTTACCAGCGCCCCCAGGAAGCCCGTCCCCTGGCCATGCCGTCGGATGATGTGCGGCTACAGGTGGGCGATCGACTGGTGGTGCTGGCGACGATTCAGGCATTGAAACAAATTGAGCAGGGGGTGATGGCTCCGCGTAATTGGCAGGTACGGGTCGAACAGGCCCGCACTGCGGATGCGGCGGCAGCGGGAGCGCAGGTGATTGCCCGGGTAACGGGGTGTATTCCGGTGATTGCCCAAACCTTGATGGACCATCTGCCTGGGTTAGTGCCCGTGCCGCTGTATCAGCACCAGGCCATGCGACTGGTGCGCAAATTGCAGCAATCCCAGGTCCGGGCCCGAGCTGTTGAGGTGGCGACGGCTTTGTAGTGGAGGATGGGGGCTAGCCCCCATAAATTAGAATTGGACACCTCGAAAATCGGGTGCATCTCACTTTGGTGAGTTTGGCTCTCATCCCCTAGCCCCTTCTCCCGGCCTGGGAAAAGGGGAAATAGGAGTACAGTCCCTCTTCCTCTTTGGGAGAGGGATTTAGGGTGAGGGCTTCCAAAACGGGATGCAGCCGAAAAATCAAAGTTTTTGCCCAGTGGCCCACATCAGAATCAGGGGTGTGGCGTGCGGCGAAGCCGCACAACCCAATTAATCGAGGTGCCCGGAAGGATTTTCTAGAGTTCCATCAACTTGGCAGCAATGCGATCGGCTGCTCCCGGGGATCCCATGCGCTGATACCCCGTTTGGGCAATCAGTTGGAGTCGATCGGGATCCGTCAAAATTTGTTGTAGCGTTGACCCCACCTCACTACAACTGGCCACCAATGTCACCGCCGTCCCCAGCAATCGGGTTTGGGCTTCGGCAAATTTCGGCGTAAATTGAGGACCATCCCCAGGAATTGAAATCACAGGCTTGCCTAAGCCCACAAATTGCTCCGTTGCGGTGCCAGCCATGGCGATCGCAATGTCACTGCACTGAAGGTAAGCCCCATACCCGGACTGACTAAGCTGCACCCCACAGTTATTCCGCCAAAAATGATGGGCATCCGCCACGATCGCAGCTTTACTTTGCTTGCCCGGTTCCTGGAGTCGCCAACCCTGGCGCTTTAGCGCATCAAAAAGAGGCTCCCACTCCAATCCAGGACTAATTGCAGCTAGAAATAGGATTTTTCGGCCCCCTGAGGCAGAAATCACAGAATCGATCGCCTGAAGTAAGAGCTGCCAGTTGCAGTAGGCTTCCGGTGGGCGGGAACCAGGCAAGAGGAGGACTCGCAAACAGTTTTGCCAGGGATTTTCATCTAAATTTGGCCGGGGATCTGGCTCTAGGCCATCCATCATTGGATTTCCTAGGCTAAACGCCTTAATTCGCTTCTGAGACAGAATATCGGCCGTTAGGCCATCCCGGGGAAAAACAGCACGACAGTGCGATCGACGCATTAACCAACGTTCCCAGGGTAGGTAGACCGATCCGGACCATGCTTCCCAGGACTCCCGACGACTCTGGCGCGGGAGTAACCCCACTTCATCCCGTAGATAGTACTCGGACTTCGCTGTTCCCACAAAAGCGTAGGGTAGGCCGCTCCACCACGCAAAAAGAAGCGGCACGATATCCCCCACGGCTAAAACCAAACTTTCACTCTTTTTGCCCCGATCGGCCCGTTTAGCCTCCTGTGCCCACTGGCCGATCGCCCCCAACTGCTTTAACGTCAGTTGCACTAACCCCCCCTTAACATCCTTCAGGAGTTGGCGACTGTCCATATAGACAAAACCACCGGAGGGCATGGTTTGGGTGGGGCCATCGGGCTGAAGTCCGGCGGACTGGTAGCTGTGGCCTTCCCCCACAAGGGGGAGTACGGTTACGTCTTGCACCTGGGGATAGGCCCGCAGCGCTTGGAGGATTCGCACTGCGATGATGTCTTCGCCGTGGCCATTGCTTAGGCACAGTAGACGCATGATAGGGGAGGTTTTGGGAACGAAAAGGTTTGTTTTTCCAGGGATGGGAACAGCTGGCTGGTCTGCTCCTATTCCGCGCATTTCCTGCTCATTTACTATAGGGAACTGGTGCGGAGAACTCAAGCATTACCAGGGGATGCTGTTGGAACAGGGACGGGATGCGATATGGTTAAAAGCGGCCTAGGCATCCCCCTCCATCGCAAACCCTCCCGCAGTAAACCTCCCCGTGGCAGACCATTCCCTCGTAAACTCCCCCGTCACCACCGCCTCCACAACAGACCTTCCTGACATCACCGCAGCGCCTGCTCCCGAAGCTGGTCCTGGCCCTGCTCCGGCTTGGCTCGATCGGGGTACCAGCGAAATTTTTCCCCACCAGCCCACCACCCAGGACCCCAACGAGAACCTAGTGGCGCGGCTTCAGCAGTGCGATCGGCCCCTGCGGGTCAAGTTGGGCATCGATCCCACGGGGGCCGACATTCACCTAGGCCACAGTATCCCCATCCGCAAGCTGCGAGCGTTCCAGGATGCGGGACACACTGCGGTGCTGATTATTGGTGATTTCACCGCGCGAATTGGCGATCCCACGGGGAAATCCGAGGTGCGTAAGCAACTGACGGAAGCCCAGGTTCAGCACAATGCAGAAACCTATTTACAGCAAATTCGGCCTATTTTAGACTTTGAGACTCCGGGCCGCTTAGAAATTCGTTATAACTCGGAATGGCTTTCCCAGTTAGACCTCAGCAAGACCCTAGAGCTGCTCACCACAATGACCGTGGGCCAAATGCTGGCCAAAGAGGGCTTTTCGGAACGCTATGGCCAAGGCGCGCCGATTTATCTCCATGAGTTCCTCTACCCCCTCATGCAGGGCTATGACTCGGTGGCAGTGGCAGCCGATGTGGAACTGGGGGGCACCGATCAGAAGTTTAATATTGCGGTGGGGCGCGATCTGCAGCGCTACTTTGGCCAAACGCCCCAATTTGGACTCTTGCTGCCAATTTTGCTGGGAACTGACGGTGCTCAAAAAATGTCCAAGTCCCTGGGGAACTATGTGGGACTGGCGGAGGATGCCCTCAGTATGTACTCCAAGCTGGAGAAAACCCCGGATGCTGTGCTGGAATCCTATGTGGAACTGCTCACAGCACTGAATTTGAAGGATCTGCCTGAAAATCCCCGCGATCGACAAAAGTTACTGGCCCTGGATGTGGTGAGTCAGTACCACGGTGCTGAAGCTGCCCAGGCCGCCCAACAGGCTGCCCTGACCCTAGTTCAAGGTAGTGCGGCCCAAGCCGAGGCTGTCCCTGAGTTTTCCATGGCAAATGTGCAGTTTCCAGCCAAAGTCTTTTACCTGGTCAGTGCGGCTGGGCTATGTAAAACCAGTTCCGAGGCCCGCCGCCAGGTCCAAAATGGTGCCGTGAAACTCGATGGCGATCGAGTTTCGGACCCTAACCAAACCTTTGAGAGTCCCGAGGACTTGGCGGGTCAGGTGCTCCAGGTGGGGAAGAAAAAGTTTGTCCGACTGGTGCCTTAGCAGAGCGAAATCGGTGTGAATTTTTCCGACGTCAATTCCCAAAACCCAGATCCCCAAAACCAAAATTCACCGGATGAAAATCCAGCGCTGGGTGTCCCAGGGCCGAACCAGAAGGGAGTTGCCCCACCCCAGGCGGGGCACCCGGTAGCTGACGTATCGACCAAAGGCTGTATGCCGGAAGCCGTGGGCTATACGGCCACGATCGTTGCTGCCAAGCGAGTCCTTGAACAGCATAATCCCCAGCCGCTGGTGATGGATCCCTATGCCGCGCAGTTAGTCGGGGCAGAACCGGACTATTTACTCAGAAAATGGTCCACAGTGGCCCAAACCCAGGGGATCCCCCTAGCGGACGTATTGGCGAAACGAACCCGTTATGTCGCCGTGCGGACCCGGTTTTTTGATGAGGCTATTCAAACGTTTGTCCAGACCCCTCGATCGCTACATCCCGACGACCAGCCTACCCCAACGCCCCAAGTGGTCCTCTTGGGGGCTGGCTTGGATACCCGATCGACTCGCTTGTCTGCCTTAGCCCAAGCCCGATGTTATGAAGTCGATCGGCCCGCAGTCCTGGCCCACAAGCGGCATTGTCTTCAAGAAAGTTATCTTCAGGCAAGTCACCTTCAGGCCAGTTATCTTCAAGAAAGTCACCTTCAGGCAAGCCAGCCCTCCGGTCCCTTGCCGCCCCTTGCCGCACACCATATTGCTGCTGCACACCACATTACTGCTGCACACCACATGACCGCTGCACACCATATTGCTGCCGATCTAACCCAGCCCCAAATCTGGTTAAAAGCCCTAGAAACCCAAGGTTGGTGTGGGGAAAGCCCCACTTTTTGGCTGTTGGAGGGAGTTTTGATGTATTTAACGGCAATAGAAGCCACAAATCTGGTGCAGTTGCTGGGACAGGTGAGTGGGCAGGGTAGCAGTTTGGGCCTGGACGGGGTGCGATCGGGATCCATTCAGGCATCCCAACAGTTGCGCCAACACAGCCGGGGTCGGGTGGTGCGCCATTGGCAATTTGGTCACGATCGGCCCCAGCAGTGGCTGCGGGATTGTGGCTGGGAAGCCCAAATTACGCGCCCCTCTACCCTAGACTGGGCCCGATCGCGATATCCGGCCCACCTGCCTGAAAGTCCTGAGATGGGCGGCTATGCCTCGAAACGGGGGGTATGGCTAGCGATCGCCCAGCGCAATTAATTCCCCCCCCCTCCCGAGCGATACCCTTGATCCGCAAGGGGGCACCTCGAAAAATTCCACTGTCTACCCCGGTGTCCACGGCACAATCAGGGCTGTAGCCGGCGGCGCAGCCCCGGCTACAATTCATCGAGGTGCCCAAGACCGGATTGAGGCTTGGACCGGACTTAGGATTAGAACTGAAGAACAGGCCAGGTGGCTTCGCGACGATAGGTGTGCATATTGTCGAATTTCCGCAGTTCAACCCGATCGAGTGTAAATTCAGGACAATTCTCCAGAAACTCCTTATTTAAAGTCTCTAGCGCTTGGCTCAAGGCCACCGTATCCACCTGCTCCGGCAGGTGGCCGAAGTATCCCAGGGTAATATGGGCCGTAAAGTGGTATTGCTGCTCAATGCCCAGGGCAAAGAGATTAGGATTTTGGTAAACCGATCGCCGCACCCCAATGAGGCGATCGTAGTCAGCCTCCGTGTGGGGGGCAAGGCAAATACCAATGGCGCGGGTCATCACCATCAACCCCAAGCCCTGCAGCAGGATCGGGTTTCCCGTCGAGACGGTTGCGGACTGCTGGCTGAGGGTTTCCTGGATACAGTTCTGAAGCTTCGTTTCGTAGGCAGCATCCTGCTGAGTAGCCTGGGTGTAGGCCCCATCCCAAATCAAATCCGCAAGGGTGAGGTGGAAACTGGCGGGGGGAAGGAGGAGGCCAAAGGGACTCGGCAGGAGATCCGCAAGCTTTTGCTGGAGATCGGCTAGGGCACGATAAAAACGAGGGTTGGCGCTATCTTCTGACCCAGGGGGCGTAACAACGGTATAGCCGGGAAAAGCTTTAGGTTCCCAGACTCCAGCCGCATTGGGGCTAAATTTAGGGGATGACTGAATCAGAGACCACTGACTTTGGTAGTGCTCTAATCGGGTCATGCCCAAAACGCGGTTAAGGTAAACTTGGTATTGCTCGTCCAATCTGGATGTCCTCAATTGCTGCTAGCAATCCTTGTGGAGCAGATCTTTACAGTCGCCGTCCCGGACTGCTATCCAGTTCCATTATCCCCCTTTGCGGTCCCCTCAGGGTATCCTAACCCGCCAAAATTTCGGATTGGGTGGAGAGCGCTTTTTCAGGGTCGATCGCCGTCAAGGACAGAACCTGACCGCAGCATCGATGGGCACCGGACTTATCCGTTCGGTAGTACCCCATCCGTCAGGAAATGAGCAATCCGAGGCCGCTGGGGTCATGACGCTAGCCTAGCGCTATCCCCAGTCTCGGGGATGCCCCAGAATTCACTGCACATCAAACAACATCGTTGTCATATAGCGATCGGCCCAGTCTACTCCGAAGGCTTTCTCCAGAACCCGTCGTGTTTTATCGTTTTCCTGTTGTTTTTGACAGTAGTATACCTGGGCCGATCGAATTTGGCGGATCTGGGCTAAGTCTGTAATCGCCTCAGTTTCCCGCGCCCGATGGCAGTGGACCGCGAGGAACCCCAGGGCACGGGTCAAAAATCGTTGTTCCTCTTCCCCAGGAGTAGGTCGGACAAAGGTGCAAAACTCCGAAAAAATATCGCCCCACTCCGGCAAGGATCGGGGCTGACTAAACTCGGGTTTCGGCAACCCCTGGAGGGCTGTGGCGTAGGCCGTGGGCAGGGGGCGTTGGCCCGGATCCGGGCTCGGTGTTTCCAGGGGATGAACCGGGGACAAGTCCACGATCGCGGCTCCAAGGCCCCGCGGTCCACCCACCAGGTCCAGGCCAAACAGGGGCAAATCATAGGTGTCGCGGGGAAACATGACACAGTGCAAGATATCCAGGGATTGGCCCACCTGGGCTAGTTCCAAATGCAGTTTCCGAAATTGGGTCGTCTGGTAGCAATGGTTTTCAATCACTAGACGATCGTCCTCTAACTGGCCTTCCACATACCCCAAATCTTCGGGCACCCCATAGGGTTCCAGAGGCAAGGCATCCTGCCATAGTTGCAGTACTGCACGGGCTAATTGGCCCATGGGGGGATAGAGACGATCGGTTAAACGGGATGACAGGATAGCCATGGTACAGGGGGATCCTATTAAGACGGGTTGAGGGCACCTCGATTCATTCCAAGATTCATTCCAAGATTCATTCCAAGATGCATTCAAATTTTCGTGCTGTGACCCATGCAAGCCCCGAGGTTATGGCGATCGACTTCGCCGATCGCCCTCATGAATCGAGGTGCCCGTATCCTGGGACAGGATGGGGCGAGGGGAGGGGAATAGGGGATAATAAAGCTCAATTCAGCGTCCATCTGAGTGGTTTTGTTGGGCATGATGAGCTTGGATGTGATGGGATCACGGTACCCTAGTGAATGTTGAGTGGAGGAATACGGATGTTTAATTTAGGTTGGCTGGAAGTGGGGCTGATCCTGCTGGTGGCAGTTCTCATCTTTGGTCCTAAGAAAATCCCAGAGTTGGGCGGGGCATTCGGTAAAACCCTTCGCAGCTTCCAGGACGAACTGACCAAGTCCAAAGCAGCGGAGGATGAAACAGCCCAGGAGCCGGAAAACGACGATCGAGCTGCTTAATCCGGCAATTGGGCCAGCATGGGAAGGCTCAACCGGCCCAGGGAGCTACCTAGACCCAGATTGCCCCATGATCTGCCCCATGATCATCGATCGACACCGGGCAGCCGCCCCCTCAAGCCATCTTGGGCACGGGGCCAGATTTACGTCCATGGTCCCCAAATCGCGTAGGTCACCCCCAAGCCTTGGCTATTCACAAATAGGGTTTCACCATCGGGAGAAAAGCAAACTCCGGCAAATTCGCTGTTATCCAGAATATTCTGGGCAAACTGGTACAGATACCCCTGGGGTTTGACCCCCACTAGGAACTGAGTGCCGCCTCCATCCTCGCAGAGAAAGAGATCACCGAAGGGAGCCATCGTTAAGTTATCCGGTTCATCCACCAGAGTGCCGCTGGGATCCGCCTCAACCCAGAGGGTTAGGGTTTCTTGGTGTGGGTCATAAACCCACACTTGGCCATTGCCCCGCGCTCCGTCCACCGCCGGAGGACCTCCCTGGGTTGCGGTGAAATAAATCAGTCCGTCGGCATACCCGATTCCTTCCCCCCGGAAGAACACCGCCGCCCCCTGGCCTTGGCCCTGGTGCCGCACCGGGCGATCGGCATCATTCACTTCTGGCAAGGGGTTGGGATTCTCGATTTCGACCCATTCCACCGCAAAACTTTGACCCACGGGGATAGTACCGGGATTTCCCCCGAGCCAGGAATTATTACTCGTATTGATGCCTTGAGGGTAGTCTTTTAGACGCAGGGCGTAGAGACGTCCCCCCTGGCTGAGGTGACCGGATACCGTGGGAATAAAGCGGTAAAAGCAGCTATCCGGGGAGTCCTCGGTTTGGTACACATAGCCGGTGCTGGGATCGACGGCGATCGCCTCATGGACAAAGCGACCCATGGCCACTAGGGGAACCGGATCCGCCAGGGCCGGGCGATCGACAACGGGCACTTCAAAGTTATAGCCATGGAAGCGAGGTTGGTTGCCTTGGCTGCGACTCACCTCAAAGGTCTCTTCACAGCTCACCCAGGATCCCCAGGGGGTCGGGCCTCCGGCGCAGTTGCGGGCCGTGCCAGCTAGGGATGCAAAGTGGCGCACCAGTTGCCGATCGCGATCGACCACCAGCGTGGTGGTGCCACCGGTGGCGGTGGTGGAATATTTGTGGCTCTCGCGGGCGACTACCCCCTGGGGTAGCCCCAGATAGTTCTCCCCAAGACCGATTTCATGGTTGCGAATCAGGATGGTCTCGCCATTGGTCCCCGCAAAGGTGGCCATGCCGTCATGCTTGGGAGGGACGGGATGACCATCGCTCATGGGCTGGCCACTGAGGGAGAGGGCACGATAGTGAAAACCGGGCGGGAGAGCCAGCATGGGGGTTCGACTGAGATCTCCGACGAGAGTTTGACGTAAATCAGCGGCATTTTGGGGCAATTGAGGGCTGAGGGCTCCAAATCCATTGCTGGGGATGGCTTCGCCCTGGGCAACTTTAGAGTAGCAGGAAAGGAGGGGCAAGCCTACGGTGACGCCGAGGGTACTGGCACTGGCGAGGGAGAAGAATTTGCGACGGGAAAAAACCATAATCGGATGGGGGAAACAGGATAGAGCGACGAATAGAACGACAGATAGAACGACGGATAGGGGGATCTGGATAAATTGTAGCGATCGGCATGGACACCAGCCCTGAAGCTGCCGGATCTTTCACCGCGTGGGCCCTACTGAGCCGTTGCCCGGGGGAGTGGGATATCAAAGCTGGGCCGCAAGGGCCAGGGTCAGGCGACGGTTGTCGGCATCCGTGCGGACGGCAACCCGGAAAAACCGATCGCCCAGTTCTGGAAAACTGAGACAGTCACGAATCAAAATCCGATGCTGTTGCAACAGTTGGGCCTGGAGTTCAGGTACGGGACGATCGCAGCGCACTAGGAGGAAATTGGCGGCGCTCGGATACGGTGTTAGTCCCGGTATCTGGTCTAAAGCCCGGTACAGTCGATCGCGACAGGGGGGTAGCCAAGCCCAGGTTTTTGTCTGAAAATCGCGATCCTGTAGCAAAGTGACCCCCGCCGCCGCCGCTAAGCTGTTCACAGACCAGGGATCGCGCCATTGCTGCCAGCGTCGCAGACGATCGGGGTGGGCTACCGCATAGCCCAGTCGCAAACCGGGGACACTATAGAATTTGGTCAGGGAGCGGATGACGATGAGGGTGGGGAACTGCTCCAGCCAGGGAATACAACTGTGGCGATCGCCCTCGGGCAAAAAATCTAAAAAGGCTTCATCCACTACCACTAAACCCCCTTGCTCTAGCCTCGATCGGAGTGAATCACACGCAAATAGCAGTCCCGTCGGATTATGGGGTGTATTCACCAAAAATGCGCCTGGTTCTGGTGGTAGAGGCAAGGATTGGTAGGGAGTTGACCAGGGCTGACCTGTGCTCAGCCCGGGAGTCACGGGGAGCGATCGGGCCGTCCCCCCGAACGCCGCCAAAGCACGGCCATAGTCCCGAAAACCCGGAGCTAAAACCCAGGTGGGTCGCCCTGTTTCCGTTTCCTGTGCCGCCAAGTCCCGTGCTGCCCAGGTCAGTAACTCCGCTGCTCCATTCCCCGGCAGAACCCATTCGGGGTCGATCCCGTGGAACCGGGCTAGGGCATGGCCCAAGTGCTGGTACTGGGGGTCAGGGTAGGCGTGAATCTGGTGGAGAGCAGCTTGGAGACTGTGGATTGCACTTAGGGGTGGCCCTAGGGGGTTAATACTGGCGGAAAAATCCAGAATTTCCCCCATTGCACAGTCTGCCTGAGCCGCAGCCCAGGCCAAGTTTCCCCCGTGGAGCGGACGGGCTGCGCTCAAGGCTTATTCCTCGACGGTACCGGCAACTTTCTCTTTGAACAGCTTCCCGGCGGAAAAGGCGGGCACATAGGTTTCCGGGATCTGCATTTTGGAACGGGTTTTGGGATTGCGGCCTTCCCGAGCTTTGCGGTGACGTTTTTCAAAGGATCCGAAACCCACTAAGGTTACTTTGTCATCCTGGGCCACTGCATCCACAATGACGTCTAAAACAGCGCTAATTACTTCATCGGCTTGCTTTTTGGTGACGTTGGCCTTTGCTGCGACCTGGTCAACCAATTCTCCTTTATTCATGATTATATCCTCGATAATGGGCAGAGTACTATCCAAGTCTACGGGAGGGGCACAAGTCGTCCCCCCCCTGAGCGGGGATAGTCAACAGGGATTTATGGCAATCGCCCCGTTGCGAGGGGCAGAGCTGGGCAGTGGTTTCCCAACGGCCCCAGCCGTTGCCATCGGACGATAGGAAAACCTGACGATAGGCCGGTGAACCGGACTCTCTAGGAACACGGGTGCCTGTGCTTAGGACGCGCCTAACTGGGGTCAGGACAGTCCGGAAAAAACAGGATATCCAAGGGTCTTGTCTAGAAGGGTGGGCGGTACGATCGATCCCGATCGCTGAAAGCTCCCTACCATCAGGTTTCCAATGCCCCATTCTAAGGGGAAGACTTGGCTTCTGGATCGTCTGAGTCCTGTAAGTTCTGTAGATTTCTGGGATTTCCCCCCAAAACCAGGGATTAAATGAGTATTTATACGGGTATAGCCCGGGTTTTGTAACCGAAATGTCTCAAAATATGGAGAAATGTTACAGGAAGGTGGGGTGCAGGCCCTGGGCGGGATCCATGTGTTGAGGGGCGCGATCCCGGTGATTCCCCTGTCCAAGAGGCTGCCCTCTCTTGTGAAGGGGGGATGGGGAGTCTCCTAGGCTGCCAAGGGTCCTCTAGTCCTCTACGCCGGCCCGAGCCTGTCCAAAACGGAATACCGTGGCGGTAGCCGTGGGGTTCGTGGTAGCCTCGTGAGCCAGTCCACAAATCTATCGATCGGGGAGCTCGGGTCCATCCCCAGGCGAGTCAGCCGGGGTAGCATCCGCGTTCGGTTCCTCCTGGACACTGGCAGCCAAAGCTTTTTTGGCGATCGCGGTGACATAAAGCGTCACCGCAACCGTTGCCCCCAGCCCCACCAGAAATAAAATTTGCTCCGCCTGGGTTTTCTCACCGGTTCCGGTGCCCAGGGTTGCAAGACTCCCCGCCGCATCCCCCAGATACACATACATGATTGTGCCCGGTAGCATTCCCACGGACCCGATCGCATAGTCGCGCAGTGACACCCCCGTGAGACCGTAGGCGTAATTGAGCAGATTAAAGGGAAATAGGGGCGAAAGTCGCGTCAGAATCACAATTTTAAGACCTTCACGCCCCACTGCTCGATCGATGGCGCTAAAGTTGGGATCCCCGGAAATTTTGCCTTCAACCCAGCCCCGAGCTAGATAGCGTCCGACTAAGAAAGCTGCGATCGCCCCCAGGGTGGCCCCCACAAACACATACACTGAACCCGCCGCCACCCCAAAGACAACACCAGCCCCCAAGGTCACGATCGACCCCGGTAAAAAGGCCACGGTGGCAATGATATAGAGGGCAATAAAAGCGATCGGCCCCAGGGGGCCTAAATCCTGGATGGTGGCAAGGGCATGGACCAAGGCTCCTTGGATCGATTGGATCAAAGTGGTGCCTACCCCAGGGTCGGCGTCCTGGGCCAGTAGCGGTAGAGCCGTCAGGACTGTGGCGAAGAGACTTGCAAAAAAACTGGCATGAAAGCTCACAAGGCGTTGACAAACTTTAGAAGAGAGGCGGACATTAAACACGGCAGCAGTCGCTTAAGTTCTGTCCAAAGCTTAGCTTAGCAGCCTCTTCCCGAGTGATCGGGATGACTTGATTTCTCCCCTCCATCACCCCACCCTAGAACCGTCAATTTTTGTCCAAACCGGACGCAGCCCACCCCGGTTAATCAAAGTGCCCTACCGCAGCATTTTATGCAGTTCAGTCTTTTAGAGGGCACCTCAATTAATTGTGGCAGGCAGCGAAGCTGCCTGCCACAACCCTTGACCCACGTAAGAATCAGGGTTGGGTTGGGCGGCGAAGCCGCCCAACCCAATTAATCGAGGTGCCCTAACCAATTAAAAAAGGGGATTTTCCATGTCTCGCACCGATTTCTTTGAAGCAGAACCTGTAACACCGCTAGACGGCTATAACCGCGAACTTTTACAACATGTTTCCCCCGCCGACTGGCAGAACCCCACCCCGGCCCCCCGGTACGACTTGGTGGTAATTGGGGCGGGCACAGCGGGACTCGTGGTCGCTGCAGGGGCGGCAGGACTAGACCTGGGCCTCAAGGTCGCCTTAGTTGAGCGGCACTTGATGGGGGGAGATTGCTTGAACGTGGGCTGCGTCCCCTCCAAATGTGTGATCCAATCCGCTCGCATTGCCGCCCAGGTCCGCAATGGCCAGTCCCTGGGTGTCGCCCCCCTGGGGCCCTCGGTGAACTTTGAAGCGGTGATGGAACGGATGCGCCAGGTGCGATCGGGCATTAGCCACCATGACTCAGCCCAGCGATTTCGCAGCATTGGCGTGGATGTGTTCTTCGGACAGGGGCAGTTTCTTGGCCCTGGTCAAGTCCAGGTGGGAGATCAGGTGCTGCACTATAAAAAAGCGGTCATTGCCACGGGAGCTAGAGCCGTTCGGCCCGATGTGCCGGGACTTGCCGAAGCGGGCTTCCTCACCAATGAGACTGTCTTTAACCTGACCCAAGCCCCTAAGCGCTTGGCCGTGATTGGGGGCGGGCCGATCGGCTGTGAACTGGCCCAAGCATTCCAACGCCTCGGTTCCCAGGTGGTGCTGTTGCACCGGGGCAGCCATGTGCTCAACAAAGAGGATGCGAATGCGGCGGCGATCGTCCAGGCCCAACTCCTGGATGATGGGATGACCTTAATTTTGGACAGCCAGTTGATCCAGGTGGAGACCACCCCCGCCGGCAAGGTGATCACCTATCGCACCGGCGATCGGGCACAGGGTGAGGAGCAGACGATCGTTGTGGATGAGATTCTGGTGGGGGCAGGTCGTGCCCCCAATGTGGAGGGGTTGAACCTAGAGGCGGTGGGGGTCGCCTACGATCGTCGCGGCGTTCGAGTCAATGACTACCTGGAAACCACCGGCTCTAACATCTACGCAGCCGGAGATATTTGCATGGATTGGAAGTTTACCCATGCTGCCGACGCTGCCGCCCGTATTGTCATTAAAAATACGCTTTTTTCACCCTTGGGCTTTGGTCGCTACAAGCTCAGCAGCTTGGTCATGCCCTGGGCCACCTACACGGACCCCGAGGTGGCCCACGTGGGGCGCTATGAGCATGAGTTGCGACAGCAGGGAGTCCGGTTTGAGACAATTCAGATTAATTTCGATCAGGTCGATCGGGCTTTGGCGGATGGAGAAACGGATGGATTTGTCAAAATTCACTATAAAACGGGATCAGACCAGATTCTAGGTGCGACGATCGTGGCTAAACACGCAGGAGACATGATTAGTGAGATTACCACTGCGATCGTCCATAAAATTGGCCTCAGTAAGCTCTCCACCGTCATCCATCCCTACCCAACCCAAGCGGAAGCCATCAAAAAAGCCGCAGATGCCTATCGCCGTACCCTCCTGACCCCGAAAACCAAAGCGTTTCTCAAGTTCTTAACCCGAATTGGTTAGGGCGTGTCATCAAGGCACCTCGACTCATTGGGTTGGGCAGCTTCGCCGCCCAACCCAAACCCGTATTCTTGCGTGGGCTGTCTCCCAAAACGTTGGATTAATCGAGGTGCCCATCAATGGGTAGGGTGCGCTAGTAGGGTGCGTGAGGCGGAGACCTAAGGCGCCGCAGCATCGTAGTTGGTGCCGATCCAGCCAGTCGCACAGGATACCTTCGGCCAAGCCACAACACACCGCCGAGTCCGGTTCTACCGATCGGGTAGAAAAACCGATTTCTGCCTATCCCGTCGTCAGCCACCCCATAGGTTGCTATAATGACTCGATGATCAATGGATAAGGAGCTTGGCACCGTGCGAGAGACCGCATCGATCGCCCACTGCTCCAGGGCTAGGACAGGCTTGAACACAGGCACTCTTGGCCAGCCATTGCACGGCAGAAGTGGGTCGCAACCCGCTTTTTTTATTGCCTGTTGACCGCGTGTTCCTCACCTCCCTATGGCCCATCCCCTCATTCCCACCATCCTCGATCTGGCCAATCCCGTTGCGGCCACCCTCAGCTTGGAAGTGGTTAACGCCGTGTTCCAAACCAACCACAGCCCTCCCGTCTTGCGTGTGGATATTCGCCATCCAAGTCGGGATGTCAGCTTGGAAGACTGTGAAACCATGAGCCGTACCCTCGAAGAAGCCTTAGACTCAGCGGAAATCATCCCCAGCGCCTACGTTCTCGAAGTCTCTAGCCCTGGGGTTCCAGAAATCCTCACCACCGATCGGGAGTTTATTTCATTTAAAGGTTTTCCCGTGGCGGTCCACCTCACCGAAACGGCTAAAGGTGCCCCGGAACGGAAAGGCCAACTGATTCGCCGCGACGAAACCCATGTCTATCTCAGTCAGAAAGGGCGACTCGTCAAGGTGCCCCGATCGGATATCCTCAGCGTTCGCCTACTGGACTCAGAGCCATAACCTCCCCCTGAATCTTCTCAATACCCCAAGGAGTTCTCATCACCATGACCATGGTTAGCCTGCCCAATCTTCAAACGATGGTTGAGGCCATTAGTGAACAGAAGAAACTACCGATCGCCGTGGTTGAAGCGGCCCTTAAGGAAGCACTACTCAAAGGATACGAGCGCTATCGCCGCACCCAGCACATGGGGAGCCATTTTGATGAAGAATATTTTGAGAACTTCGAGGTGGAGTTGGATGTGGAGGGGGAGGGCTTCCGGGTCTTGGCCACCAAGAGCATTGTTGAAAGTGTGGACAGTACCGATCACCAGATTGCCCTGAAAGAAGTGCAGGAAGTGGCACCCGAGGCGCAATTGGGAGACACGGTGGTGTTGGATGTGACCCCCGAGAAAGATGACTTTGGCCGCATGGCGGCGATTCAGACGAAACAGGTGCTGTCCCAGAAGCTACGTGATCACCAACGCCGCCTCATCCAAGAGGAATTCCAGGATCTGGAGGATCCCGTACTCTCGGCGAAAGTCCTACGATTTGAGCGACAGTCGGTGATCCTGGCCGTTAGCAGTGGCTTTGGGCGGCCTGAAGTGGAATCGGAACTGCCACGACGGGAGCAACTCCCCAACGATAACTATCGGGCCAATTCCACCTTCAAAGTATTCCTCAAGGAAGTGGCCGACGTGCCCCGCCGTGGTCCCCAGGTGATTGTGTCCCGGGCCAATGCGGGTTTAGTGGTCTATCTCTTTGAAAATGAAGTGCCCGAAATCCAAGATGGCATTGTGCGCATCGTTGCGGTGGCACGGGAAGCCAACCCACCGTCCCGCCATGTGGGGCCCCGGACCAAAATTGCCGTGGACACCCTGGAAAAAGATGTGGATCCCGTGGGCGCTTGCATTGGTGCCCGAGGCTCTCGGATTCAGGTGGTGGTTAACGAACTGCGGGGCGAAAAAATCGATGTGATTCGCTGGTCCCTTGACCCAGCCACCTATATTGCCAATGCCCTCAGTCCGGCGCGGGTGGAGATGATCCACTTGGTTAACCCTGAAAGTCGCCAAGCCCATGTGCTGGTGCGGGAGGATCAACTGAGTCTGGCGATCGGGAAAGATGGCCAAAATGTCCGCCTAGCGGCCAAGTTGACCGGTTGGAAAATCGACATCAAGGATGTGGATAAGTACGATCTCACACCGGAGGATTGGGTGGCCCAGGGATTGGCTCCCATGCCCTCGACGGAGGCAGAAGATGATTTGGAGGATGTAGAGGCAGCGGAGGCGCTGGCAGATTCTGATGCGATCGATCCTGAGATGGACCCGGCGACCGAGACTGAAACCGAGACTGAAACCGAAACCGTAGCCGAGGCCGTAGACCCGATCGAAGATGATTTGGGCCAGGATCTTCAGGACACGACCGCAGCGGCGGTGGATCCGGATCTGGAGGATGGAGGGGGCTCGATCGCCCCCGATGATGTCGATTCCGATGACCCTGATGCCGATGACCCCGATGCCGAGAACGCCGAGACAGAAGCCCTTGAGGCGGGTCCCCCCTCGATCGACGACGATCTAGACGAAGCCTCTGACACCGGCTCTAGCCCCGAGCCATCGGTTTGACATCGGTT
>JAYKIB010000025.1:0-3980 GCA_035285005.1 Prochlorothrix sp.
GCCTCAGCTTGCCTCAGCTCGTCTTTAATCTTCGTCTCAATTCATCCCCTGGAGGTGATTGCCGTTTATACACGCCCCCTTGCCCGTCTGATCGAAGAACTGCAACGCCTGCCCGGTGTGGGGTCCAAAACGGCCCAACGCCTTGCCTTACATATCCTGAACCGCCCCCTAGAGGAAGTTCAGGCCTTAGCTGATGCCCTCGTCCAAGCCAAGGAAGAGGTGGGTTACTGTACCGTTTGTTTCCACCTATCCGCCGATCCGGTGTGTGAAATCTGCCGTTCCCTTAGCCGTGATCCTGCCACCCTTTGCGTTGTGGCCGACTCCCGCGATGTTATTGCTCTGGAGAAAACACGCGAGTTTAAGGGACAGTACCATGTGCTGGGTGGACTGATTTCGCCCATGGATGGCATTGGCCCTGAGCAGTTGCATATCAACCCCCTCGTGCGTCGAGTCAATCAAAACCAGATTCAGGAAGTAATCCTGGCCATTAATCCCAGCGTCGAGGGGGAAACCACAACCCTCTACGTTGGCCAATTGCTCAAACCCTTCACGAAGGTCACCCGCATTGCCTTTGGCCTCCCCATGGGAGGCGATCTGGAATATGCCGATGAGGTCACCCTAGCCCGTGCCCTAGAGGGACGACGAGAACTGGATTAAGGAGAGGGCACCTGGGCAATTTTTTGGTAGCGCCACCAGGCCCGCACCAGTTGCAGGGCCTCGTCGCTACAGGGGTAGTCGGCTTGGCTGCGAACTTTGCGGAGATTGGAGTCCCCCACTGCATTGAGGGCCATCACAATCGCCCGGTGTTCTTCCTCCGTCACGAAATCTGTCAATTTCACATCTTGCCCTGCCTCCAGCAGCTTTTCCAGATGACTAAACACCGTGGTCACCTTAATCCGCCGCCGTTCTGCGATATTTTTGGGCGCTAAGCCCTTGCGGTGGAGTTTATAGGTGGCCCACAGGGTTGTGGAGAGGTTGGGAAGTTCTGACGGTGGGGGGGCAGAAACCAGGGAAATTACGGCGGGATCCGGGGATTCGGAGCTAGGAGCGGCATCACCACCGGCCAAACTGGAGGAATTGGGGACTAGGGTGGGATCGGCGAGGGAGAGTGGGTTGGGTGGAGGCGCTGGAGTGGGCTGAAGCGCAGGCGCAGCGGCGGAACCGGGCCGAGCCGTCGCCCGATCGAGGGCCGGATCGCCGGTGGGACGGGCCGATACCGAGGGCAGATTTGGGGTTGAGAGGGTCAGCGGGGGGGCAGTGAAGAGATCGGCGGAGGGTTCTAAGGTAAACGCGACCGCATTAACCGGTGGAGGAGTAGGCGCATCATCCTGGAGGCTAAAACCACCCCCATCTAGCCGATCGCCCTCCCCATCGTCCCAGGATCGTCCTTCGGCTTGGGAGCGGGACCAGGCGGAGCGCAGCACCGGTTTGGTGGTGGGGCTGGGCTTCGGCTCTAGCACCGGCTTAGGACCGAGCACGGGCTTGGGTTGGAGGGGAGGGGGAGTGACTGCGGGCCGATCGGTGGCTTCCTCAGCAGTCGAAGGGGAAGCGGTCGAAGGGGAGTCCGAAGGGAGCGAAGTCGGGGCGGAGGGACGGGGACGAACCGATCGAACCTCCTGACCCGAATCGGTGGTGTCCGAGGAGGTGGACAGGGGCTCTTCCTCCCGATCGAAGTGGGAGTCCGGATCCGGTTGGGTGCTGGAATAGGCGGCCCAGCCGTAGGATCCGCTGGGATGGGATCGGGAGCTAGACGCATTGTGGGTCCGCTGTTTGAGCCGTTGGGCCCGATCGCGCACACTGCCGTCATAGTAGCTCCGATCGCGATACACATTGCCTCGGTAGGAGGTGTTGCGATACACGTCGCTCCAGGCGGCTCCATCACTAATGTGCTGCTGCGTCGGTGGGGGAGTGGGTTGGAAGTTCGAGGCTGGGTCTTCGCTTGAGTCGGTGTCGGAGTCCGCAGCGGTCTCGGAGTCAGGGCGTTGGAGGGCTAGGGCCACATTGGGAACTTCGTGTTCCAACAGCGCCTGGGTGCCGTTCTCGGAGTCCCCGAGCTTTTTCCCTGTTTCAGCTCCGGTTTCTTCCTTTGGCTCAGGATGATGACTCGAATTCCCCTGGCTGGATGGTTTGATTGCCACCAAGGTTAGTTCTTTTTTCGGGGCGGCTTCCTGGTACACTTCCAGGCCCGTTTCCTGACAGTACTGCTTGACCGATTGGGTGAAGGTTTGGCCATATTCCTCTAGTTTTTGCTGGCTAACACCGGTAATCTCCTTAAACTGTTCCAAGGTTTGGGGACGACGCTGGGCCATGTGCCGCAAACTGGTATCGGTGAAAACCACATAGGGGGGAATTTCCTTTTCGTCCGCCACTTTTTTCCGTAATAACCGAAGCCGTTCAAACAACTGTTCCGTATCGGACAACGCCTCTTCCGGCTCGTAGTCCAGGAGGGGCTGGGGCAGGGCTACGGTCACCGATCGCGACCCCATCAGCACCTCATCGCTGCTATCCGTGAGCTTTAACACCGATCGCAGCCCACCCGAGGGCCGTTCCTCCTGGAGCAGCTTATTTTGCAGTAATATCCGCCCCAGTAACCGCCACTGATCCGCCGATCGCGTTTTTCCGGCCCCGTAGCTTTCTAGTTTGGTCGGCTCCAGTCCCTCCAGCTTTCCTTTGACTGCCCCCCGTAACACCTCGATCGTCTCCTCCAGGGAGACGGATTCTGCGCATTGGGCCACACAGGTCAAAAACTGTTTTGCTTCCCGGGTCCAATCCTCCTGGGGCTTGGGATGGCAGCAATTATCACAGCGATCGCAATTGCCCGGAAAACTTTCCCCAAAGTAGGACAACTGAATAATGCGGCGACAGGAACCGCTTTCTGCATACTCCACCATTTGCTGAAGTTGCTGTTGGGCCAGCTGTTGTTGTTCTTCGAGGGGAAGTTGGGTTTCAGGATCGACCTTCCGGTCAATAATCCACTCAATTTTTTTCACATCATTGGAGTGGTAAAAGAGAGTACACCGCGCTGGCTCCCCATCCCGACCTGCCCGTCCCGCCTCTTGATAGTAACTTTCCAAGTTGCGTGGTAAATCGTAGTGAATTACAAAGCGAACATCGGGCTTGTCAATGCCCATCCCAAAGGCGATCGTGGCGACAATGACCTGCACATCATCCCGCAAAAATCGCCGCTGGTTGGTGGTGCGATCCAGGTCACTCATCCCCGCATGGTAGGGCAGGGCCTTAATTCCATCGGTAGTGAGTTTAGTGGTGAGTTCATTGACCTGTTTCCGGCTCATACAGTAAATGATGCCGGAGTCTTTGGGGGTGCGTCGAATTCGCTTCAGAATATCAATATAGGTACTTTTTCGTTTGGGCAGTACCTCATAATATAGGTTTGTTCGGTTGAAGCTCGAAATATGGGTGTAGGGGTGACGCAGCTTCAGTTGCTGAATAATGTCTTCACGCACTTGGGCTGTGGCCGTGGCCGTCAGGGCCATGAACGGGACATTCTTAAAATGTTGTCTAAGTTTACCCAGTTGACGATATTCGGGTCGGAAGTCATGGCCCCACTCCGATACACAATGGGCTTCATCGATCGCAAAGGCAGAAATGCCCACATCCTGATGAACAATTTGTAAAAATTGGATAAAACTATCACTGAGGAGCCGCTCTGGAGCAACATATAAGAGTCTAATTTGATTTTCTAAAATATCGTATTGACGCTCTCGAGTCTCAACCCCTTTAACACTACTATTCAAGAATGTGGCGGGTATTCCGTTATTCTGGAGGGTTTCCACTTGGTCCTGCATCAAGGCGATCAAGGGGGAAACAACCACCATCAGCCCTGACTTAACCAATGCGGGAAGCTGGAAACACATGGACTTCCCACCTCCGGTGGGCATAATAGCTACCACATCCTGATTCTCAATTAAGGCTTCGATAATCTCCTGTTGTCCAGGTCTAAAGTTATCATAGCCAAAGGA
>JAYKIB010000026.1:0-11856 GCA_035285005.1 Prochlorothrix sp.
GGCCAAGGGCCGTAGGCCCTTGCCGAATCCCCCTCAGTCCCCCTTTTTAAGGGGAAAGAAGAGGCTGTCCCCCCCTTTACAAGGGGGTTAGGGGGGATTCTCTTAGGTTTCCAAATATCCTCTAAGAAAGTCTTGAATATGTAGAGGTCACCTCGAAAAAATCAAATTTCGACCGTAGTGCCCACGGCAGAGTCAGGGTTATGGCAGGCGGCGAAGCCGCCTGCCATAATTAGTCAAGGTGCCCTACAGTCAACTCGTCAGAGGCGCAAACATCTTTACGAAACTCCTGGCTGGGCTACCCCCTTCAACGACAGGCCGATCCGCTTCCGATCGACCTCCACCGACAACACCCGCACCCGCACCACCTGCCCCACCTTCACGATCGCCGTGGGATCCGAAACAAACCGATCGGCCATCTGGGAAATATGGATTAACCCATCCTGATGTACCCCCAAATCCACAAACGCCCCAAAATTCGCTACATTCGTCACCACCCCCTCCAACTCCATCCCCACCACCAAATCCGTAATCACCTGAACATCAGCCCGAAACTGGGCATAGGTAAACTGCGCCCGAGGATCACGACCCGGTTTCTCCAACTCCGCCAAAATATCACGCAACGTCGGCTCACCTAAATCATCCGTTTCATAGCGCTTCAATTGCACCTGACTGAAGTCAATCTGCTTCAGCGTCTGGGTCAGAGCCGGGGTCTGTTTTGGATTTACCCCTAGATCCGTCAAAATCTGGGACACAACTCCATAACGCTCCGGATGCACCGCCGTATTATCCAAAGGATTCTTCCCCTCCCGAATCCGCAGGAAACCAGCACATTGCTCAAACGCCTTCGGCCCCAGCTTCGGCACCTTCAGCAACTCCCGCCGATCGCGAAATGCCCCCTTCTCCGCCCGATAGGTCACCACATTCGCCGCCACCGTACCGCTGAGACCCGAAACATAGGTTAATAGCTCCTTAGATGCCGTATTCAGGTCCACCCCCACGTAATTGACGCAACTTTCCACGGTTTCTTCCAACTTACGCTTCAGTTGCTTTTGGTCCACATCATGCTGGTACTGACCCACCCCGATCGACTTCGGATCGAGCTTCACCAACTCCGCCAACGGATCCTGTAAACGGCGACCAATACTAATCGCCCCCCGCACCGTCACATCCAGGCTCGGAAACTCCGCGATCGCCACCTCACTGGCGGAATAGACCGAAGCCCCCGCCTCATTGACCGTCACCTTAATGGGGCTTGGTTTTGCTCCCGCCTTCGACCCTGATCCCAGCCCCTGCAGCGCCTCCGCCACAAAAGCATCGGTTTCCCGGCTAGCGGTACCATTGCCGATCGCGATCAGTTCAATGCCATATTTCTGCACCAACTGACGGAGCGTTTGGGCTGCTTTTTGACGTTGTCCCTGGGATTGATGGGGGAAAATCGCCTCATAGTGCTGAAACTCTCCCGTTGGCCCAATCACTGCCACCTTACACCCAGTCCGAAAGCCCGGATCGATCGCCAAGGTCGGCTTCATCCCCGCCGGAGCCGCCAACAGCAACTCCCGTAAATTCGCCTCAAAGGTTTGGATTGACTCCGCATCGGCCCAGGCTTTTTTCTCGCCGATGACCCGATTCACGATCGACGTTTTCATCAGCCGTTGAAAGGCATCCTTCACCAGACCCTGGTAAATCGATCGCACCTCCAGGTTGCGACCCCGAATCACCGCCGCATTCAGATCACCCAGGATCCGCTCCTCATCAAAAACCAGGCTCACCTCTAAAATCCCTTCCCGCTCTCCGCGTAGCAGCGCTAGCAGGTTATGGGGCGCAATTTTGCTTAGCTTGACCTCATAATTACGGTACAGCTCAAATTTAGTACTTCCCTCCGGGAAATCTGCCTTAATTCGGCTCTGGAAGCGACCCGATCGCACCACCTCCGCCTGTACCAAGGCCCGCAACTCTGCCCGCTCCGCGACCCCCTCCGCCAGAATATCCAAGGCCCCGGCGATCGCAGCCTCGATCGTCACCCCCGCCACATCGGCCTCCCCCGCTGTCCCCACGTCTGTCCCTGCTTCAGACCGGCAATTCGCCTCCACCCAGGCAGCCGCCTCCGCCTCCAGATCTGCCCGTGTTAAGCCCTGACTCTGGGGCAGTTCTCCCCGGTTCCAGGCTTCTAGCCACTGGGCCAGGGGTTCTAAGCCTTTTTCGCGGGCGATCGTAGCACGGGTGCGGCGCTTGGGCTTGTAGGGCAAGTACAGATCTTCTAACTCTGTTTTTTGGCCACAGGTGACGATCGTTGCCTCCAATTCTGGTGTCAGCTTCCCCTGATCCTGAATCGCCTTGAGGATCGTTTGCTTCCGATCGGCCAGCTCCTGTAAGTAGTCTTGTCGCTCCTGAATCTGCCGCAGCTGGGTTTCGTCCAGTTCTCCCGTGCGTTCCTTCCGATAGCGGGCAATAAACGGTACCGTCGCCCCTTCACTGAGTAGCGCTAACGCTGCCTCAATTTGCCAGGGCTGGAGGGAAAATTCTTGGGCCAGTTGAGCCGTGAAGGGAGTCATATGGGGTACAACGATCGGTCGATGCTGGAATGAATTCGGAGAACGAAAAGGACCGCGATGAATTGGGGTAAAGGGGGACTGCGGGGGATTTTGCCAGGGCCTACGGGATCTAGCAGAAGTTTTCAAACATCCTCTAACTAGATCTGAAGAGACCTAGTGAACTCGGTGAAGCCAGTGGTCCCCTGCATAGCGGGGGACCACTGGCTTTAGGGCACCTTGATTAATTGGGTTGGGCGGCGAAGTCATCCAAGCCTGAGAACTGCATCAGTGCCCAGACCCATGTCTAGGTTTTTCGAGGTGTCTGTGTGTTATACTGTCTGCTGTATTTTTCTGCTGGTGTAGCTCAGTTGGTAGAGCAGCTGATTTGTAATCAGCCGGTCGCAGGTTCGAGTCCCGTCACCAGCTTTTAATCCTGAAACCGCTTGAAACCCAGCCGTTGCAGATCCACATAGTGGGGCGCAGGCAAGTCGCCACGGATCACAGTGCAGGGTCGATCGGGTTCACCGAGATCACTTAAGACCCACGTAGCTCCGCTCAGATCGTGGTGGCGGGTATATCCGTTCACCGTCGCGATCGTGGGTAGTCCTGCCGCGATCGCGGCTCGGACTCCCTGGGCTGAGTCTTCAAAAACGCAGCAATCCTGAGGCTGAAGTTGGAGTTGCTCTAAAACATAGTGATAAATAGCAGGATTCGGCTTTTTCGCGGCCACAATATCTCCCGCCGCAATCACATCAAACCAGGTAGGGGCCTCGGGGGCCAGGATTGTTTCAAGCACAGCCAGGGCATTGGGCAACGCACTGGTGGTGGCGATCGCCAGTCGGACTCCCGCCGATCGAGCCTCCTGGATGAGCCGTCGCACCCCGGGCCGTGGTGCGATGTGCCCCTGCCGCAGAATTTGACTATACCGATCGCTTTTATCCCGGTGTAGTTGGGCAATCCAGGGGTTGAGGGCCTCGGGAGTTTGGGGCACATTGGGGGCACGATCGATCGATGTATCAGTCGATCGACCAGCGAGGCTACCGGATGGGCTAGGGGCAGTATCGGCCTTTTGATCAGGGGCCAGGTGCTCCAGATAGTAGCGAATGCGCTCCTTCCCACCGGGTATTTCGAGGAGTTCACCATAGAGATCGATCGACCAATGCCAGGAGAGACCCGCTGCGGCAAAGGCTTGGTTGAAGGCAACCCGGTGACCGTCTCGCTCGGTTTCGGCCAGGGTGCCATCCACATCGAAAATGAGAGCTTTGGGAGTCATCGCAAATTACAACCAACAGGACCTCAGGACTCAGAGTACAATGGGAGAGATTAACGCCGATCCCAATTATCTCTCCAATCTGAGTCACTGTTGGGCACCTTGATGAATTGGGTTGCGCGGCGAAGCCGCGCAACCCAACCCTGATTCTGCCGTGGATACTGCGGTGAGAATTTGAATGAATTGAGGCGTCCTGTTGAGGGAATCCCAGCGATCGTCCCGTTAGCTCCGACCACCGCATTTCAACTCCAACCATGCCAACGCCCCAGAGTCTTCAGAGCAACCTCGCCCCTGAGAACCTCATCACCCCTGAGAATGTCTCAATCTCCATGCTCTACGATCTCTTCGACCGGGCTTTTATGGAAGTGGGCTTTGACAAAGACGGGGATTTGATGATGACGGAAGATGTGAAATGCTACGTCTTCATTAACGAAAAGGGGAACGATCGAATTCGACTCCTGACTCTCTTCGGCCTCAGTACTACCGCTAGTCGCAGTGACTGTCTCGAATGTGTGAATCGGATCAATAGCGAGTACGTGCTGATCCGGGCCTATGTTAGTCAGGATGCCCTTGCATTTGACCATGAAATTCTAATTAAGGGCGGGATCACCCAGAAGAACTTCATTTTAACGGTCAAGCGTTTTTGCTCGATTCCTCGCTTGGCAGTGCGAGAGTATGGTCAAGAGGTGGTGGATTAGGGTCGGTGACGGCAGAGAATGGGAATTCGTCCTCCCCTCACCTCTCACAGCGTTGCTGGATGACTGGCACAAGGGCACCTCGCACGGTCTAAGTTTCTGTCTAGGCTCCCCCGTAAGAATCCAAGTTGTAACCGGCGGCAAAGCCGCTTCCCCAATGAGTCGAGGTACTTCGCACCCATGACCGACGCACCCATGACCGACGCAGGCACTCCATTTCGATCGCCCGATCTAGCCACCAATCCGGCTACCGATCCAGCTACCAACTTAGCTACCCATCGGGCAACCTGCCTGGAGCATGGGCCCCTCAAGACCCAGGGAGTTCGGGCCGCGAGACCCCTCAGTGCAGCGGTACGATTGGGCCTGACCCTGGGCTTGGGGTTCGGCTTAGGTAGCCTAGGCTTAGGTAGCTGTGCCCAGTTGAAGTCCGATCCCGTAGCCACGGCCCCCGTATTGAACTTAGACCTGATTGCAACCCAGGTTCACCAGCTCACCAACGAGCAACGCATGACCCACAATCTGCGCCCTCTGAGTGAAGATGCGGCCTTGGCGACGATCGCCCGCACCCATAGCCAGGACATGGCCGATCGGGAATTTTTTGATCACGTCACCCCCGAGGGCGTGACCCCCAGCGATCGGGGCTTTGCCGCAAATTACCGCTGTCGCAAGGACTATCCCGGCTACTACACCGAGGGAATTGCTGAGAATCTGTACATGACCGATCGATTTCACTCCGTCACGACCTATAACGGGGTACCTGCGGCCTATCGCTGGATGACGGAACTGGAGGTGGCAGAGGCAACGGTGCAGGGGTGGATGGAGAGTCCCGGTCACCGGGAAAATATTCTGACAGAGACCTACGATCGCGAGGGTATTGGTGTGGTTTTGGATCCCGAGACCCACAAAATCTACGTAACCCAGAACTTTTGCTAGGGGGCACCTCAAAAAATTCAAATTTCGACCGTAGTGCCCACGGCAGAATCAGGGTTGTGGTAGGCGGCTTCGCCGCCTACCACAATTCATCGAGGTGCCCTAGGGGCTGTAATCATGACAGGATTTTATCCAACCCGTATACCAAAGTTTTCACCGTCAGCACCTTGCGCACCGACAGCAACACCCCCGGCATATAACAGCCCCGATCGCTGGTGTCATGGCGAATTGTATACAACTCCCCCGGTGCCCCAAACAGGACCTCTTGATGGGCAATCAAACCGGGCAGACGCACGCTATGAATCCGAATCCCTTCTCCGGCGGCCCCGCCCCGTGCGCCCGGAATCTTTTCCGTTTCATTCACTAGGGGTGCATTGTAGGACTGGCCCAGTTCCGCTAGCATCTGGGCCGTCTGGACCGCTGTTCCACTGGGGGCATCCGCCTTTTGGTTATGGTGCAGTTCAATAATTTCCACATGGTCATAGAAGCGGGAAGCCTGGATTGCCGCCTGCTGCATCAGGACCACCCCGATCGAGAAATTGGGAATCACCAAACAGCCCACACTGGCCTTCTCCGCAAACTCCGCCAGTTCCTGGAGCTGCTGCGGGCTGAGGCCCGTTGTCCCCACCACAGGCCGCACCCCATAGGCGATCGCCGATCGCACATTGTTGTACACACAGTCGGGATGGGTAAAGTCCACCACCACCGGAATTTGCTTTTCCTGGGCTGCAAAGGCAAGAGTTCCCTCTAAATCATGGGTAATCGGCACTTCCAAGGGCTTATAGCCAATTACCTCGCCAATATCCTGGCCAATATGCTCCGGGTTACGGGCCAGTGCAGCAATCAGGGTCATATCCTCAGCCCGATCCACGGCTTTGATGGTTTCTCGGCCCATTTTGCCCGTTGCGCCATTAACAACGACGGGGATGGGGGCGGTTGCGGTCATGGTGTGCGGCTCCTGTGGCAGTAGGGTGTGCAGTGGGGTGTAGGGTGCGTTTTGTATCCTAGCGTTTTGTATCCTCCGTCGATCACAAAGTTTTGACGAGGGCGATTCTATCGCCCTGCGTATCCCTGCGGTGGGGCGATGCTAAGGGGGCGATCCTAAGAGGATATTTAAGAAATTCGGCCAAGGACCGTGGGCCTTTGCAGAATCCCCCTCGGTCCCCCTTTTGAAGGGGGAAGAAGCAGTGCTCACGGCAGAATCAGGGTTGTGGGGGGCGGCTTCGCCGCCCCCCCACAATTAATCGAAGTGCCCCTCTGAGGCTGAGTTCTCCCAAGATCTCAGATCCCAGGGGCCGGGAAACTCGGGTGATCGCGCAGGGGAGTAAGCAGGGGATCCTCGATCGCCCGCGATCCTAGAGACTGGTTAACCCCGGACTGATTAGCCCAGGAACGCCATTCCTCGCGATCGCCTCCGGTATAGCCCCCAGATCGATCGCTTCTCTTCCAATCGCTTCTGGCCCGATCGCTGCTATGCCGATTCTCCTCTCCCCCATAACCGATCGATCCTGTCTCAGCCGTCCCCCCCGCATCATCACCGGCCAGCGCAATCTGCAAAAACTGCATCGCCCGATCGAGGTCGCCCTGCTGGCTGTGGCAACAGGCTTTGTGGTAGTAGGCCAACAGTCGATCGGGATCCAAGTCTAAGCCCCGATCCAAATCCGTGAGCGCGGGTCCATAGCGACCCAGTTGCATTAAAACAAACCCCCGATCGAACCATGTATCAGCTCGACGGGGATTGTGATTGAGGGCGCGATCGAAGGCGGTTAAGGCCGCATCCCAGTGCTGTTGCTGGCCCAGGACCACTCCCTGGAGATAGGGCGCGATCGTCAGGCGAGGTAACAAGCGTTCCAAACTCACAAAGCTCTGTAGCGCGGCGGACTGCTGCCCCAATTCCAGTTGCACCAAGCCCAACTCGTACCAAGCGGAGGCAAACTGCGGATCTAACTGAACTGCTTCCTGTAGGGCTTCCAGTGCGGGGGCGAGGGACCGTTGCTGATGCTGGAGCCGCCCCAGTTCGTACCACACCTTAGCCCGTCCCAAGTCACGATCGAGGGGCGCATTCAAGTCTGGTCCTGTGGGGGGGAGCGGTGGGGTGAACGTGATAGCGTTGGGGACTTGGAGGGACTGTTGCAGAGCAGCGATCGCCTCGGAAACTCGATCTAAGCGCAGTAAAACCATGGCTTTTCGGAATAAAAGCTCTCCAGGACTAGAAGCGCCAGAATCTAGGTCACTGACATTTGTATTACGGGGATCTCGCTCAAAGACCGTGGGAGGATAGGAGGTTTGGGAACTGGCCTCGGGATCATCAGGCTTGGGGCCGCTGGGGTTGGCTGGACTAGCGTGAGTCGGGCTAGCATGAGTCGGGCTAGGATGAGTCGGGTCGGAGTCACTGAAACGGGCTGGGGTCGGGTTCACCTTTGGGTTCACCTTCGGATTCACCTTCGGATTTGTTGCCAAAGCTGCACCCAGGGCTGACTCGATCGTTGCTAAATGGGTTTGGGGCGACTGGGGAACAACCCGCTTGCGCTGCGGCGATCGTCCCCGAGGAAACTGTTTCTGTTTCCGCACTTGCGCCACAATCACCGCCACAATAATAAAAATTGCCAATAGCGGGCGGGAACCCTTCTGAAAAGCCTGATATGTGACTATAAAACTGCCAAATAACGGATCCACCGGAAACTGAAACAACAGTGCCGTGAGGGTAAAGACGATCGCCCAGAACAGTTGGCCGATCGCCGGGACTAACCAAAAAGCTGCAAACACCAACAAAAAACCATAGCGGCTGAAGCCGCGCAGGCGGCGCTGCCACACCACAGGTAACCAGGGCTGGATAATCCCATAGCCATCGAGGGGCGGAATCGGCAGTAGATTCAAGACCAAAGCCGCCATTTGCAGCAAGGTTAAAAGAATTAAGCCGTAGGCGAGCCAATGGCTTTGTAAACTGCCTTGGAGGCTGGCTGGATCGTTAAAGATCGATCGTAAGTAGGACAAGCTTAAGACCTCGACCCCACCGGGAAGTTGGCGTAACCCCAGACTCAAGCCGGCAGCACATAACAGCGTCGCCAGCGGTCCCGCCGCTGACACCGCACTTTGCCACCATCGGTTGCGCAACTGGTGCTGGTTAATATAGACCGCCCCTCCCGGTAGGGGGATGCCACCTAGAAGCAAAAACAGGAGTGGCAGTACTAGGCTCAGCTGAATATCTGTATATTTGAGAGGATTAAAGGTTAAATAGCCCTTATCTTTAACTGAGGTGTCCCCTCCCCAGTACGCCACCAACGCATGGCCAAATTCATGGGCACAGACGGACCCAATCCAACCCACAAAAATGCAACCCGCAAAGGCAAGTTCTAACACGCCATATCTCCAAAGGGTAATTCGGTTCCTTGGGTTGGACGGCAAGGCTGACCAACCCAACTCCGATTCTTACGTGAAACTACAGGGCACCTCGATTCATTGGTTTGCGCGGCTTCGCCGCGCAAACCAACCCTAACTCTGCCGTGGGTATTGCGGTGAAAATCTGTATTAATCGAGGTGCCCTACATCCCAAAAAGTTCAATTAACCGAGGTGTCCCCAAGTTAAATTTTAATCCTGAGCCATAGCCCAGTTACCTAGGAATCCCACGCTTAATTGGGATAGACTCAGCGACAGTTGCCATAGGCTAGCCCCAGAGACTAGCCCCAGAGACGACGACGGGGAGAACCCGCCAGCCGATCGTGAGTATCCTGCAACAGGTCTGGAATCGGCAACTGGTGCGGGCAACGCGGTAGACATTCTCCACACTCTGTACAGCGATCGCCCCGGCGACCCGGGAACCAATGGCCTACATTCTCAAACATACGATAGCGATACTGGCCAAATTCCGTCATATCATAGCCGATCGCTAGATTTCTCAGCCGTAGCACCTCAGGAATCTGGATTTCCTCAGGGCAAGGTAAGCAGGCATAGCATTGGTGACAGTGGCTCATGCCAAGCCGATTGGTGCTGTGCTGACCTAGGCGTTGCAGGACTTGCTGTTCCTCAACCGTGAGGGGATCGGTCCGATCGGCCACTGCCAAAGGACCCAGTAACTCTTCCGGCACCGCCGGCCCAACGCTCAGGGTCGTAATCCGGCGATCGGCCAGTAGGAAGCGATAATTTAAATGCAAGGGAGAGAGAGGCCAGCATAGATCTTGCAAGGTTAATGGCGGTGTATAGAGCTTTCCCCCCTTATCAGCGGGAGAAATAATGAAAATCCCCAGGTCATGGCTCTGGGCCAACTCTAAAGCGGGGGCGTTGCGCTGGAAAAATAAGGAGTAATGCACGTTGGCAAAGTCAAACGCATCGCTGGCGATCGCCGTGGTAATCAGGTCCAGACTGCCATGGCTCGAAAATCCGATCGACCCAACCCAGCCCCCTGCCTTAGCAGCTTGCAGTGCCGCCAACCCACCCCCCTCCAGCCACTGCCAATGCTCCGCCGTATTCAGACCATGGACCGCCACCAAATCGAGATAGGCCACCCCCAGTCGATCGCAGGACTGCCGCAACCGGGGCACCACCTCCGCCGGATCACCCGTGGGCAAAATCTTGGTCGTCAAATACACCTGCGATCGACTCAATCCCACCGTGGCCAACGTGGGTTCCAACACCTGCCCCAAATACTGTTCACTCTTGCCGTAGGCCGGAGCCGTCTCCAGGTGGTTAATGCCCTGTTCTAACGCAGCCGTGAGTGTGGCTTGGAACTGGGTTGGATTTTGCAGGCAACGCATTAAACCCAGGGAAAAAACCGATAGGGAGAGATTTGTTCGACCAAAACGGCGATAGTGCACGACAATCTCAGGGAATTAACAGGACTTAGATGGGATGGGGGAGGGGTTGAAGGTTAGGACTGCCACCGTGAAGGATCATCCAGTTTACCAGTTCGTTACAGTTCATGACGGTGCATGGCGATCGGGAGTCCCCCACAGCGGGGACACCTCCATAGCGGGGAACACCTCCCTGAACGCACCTACCCATTGCCACGGGAGCTTGGGCACAACAGCGTTTGAACTAGGGCAGGAATATCCTGAACTTTCACCTGGCTCAGAATTTTACCCTGGGGCTTGAGTTTGAGATTGGGAGCCTGTTTGCACTGTTTGAGGCAGCCCGTCATTTGAACTTGAATATGGGATTCTAAGCCCGATCGCTGGATTTCCTGGTTTAAATTCTGGGCTAGCTTGCAACTGCCTCGCTTTTTACAGCTTCCTTTCCCACACACTTGAATTTTAACGGTGGAGGGGGTTTGAGGCGACTGACGGGGTGCGGCAGGCGGGTGGCCGGGGGACGATCGATGGGTGGGAGAGAGGGGGAAGGGTAACGTCGTCACTCTAGGCACAAGAGACCGAAATGAAAGTTTAGAGCGCGTTAAGTCGAGATTTTCTTGGGTAGTAGCCAGCTGATTCCCAGCGGTCACCGCCAGCGCAGCTTCCACTTCGCCAGTACTCGTATTCTCGGGCTGCGCTGCTTCGATCGGCAAAATTAGCATCGCCTTAAGCCGCTTTTTCCCCCGCTTGGCAATCACCCGCAACCCTTGCCCAAGCAACAGGTGATGACAGAGACCATAGCCCAATAATTTGGGAATTTTCAGCGTGATGAGGTTTCCTCCCGCTGCTAACTTCAGATACTTCAAACGTCCTTTTTTGGAGAGGATTGCACTATGGTAGTGGCCTTGGAGTTGGATCAGCTTCGATCGGGTCATATCCAGGGGGATTTGGGGCAAATCAACCCGAAGGAGCGGTGAAACAGTGTCAAAGCTCGGGATATCGGATCGGGGGACGGAATCAGAACCTAAGATCATCGCTAAAGGTCGATAACGGTTACTCAAAACGGCTGATCGAAACGACGATGGTAATGGCCCACACAAGTATTGGGGTTTGAAACGCGCTGTCATTGAGGAACGTTAACCCCACTGCTTAATCCATTGACTGAACCCATCGGTCTATTGCCATACAGAGCACCTCGAAAAATCCAAGCTTTGATTTCATGACCCACGTCAGAATCAGGGTTAGGTTGGGCGGCGAAGCCACCTAACCCAATTAATCGAAGTGCCCATACACTCTCTGCACCATAGTGAAAATGAGAATTTTTGTCAATAATTGTGCAGGTGATCGCCCGGTTTAGTGGGACCGAGGGCTTGGGGAGTCTGGCTTAGGGTCGAGTAACGCCGGCCCCAAGCCAGACTCCCTATTTAAGAAGATATTTGGAAACTGCGGCCAAGGGCCTACGGCCCTTGCCGAATCCCCCTCAGCCCCCCTTTTGAAGGGAAGAAGAGACCGGTTCCCGGGTGTATCTCACTTTCGCAGATTCACCCTCATCCCCCAGCCCCTTCTCCCAAGCCGGGAGAAGGGGAGTGAGACTTCTTAAAGTCCCTCTCCCGTTCTGGGAGAGGGATTTAGGGTGAGGGCCATT
>JAYKIB010000027.1:0-12309 GCA_035285005.1 Prochlorothrix sp.
GTTTAGATGGGACGGCTACGCCGCCCCACCCCATCAATCGAAGTACCCGCTTCAGGAAAAATTTGAGGCCCTGGCCCCTCCCCCGCAGCCGCCCCACCACCCCATACCGAGGAGTATCGAAACCCTATGCAGCCATCGATTCCAGTGGGAACGATTTTGCAAAACCGCTATCAAATTCACCAAGTCCTGGGTCAGGGCGGCTTTGGCCGGACCTACTTGGCAGAGGATCAGGGGCGCTTCAACGAAGCCTGTGTCATCAAAGAGTACATTCCGCCCCAGGCCGGAGCCTATGCCCTGACCAAATCCAAGGAGCTGTTCCAGCGGGAAGCCGCGACGCTGTACCAAATTCAGCATCCCCAGGTGCCCCAGTTCCGAGCCGTGTTTGAAGAGGGGGAACGGCTGTTTTTAGTCCAGGATTATGTCGAGGGATCCACCTACAGCGCCCTTATGGAGGAATATCGGTTTCAGCACACCGCCTTTCCCCTGGAGCAGGTGGTGGACCTTATGGTGCAACTCCTGCCCGTATTAGGACAAATTCACAGCCGAGGCATCATCCACCGCGATATTTCCCCCGATAACATTATCCAGCGCAGTAGCGATGGGCTGCCGGTCCTCATCGACTTCGGCGTTGTGAAAGCCGTCGCCACCCAAATCCAAGACAGTCAAAGCCAGGGCACAACCGTGGGTAAACCGGGCTATGCCCCCAGTGAGCAAATTCAAACCGGCCAAGCTTATCCCAGCAGCGATCTCTATTCCCTTGCCGTAACCGCGATCGCCCTAATGACCGGAGAACAACCCTCCGAACTGTTTGACGCCACCACCGCAACCTGGCGCTGGCGGACCCGAGTCCCTGGGGTGCCCTACGGCTTTGCCGATGTGATCGATCGCATGCTGAGCTACCGACCGGGCGATCGCTACCAATCCGCCGAAGAAGCCCTAGGGGCTCTTCAAGCTGTCCACACCCAGACCAACGCCCCCACAGCGGCCCCCCAACCCTCTCCCGCGCCCAGTTCCACGGCCCAGGCCAACCGCCCCGTCACCGATCCGCCCCCCCGTCGCCCGCACCCCGGGATCACCTCCCCCCCGCCGACCCCCTCCCTCTGGGATGATCCCTGGGCCGTGGGTGTCATCGGCGTTGGCATTGTCGCCCTCGCAGGAGTCGGATCCTGGGCCATCATGCGATCGATCCTAGCCAACCAATCGGCCCCTCCCAGCCCCCAACCCAGTTCCAGCATTCTCCTAGACACCAGCACCCCGACCCCTGTCTTTTCCACTCGCCCCACCCCCCGCAGCAGCATCCAGCCCAGCCCCGTGGTCTACACCCAAAGCCTGGATCTGGTTCCCGGTACCCCCGAAATTCTCAGCAAACGACTTACAATCTACGAGATTCAACGCTACACAGTGGCCGGAAGGAAGGACCAAACCTTCAGCGCAATTATTGAGGGGGAGGGCGTTTTAATGACGATTTTAGGACCAGACGCAGAGGCGATCGATCGTCGGGCCGATCGGGTGTCCCTCTGGGAAGGCCAGCTACCCGAAGATGGCGAGTATGTGATTGAACTCAAAACGGTCCAGGGGATTCGCGATAGCGACTTTCGCCTCGAACTGACCCTCAGCGGCCAACCCCAATCCAGTCCCGGTGCGAGTCCGGTCTATGTCGATCGGGCTGTGACCTTCCTCCCGGGCCAAAGCCGCACCACCCTCCGAGGCGAAGCAGGCCCGCGTCGGATTATCCGTTATCGAATCCCCGTGCGATCGGGCCAAACCCTAGGGCTCACCGTGATCTCGGGAGATGTGAATTTCCAAGTCTTGAATCCCGTAGGTACTGCGTTGGGCAGCGGTCTCCAAGGCTGGCAAGAAACCCTAAGCCAGGAGGGAATCTATCTCGTTGAAGTCGTCGGATTGGACTCCACCACAAACTTTAACCTGCAAGTGAGCCGCACCGGGCCAAGCACCAGCCCCACAACACCCGCACCGACTGGGGCACCCAGCCCCAGCCCCACTGCAACGCCCACCCCCGCTCCTACACCCAGCCCCACTGCAACGCCCACCCCTACCCCGACTCCTCCTCCCCCTGCCACCCCCACTCCCGCACCACCCGTGCCCCCCAAGCCCCCCTCTCCCCAACCCACCGTTACGTCTCCTACCCCCAGCACCGCGCCAACCACTAGCACACCCTAGAGGACACTTCGGTGGAACCCAGTCAACTAGGGGTTTGGGTTGGGCGGCTTCGCCGCCCAACCCAATTAATCGAGGCGCCCGTACTTCGCTTGCAAAATCGGATCGATCACCCCATCAAAGGCGATCGACGGATCTGGTGCTGTTCGGGCCAATAACTGGGCACCTTGCAGCAACGATAATAAGCCCTGCGTTTCCACCGTCACCGACGGTTGACAACGCCACAGTTGCGCCGCTTCCCCCTCCGCCAGCACTTGGCTCAGCCAATCTTCCCGGTGCTGTAAAAACCGTTGTAACTCCGTTTGTAACAACGGCGATAAAGTCTGAAAATCTGCAGCCAACATTCCGCCCAAATTTAGCTGGTGTTGCTGTAATTCCAATCGATACAGATTGACAAACGCCAACAACTTTGGAACCGGTTGGTCATGACTTTGACAAATTCGATCGCAGGTTTGCTCCCACCCCTTGCGATGATATTGAATCAACCGCCGTACCAAATCCTCCTTCGACGGAAAATGGTAATGAATGCTCGCTTTACGGATCCCCACCTGCTCAGAAATGTCCGCATAGCTAAAGGCACTATAGCCCCGACTTTGCAGCAAATTCTGGGCAATATCTAGGATTTGGGTTGCGGTACTTTTGCGAATGTTTTTTTGCATTGGTTTTTGCATTGGGAAATTGTCCACCACCCCCCTGGGGGTGTCAACAATACAAAGATTCTATAGGGCACCTCGAAAAATCAAAGTTTTTGCCCAGTGACCCACCTAAGAACCAGGGTTGTGGCGTGCGGCGCAGCTGCACGCCACAGTTAATCGAGGTACCCTATAGGGCACCTCGATGGGTGCATCTCACTTTAGCGAGTCTAGCCCTCATCCCCTAGCTCCCTATGCCCTCCGGGCAGTCGAAGCCAGCGACTGCGCTCAGGACATCGCCCGTTCGACTGCGCTCAGGACATCGCTTCTCCCAAGCCGGGAGCAGGAGAACAAGATTAAAGTCCCTCTCCCAGAATGGGAGAGGGATTTAGGGTGAGGGTTTTCAAAATGGGATGCACCCCCTCATCCCCCGCCCTTTGCAAGGGGCACCTCAAAAAATTAGAATTTCCGCCGGGTGACCCACGCAAGAATCGGGATTGTGGTGGGGGGCGTCGCCGCCCACCACCATTAATAGAAGCAAACCAAAGCTAAAAGCCCCCATAAGTCGCGGTGCCCAATAACCATTTGGATTTTTCGAGAGGCCCTGTAGCATAATAAACACGATGGTCATCACCCAGTTGCGTCAGACAAACTTGGGGAGTCAACCCCACACTGCGCGGTGAATCCCCAACCTCCCCCTGTCTCAATCCCCTGGTCCGTTGCCATACCCCCTTGAGGGACACCGTAGAAGCCCCTTTACTCCACCATGTTTGCGATCGTGTTGCCAACTTCTCTTTTACCCAGCCTTGCCCCCAGCACCCTAGCGGTTCTGGACAGCCTCTTTTCGACCCAGGGCATTATGGTGCTGCTGTTGGTAGCCTATGCCGGGGCAATGTGGATGTTCCTCACCAGCGCCCCCAAGGTCCATACGGTCATGGTCTCGGATTTATCCCTCGCCCAGACTCTCTATGAAGGGCTGCTGAACCTACCCGCCGCAGATGTGCCCCTCCATTACTACTACAACTACGAGCAAACCCTCGCGGGGGGGGGCATGGCCATGGATCCGCTCTATATGTCCACAACGGACCTAGGCAGCACCGCCACGGCAACCCGGTCCAGTAGTGTCGATGGGCTCTGGTACCAGTTGAAAAAAAATACCCAACTCCATGTGATTCCAGGGGCAAGTTTGGGCTACAACGATCGGCAACGTCATGTGTGTTTCGATCGCGACTGTCTGGAATTACTGCTGATGCGGGTCCAGACCCGAGGAATCAAGCATAAAATTCGCCGGGACAAGCCCTTAAATTTCTTGGTCAAGGATTTGGAAGGGCGCGTGATTGAATTATTGGAAGTATCCAATTAGCACCGGGCAGGCTCCCAAATAACACGAGGGCACCTCGAAAAATAAAAGTTGTCACCTCGTGACCCACCCAAGAATCAGGGTTGCGTTGGGCAGCGAAGCCACCCAACCCAATTAATCGCAGTGGCCACGGGCAAGCAACGCGGGCCCACAGCAACAAAGCAACCGATCGACCCCCTAAACCACCCCAATACCACCCCTAAAACACCGAATTGCTACGCCCAGCAGGCATAACCGTCGCCCCCGCCAGTCGTAACAGCATCACCTCCCACACCAGGCGGGGCTGCACCGATCGCCGCAGCAACCCCTTCGCCTCTTCTAAAGATCCAATTCGATCGGGCCCCTGATCATAGGGAGCCTGCCAGCAGCACTGTTGCAGATAGCTCAACAACCACAGTTGCTGATCCAGATCCAGCTCCTGGCTGATGCGACGGGCTAGAGCCAGCGCTTGGCGAGGACTGCGGGGTAAATCCTGGGCTTGGACGAGCAAGTCCGGATCAAGACTTTGGAGAGAGTCCCCTAACTCGATCGCCGCACCGGGACTCCCCTCCGCTTGGGCCAGCAGACGGGGATTCTCCAACAAATGAGCCTGGTTCGATCGCCGCAGGATTTCCGCCAGATCCGCCTCAGCAAGCCGCTGGAACGGAATCCGCTGGCAGCGAGACACCAGCGTCGGCAACAGCCGATCGACACTGGGAGCCAGCAAAATCAACGTCGCCAACCCCGGCTCCTCCAGCGTTTTCAGCAACCCATTGGCCGCCCCTTCCCCCATCGTCTCCGCCTGCTCCAGCACCACCACATGGCGCACCGCCTCCAAGGGCGCACGACTGAGAAACTGGCTCACCTCACGCACCTGGGCCAGACGAATCTGGGGCGGCGTTTTGCGCTTCATCCCCTCCGCATCGGCCTGACTCAGGGGAATAATCCTGCCCTGCACTTGGTAACTGGCCTCAACCCAGAGCACATCGGGGTGGTTGTCCTGATCAATGCGATGGCGCAGACCATCGAGGGTGGGGGGGGGCAAGTTGGCCCGATGGCCTCGGGTCGGACGGGGATCGTGGAGATTCAGGCCGCAGAGCAACGTCGCAAAGCAGCGGGCCGCCAGGGCGCGACCCGTCCCCGCCGGACCCGCAAATAAATAGGCCGGGGCGATCCGATCCTGCATCACCGCCTGGGTGAGCAGGGTAACGGCTTGGGGCTGGCCCAGGAGCGGCGCAAAGCAATCCGCCGCCAAGGCAGCACGATCGGGCGGATCGCTAGGCCCCGTAGGACTTGATCCCACAGCGCTCGATCCCGTAGAACTCGATCCCGTAGAACTCGATCCCGTAGAGCTTGATCCCGTAGAACTTGATCCCATAGAACTCAACCCCGTAGCGCGACTTCCTGACATACCAGGACTTCCCAACAGAGTCCCTTGGGCACCTCGATGAATGGGGGGGTGGCTTCGCCGCCCCCATAACACCGATCCTGCCGTGGGCACTGCAGTCAAAATTTAAATGCTTCGAGTAAATGCTTCGAGTAAATGCTTCGAGGTGCCCGGTTACGCACAGGTTGTACCGTACTGTTAAACACAGTGCTGCATTACAAAACCTGACAAAATATGAACGGACATTAAAAGGAGTTAACGACTGTTAACAAAACCGCAGCCGATCGCCACGTAACCGCCACCGATCGATCGACACAGTTGGGGAAATGCCACTCCACACAGCGGAAGCCAGCCCCCCATCGGCTTACCCCTGTCCTGAGCCCATCCCCAGCCCCCTCGCCATTCAGTGCTATCCTCCAACAGATCCCACAGACCGATCGCACCGATCGCAACGTCAGACCCCATCCTTCGGAACCACCCCCTGAACTTGCAATGCCGGGGAGTGTACAGGATGCACTGACCGTGAGACACTTCGTAATAAGTCTTTTACACGCACTTTTAGTGATTCAGGGACAACCTCCTCTTCATAAACTTGGCCAATGATTAGTTATCAATCTGAGGGGGGAGTGGCAGTGGATGAACGTCCTGTTACTCCGAACGTAACCCCATTTGATCTCAAGGAATACTTGTCTCAGCGGAAAGCGCTGGTGGAAGTCGCCCTGGATAAAAGCCTACCCGTGGTGCCACCGGAAACCATTTACAATTCCATGCGCTATTCCCTGCTGGCCGGAGGCAAACGGTTACGTCCGATCCTCTGCTTGGCCACCTGTGAACTGGCGGGCGGCACGATCGAAATGGCCATGCCCACCGCCTGCGCCATGGAGATGGTCCACACCATGTCCCTGATTCACGACGACTTACCCTCCATGGATAACGACGACTACCGTCGAGGGAAGTTGACTAATCACAAGATTTACGGTGAAGACATCGCAATTTTGGCAGGGGATGGTCTCCTCGCCTATGCCTTTGAGCATTTAGCCCAAGAAACCCAGAATGTTCCCGCCGATCGGCTTCTGCAAGTGGTTGCCCGTCTCGGTCGCGCCGTGGGAGCCGATGGCCTCGTGGGGGGCCAGGTGGTGGATCTGGAGTCGGAAGGTAAAACCGACACCACCGTGGAGATGCTGGACTTTATCCACACCCACAAAACCGCTGCCCTTCTGGAAGTCTCGGTGGTTTCCGGTGCCATCCTCGCCGGTGCTCCTCCAGAAGACATTCAGCGCCTCACCCGCTACGCCCAGAACATTGGTCTTGCCTTCCAGGTCGTGGACGATATCCTCGATATCACCTCAACCCAAGAGGAACTGGGCAAAAGCATTGGCAAGGATCTTCAGGCCCAAAAAGCCACCTATCCCAGCCTCTGGGGTCTGGATCAGTCCCGCGTCAAGGCCCAGGAAATGGTCGATCGGGCGAAGGATGAAATCCGCGTCTTTGGTGAATTGGCCCGTCCCTTGATGGCCCTGGCGGACTACATTACAGCCCGCACCAATTGACGGGCACCTCGAAAAGTTCAGAGTTCCGTCCTACGACCCACCTAAGAATCAGGGTTACGGCGTGCGGCTTCGCTGCACGCCGTAATGAATCGAGAACCCCAAAGCCCAGACCGGTTCCGAAGCCGCCCTGCCATCCATGCTGGTGGCCCAGCCCACTGCCCGGATACGACCCATCTGTTCCCTCCCTAGCCCACACCCCAAGGTGCTCCCCGGCGGAGCGGACGGACTTTGTGGATCCATCCACTCTCGATCACAGAATCCAAGGGCAACGGCCCAGTGGGTGAAGACAGAACGAAGTCGGGGGTTCCCGCACAGCGGGGAGCCTAAACCGCAGACGGATACAAAACAATGGACTTGTAAGGCAGAGTGTAGTCAGGGGGGTTCTGCCGTGGGGGGAATCCAAACCCCAAATCGGTCCAAAATAAGCGGGCGATTGCGCTCAACCCCAGGCATTGCCTAAGGTCGAGCATGGGCGAGACATCTACAGGATTAGGCTGTGCTAGGCAGGATCCAGTCAGGGGATGTTTGGAAATTTCGGCTAGGTTCCGCAGGCCCTTGCAGAATCCCCCTCGGTCCCCCTTAAAAAGGGGGAAGACAAGACTAACCCCCTTTTTAAGGGAGAAGACAAGAGGGCACCTCGATTAATTGGGTTGCGCGGCTTCGCCGCGCAACCCAACCCTGATTCTGCCGTGGGTACTGCGGCGAAAATCTGTATTAATCGAGGTGCCCAAGACTAACCCCCTTTTTAAGGGGGAAGAAAAAACTAACCCCCCCTTTGCAAGGGGGGTAGGAGGGGGGATTCTCTTAGGTTTATAAATATCCTCTCAGACCCAGCAGCACTCAATTCTAATCCAGGAATACTCCTCGGAAACTGACCCAGCCAGACAAGGCGCAAGGTATACCCCCAACCCAGTCTTGGCCCCTATCGTCCCATTCGTAGCCCAATAGTTCACCATGCAGGATCTGATTGCGATCGCGCATAATCAAGTGTTGGTCACTGCCCTGGTGGCTTGTTTCTTTGCGCAATTTCTGAAACTGGTGGTGGAATTAGTCCGCCACCAAACGCTCAATTTCCATGTTCTGTTTGAAACAGGCGGAATGCCCAGCTCCCACTCGGCCCTCGTGGCAGCCCTCGCCGCTGGTGTCGGCCAGACTCGCGGCTGGAGCAGCACAGAATTTGCCCTGGCCACGGTTTTCGCCATCATTGTGATGTACGACGCAGCCGGAGTCCGCTGGGCAGCGGGACAACAGGCCAAAATTTTAAACCAACTCATGGAGGGCCAAGCCCAGCAACAGGCCCCGGAAGAGCAGATCCAAAAATTGAAGGAAATGCTGGGCCACACGCCCCTCCAGGTCTTCATCGGCTCGGTGGTGGGAGTTACGGTCTCTCTCCTAGCCGGAGTCACGGTTTGGGTTCTTCCCTAGGGGCTGACTCCCCCCTATTGCCATTCGTCCCCCAAACCGAGAATTTCCCACACCTCCCGCTCCCGATCGAGATCATCCCAAGTCTGGAATAGGTCCGCTGCCCGCTGTAGGTCCCGCGTTGCCGCCTCCCGATCGCCCAGGTCACGCAGCACTCGCCCCCGCTCCATCAACACCGTCGCCGCCTCTGGCACCGCATCTAGGACTCGGCTCCAATCCGCCACGGCACCGGCCAAATCTCCCAAAATCTCCCGAACTTGGCCCCGTTGTTGATACAGGGCCAGCGCTAGGGGGATCCCAGGCTCCTGGGGGCGATCCTCAGCTGGCACATCCGCCTCAGCATTGGCAGTTGCCTCCGCATCAGTCACCGTAGAGCCAGAGGACTGCGCCTGGGCAAATCGAGACAGTTGCGGTGCTGGCGTGGCTGGAGAGCTGGCCTCGGGCCCCGAGGGACTGACTCCCCCAGCACTCGATTCCTCGGGTTCCGCCAGAGCAACCCCCAGGCGCGATCCCAAGGTTTCCAGTTCCGCCTCCGCCTCCGCCTCGTGACCTAACCACGCTTGGAGAGCACTGCGATAGTAGTATCCCCGCTCCGAGTCTGGACTAAACGCCTGCCAGTGGAGAATATCCGTCAAAGCCGCCCCCGGATCACCTTGATTCGCCACAGCCTGCGCCCGGAGCGGATACAGCTCCACTTCCCCTGGACAAAGCCATAACCCATAGTTCAAATCCAGAACCGCCGCCTCCCAATCCTTCGCCTCCACGGACATCCGCCCCCGTAGACCATAGGCTTTTGCCAAATTGGGGTTCAACCACAGGGCTGTGTTCAGATCCGTGGTCGCGCCCTTACGATCGTCCAAGGCCAGTCGCGCCATCGCCCGATAGACATAATCTTCCGCCGAACTAATCTCCAGCCGCAGCACCCGCCGCCAATCCTTCAGGGCCTCGTCCTCCTGCCCCTGCTGGGCCTCAAGCTGACCCCGGTAGTAGTAGGCCGCCAGCAGGTGCGGTCGCAGTTCCAGCGCTTGGTTAAAATCCGCCAAAGCTGGCTCCCACAGCTCCCGCTCCCAGGCCAACACTCCCCGGTAGAGATGTCCCAAAGCCGCCGTAGGAACCTGCGCCAACAGTCGATCGAGGGTATCCTGGGCCGCCTGCTTTTGTCCCATGGCCGACTGTACCCAACTGCGCCAGATTTGGCCCTCAATCAGGTCCGATTTCAGCTGTAAGGCATAGTCTAAATCCTGTAATGCCCCCTCAAAGTCCCGCAACTGACTGCGCAGATGTCCCCGCTGGAGATAGAGCATGGGATCCTGGGGATGCTGTTCGATCGCATGGCCCAAGTCGCTGTGGGCACCGCTCTGATCCCCCAACTGCCACCGCAATAATCCCCGATCGCGATAGGCCACCGCAGACTCCATTTCTAGGGCAAGAACCTGCTGTAAATCCGCCTCTGCCTCCGGAAATTGTTCTAATTTACTGTATAGGGCACTGCGATCGAGATAGGCGGCGATCGCCTTGGGATTTTCCCCAATCACCGCATTTAGATCCTCTAAGGCTCCCGTTGAATCCCCCATCATGGCGCGGGCAATCCCCCGGTTCACATGGGCCACTTCCGACTGGGGATCGAGATCCAAGGCTTGGTTAAAGTCTTCGATCGCACCCTGGGGATCACCCAAATGCGATCGGGTCATCCCCCGTTCCACATGGGCCACCACCGAGCTCGGACTGAGGCGCAACGCCCGGTTGAAGTCCTCCAGGGCCTCACGGGTATCCCCCAGTAACGATCGGATCTTACCCCGTCCCAAATACGCCTCCACCGCATTACTACTCAGCTGGAGTGCCTTGCGAAAGTCCTCCTGGGCACCGAGACGATCGCCCATCTCCGCCCGCACCGCACTGCGATCCAGGTAAACCTGGGCTGAATTCGGCAGCTTCTCCGCCGCCTTATCCAGATTTACCAGAGCTTGGCGAAAATCCAGTCTCTCCGCCCAGATCACGCCGCGATGCACATAGGCCAGGGCCAGAGACTCATCCAGGGCCAAGGCTTGATCGAAGTCCGCCAGGGCCTCCTCCTCTCGGTTGAGTCCCAGTCGCGCCTCCCCCCGTTCCAAATAGGCCACCGCCAACTTTGGATCCGCCCGCAAAGCCTGGTCAAAATCCGCCACGGCCCCCAGGGTGTCCCCCAAAGCCAAGGCCACCCGCCCCCGCTCATGGTACGCTGCACCCAATTTCGGGTTCAGGTGCAGCGCCTGGTTAAATTCTGTTCGAGCTTCCTTATTTTTGCCCTGTTTCGCGAAAATTCGCCCCCGTTCCAGATGAGCCGAGGGCACCTTGGGATTCAGGGCCAAGGCTTGATCCAAATCCGCTAGGGCACTGCTGGGCTGATCTAAATGGTAATAGGCCGTACCTCGGGCCACCAGGGCCGCGATCGATCGCGGTTGTGACGCTAATCCCTGGGTTAAATCCGCCACGGCCCCCGCCCAATCCTTGAGAAAAGCCTTAAGCTGACCGCGATGGAGCAGGGCCGCCGCACTTTTCGGGTTTTGCTCGATCGCCTGGTCCAAATCCGCTAGGGCCGCCTCCGTTCGCCCCAATTGGGCCTGCAGTTGGCCCCGCTGCACTAGGGCCGCCACCGAATGGGGCTGGCGCTCCAACACCTGATTAAAATCCGCGATCGCCCCGGTTTGATCACCCCCAGCCGATCGCACCAACCCCCGTTCAAGATAGGCTTCCACCACATTGGGATTCAGCTTTAACACGTGGTTCAGGTCCGCGATCGACTCTCGCCACCGTCGCTGCAAGCGATAAACCTTACCACGATGGAGAAAAGCCGCCGCAAACTGGGGATAGGCATCGATCGCTTCGGTAAATGCCGCGATCGCGCCGGTATAATCCTTACTTTTCAAACACTGTAAGCCACTGTTCAGGGCAAATTCTGCATCTTGCATAGTTTCTCCTAGCGATCGCGCCAGTGGCGCACTTGGCGATAAAAGGCCCGCACCCAGTCCAACAGACCTAAGGGCACCCGGAGACCAGACCAGGAGAAAATCGGACGATAAATCCAACGATAAGCCCACTTCAGATCATCCCAGGCCGTATCGACCTCTTCATGCAGAAAATCCGAAATATCTACCACAAGGCCCCGTCGATCCGAGGTCATCATCACATTACGCCCATGGACATCATGGGGGGGCATACCCCGATCGCGGGCGTAGGCCAACGCCTCATCAATGTCGTGAATCACCTGGGGCGGAATCCGTAACCCCTTGCCCAAGCAGTCGTATAGGGTCGTGCCGTGGAGCCGTTTAAGGACCAAAAAGTCAGGATCCGCATGGTAGCACTGGGAAAAGGCAGGATGTTCACCCATACGACGGTAAACCTCCACTTCCTCCTCCCAACCCGGACGACCGGGCGCATAAATCTTGATGACCCGTTCGGGATCACTGGGGTGATAAAACACGGCGGCATAGTTTCCCGACCCCAGGTGCTCCCAGGGAACCGGGCAATGGTGAACCACGATCGGCTCGTAATGATCTACGCTTTCAATCTGAAGATTGGGCAGGAGTTCCTGGTAAATCCGTTCGACAAGCTGATCCAAACTTAAAGGAGTCATGGTTTAGCAAAATCTTCAGGCGGGCAGCGATGTCAAGCTCAAGGGCGCAAGCGATAGGGCACCTCGATTAATTGTGGGGGGCGGCGAAGCCGCGCACCACAACCCTGATTCTGCCGTGGGCACTGCAGTAAAAATCTGCATTTTTCGAGGTGCCCGATAGCAACAGGAGTCTTGAGTGCGTTAGGAGA
>JAYKIB010000028.1:0-11125 GCA_035285005.1 Prochlorothrix sp.
CCTCGATTAATTGTGGGGGGCGGCGAAGCCGCGCACCACAACCCTGATTCTGCCGTGGGCACTGCAGTAAAAATCTGCATTTTTCGAGGTGCCCGATAGCAACAGGAGTCTTGAGTGCGTTAGGAGATAACTTCCCCAGACTTGTCGCGGGAACGGGGTAATAGCCATCACTTGCACACGCTAGCTTGCACAAGATACAAAGGGCGTCGCCCCTGATCATAACCCTTCAGCACCGTGTCAGCACCTTGAGATATCGCCTGGAGAGCCGGCACGGTTCGCCACTGTACCGGGTACCCGTTTGGATGGACGCGATCGTTTTTGACACCATTCCCAATAGAAGCCCGTTGCTGCGGTCCTAGGCCGAGTCCCAGATTAGAACGGGGCACGCCCCAATCCAGGGTGCTGCCCTCGGCTACCATCGGTTACCATCGATTAGCATCCGGGCACCTCGATTAATTGTGGGGGGCGGCGAAGCCGCGCACCACAACCCTGATTCTGCCGTGGATACTGCGATGAAAATCTGGATTGATCGAGGTGCCCATCCGTTCTTCTGCCCACCCTATCCGATCCATCCCCGTTCACAACCATGACTCAACTTCAGGCCCAAGGTCTCCAAAGCCCCCTCCAAAAGCAGCTTGCTGACTTCAGCAGCCTGGAACTGGCCCAAGCCCTCGCCGAGCGCCTCACCCTCACCGAAGCCGACTGGCATCGTCTTAAGGGCAATCGATCGGTCCGTTCCCAGGAACAAGCCGCCCTCGCCTTGGTCTTCTTGCTCAAAAATAACCCCGAAGAAGCCCTCCTACGGCTCCAGCAGGCCACGAGCTGGCTCGATCGATCCATTTCTGCTCCCCCCTGTCCCGATCACGGTCGCTAGACAGTCGATCGAGCACCCCCCCCCGCGACAGACCAGCCCAGGTCAACCGAAACACCAAAGAGCGGTTAAGCACACCTAGCCATCCGATCAAGCCTGCCACAATAATGACGATCGAGACTGGCATCACCTTTGACAAAAACAATTTTTTGCCGAACCATACCGTAGGGCACCTCAATTAATTAGGTTGGGCGGCGCAGCCGCCCAACCCAACCCTGATTCTTACGTGGGTCACCGGGCAAAAATCAGAATTTTTCGAGGTATCCCGTAAGAGGATATTGATCAACCGAAGGGCACCTCGCTTAATTCCAATTTCACCGGAGTGCCTGCAGTGGAAATCTGCATTTTTCGAGGTGCCCCCCCAAGGCGTGTCATCAATTGAACTGTAGAACTCTTGCGATATCAGCGTGACACGCCCGCACCCAGTTGTATAAGCTAGGGGTTGCATCCCTGACTCTGAGGGCAGTCTAGGGTTAAAGGGTGACAGCTCCTAACATCCCAGGATCACTGGACAGTACCCAACATCACCGGATTCAATCTCACCGGGCATTCACATTAAGGAGAAGCGGGGCCATGGCGACCACGGATTTCAAAGACTACTACAGCGTACTGGGAGTCGATCGGTCCGCAAACGCCGACGAAATTAAACAGGCCTTTCGCCGCCTTGCCCGCAAATATCACCCGGACATGAATCCCGGTAACGCCGCAGCCGAAGCACGTTTCAAGGAAGTGAGCGAAGCCTACGAAGTCCTCTCCGATCAAGAGAAGCGCCGTAAATACGATCAATTCGGCAAATACTGGAAGCAGATGGGCCAATCGGGCAGCGCAAGTACGGGCTGGCCCGGTGGCGGCGGCATGGGTTTTGATGATGTGGAATTTGGCCGTTTTAACAACTTTGAAGACTTTATCAACGATCTCCTCGGTCGCTTCAATACTCCAGGATCCGGCGGCAACAGTGGCTACTCCGGCTACCGTTCCCCCAACAGTAGCGGTTTTGGCTTTAATGACTTCGCCAATGGGGCTGGCCCTGGGGCGGGCAGTCGATCAACCCAAGCCCTCGATCGAGAGGCCAACCTCACCCTCACCCTCGCCGAAGCCTTCCGGGGCGTGGAGAAGCGTCTCAGTATCGCCGGAGAAACCATCACCGTCCGCATTCCTGCCGGGGTCAAGGCCGGGAAAAAAGTACGACTGCGGGGTAAAGGCCAAGCCCATCCCTACGCCACCAGTCAGCGCGGTGACCTGTATCTGGTCATTGAGCTGCAGAGTCACCCCTTTTTCCAATTGGACGAGGACAATCTCCTCTGCGAAGTGCCCATCACACCCGATGAGGCCGTACTAGGCACCCAAATTGAAGTGCCCACCCCCGATGGCACCGTAAAGGTGAATGTTCCGGCAGGGGTTCGATCGGGACAATCCCTGCGGCTGCGGGGCAAAGGCTGGCCCTCCAAAACAGGTCGGGGCGATCAGATGGTGAAGCTGATGATTACGACCCCGAAGAACCTCAGCGCCCAAGAGCGGGCTTGCTATGAAAAGCTCCGGGAAGTGCGCAGCGAAAACCCCCGAGCGTCCCTGCACAAGCATGGATTTTAGGTCTCACGGATTTTAGACTATCCACCCCATTAAGCTGGCAAAGCCCAGCCCAACCCTTGTCCGGATCTCGATCGACAAGCTACAGTAAGATCCTGGAATCCTCCTCGGTTTCCGGCTTTCATCCTTAGCCCTTTATCCTCAGCCCATGTATATCGTTGAAGTTAACTTAAAATTCACCCCCATGCCCCTGTCGGTGCAGCGTAAGGAAGAGGCCGACGCCAAGGCAGTATACGAGCAGGTGCTGGGGGCCATGGAAACAGGAAATCCTAAAATTCTGAAGCTCACCTGCGAACACCAAACCGACAAGCAATTGGCCGTCGTCACCAGCGAAATCGCTTCAACGCAAATGTACGAAAAGTCTGGCTCAGCCATGACGGGCAAGCGACCCGGGTTTGCCTTTGCAGAGTAGGCAACCCGCCAGAGTCAATAGGCTCCCCCACTTCTGTGATGGTTTTGATTTAACCGAGTATCGCCCCATCCCCCGTGCCCCCAGAATCGATCGCCCCAGGGCCATCCCTCCCGGATCTCCCCGCATCAGACTCGACCCCAGCCGCCGCCGCGAGTCCTGCCTATGGTCTTCAGGTGAAGCAGGTCAGTTTTGCCTGGGATGCCGATCGGCCCGTGCTTAAGGGCTGTGACTTTGCCGTGCCCCGGGGCCAATTTTGGATGCTGTTGGGCAGTAATGGGAGCGGCAAGTCCACCCTCCTCAAGCTCATTACGGGGCTGCTGCCCCTCCAGTCCGGGAGCATTGAACTACTGCGGCCCACGGGCTTCGTCTTCCAAAACCCCGATCACCAGTTGGTGATGCCGACCGTGGGGGCTGATGTGGCCTTCGGGTTGGTGGCGGAAAAGCTCAGTCCGGTCCAGGTGCGCCAACGGGTACGGGAAAGTCTGGAGGCCGTGAACCTGGGCCATCTGGAGCGTCGCCCCATTTATGCCCTCAGCGGGGGCCAGAAACAGCGGGTCGCGATCGCCGGAGCGATCGCCCGTCACAGTCAACTGCTGCTCTTGGATGAACCGACGGCGCTCCTGGATCCCGAGAGTCAAATTGATCTAGTCAAACAGGTCCGCGCCCTGGTCCATGAAAAGAATTTGACAGCCCTCTGGGTTACCCATCGCCTTGGGGAGTTGGACTATTGCGATGGTGCCTTCTTGTTACAGAACGGAACCATGGTCGATCAAGGTGATCCCCAGCGGCTCAAGGCCCAGATTGAACAAAACCAAATTCAGCCGGTTTTTAAAGGTCGTAATCCGTAGGATCGTAGCCAATATCCCCCACAAAGCAAAAAGAGAGAACCAGATAAAACGTCGATCGATCCAAACTAAAACGTTTGCCCAAGGTGCGCTGAACATCACTTTCAAACCGTCGCCACTCCCGTTGAACATGGAGATTACTTTCTCCAACCTGGGGATAGAGGGTTTGCCGCAGATCTCCCCACAGCAGATCCAGGGTGGGATTGGCCGTGTCTCCGGCTCCCTGCTCCTCAAACTGAGCATCTAGCTCCCCCAATAAGTCGCGCATCAGGTCGGGATAGCGAGCAGACATCGCCAGAAAGACCATAACCACCTGTTTCGCGTGGAGATTAGGCTCACTGCGCTTAGCCCAGATGATTTTGAGGATTTTATAGATATTAATGAGGCGCTTCGCCGTACGCGGAGTAATGTCCACCGAGTTACAGCAGGTCACCAACAGATCGAACTCAGCCGGATCGAGGGTCGTGACTTCAGCGATCGTTCCCAGATAACCCTCGCTCTCCTCCGCCATCCCCCTCGGGCGACTGAATCCAGCAAGGGGCGTTGACAACGAGGCTTGGGACTGCGACACCGGCGCGGCGGGAAGCAGCGGGTCAGTAAGCGAGTCTGTCGATTGATCGATCGGCTGGCTCCCCGAGTCTGGGGAGATTGGGTTCCTAGAGCTTTTGTCGGCGAGCTGTACTTCTGTGCTTCTCGCGTCCGTTAGCTCAAGCTCCCTTGGTTCAGCTTCGGTTAGCTCCACCGCCTGTTGCTCCGCCCCTTCGATCTCAACCGGCTCAAGCTCCAGTCGTTCAGCTTCGGTTAGCTCTGTCCCTGCCTGCCCTATCCCGACCGGCCCAAGCTCCTGGTGCGCAACCCGAGACTGCATCTGCACCTGAGCTGACAAATAGGACTCCACATTAACCGGTGAAATCGGGCGCATCCGGTAGGGAATCTGAATGATCTTCTCTAAATAATCAATCCCCGACGGCTTACCCCGCCGTTTCAATACCCCCTGGTACACATCCTCCAAAGCCCGGGCAATATAGCGATCGTCGATCGCCAGCACCACAATAAACAATTGGGTCTTCAGCAACAACTGCACCGCTTCCAGCACCGCCACCACCCGATCGGGAGGACAGCGATCAAGATCGTCAATATACAAAACCACCCGCGCATCCCCTCGGGGAAAAAGTTTGCGTTTCTCCCGCTGAATTTCCACCGGATCATCCGGGTGCATCACCAGTCGATCGCTCAACTCCTCCATATCCCGCCGCACCTGATGAATCAAGCCCAATTGCTCTTGATAGGCGTTACTCTGGAGTCGATCGCTGACAAACTCCGTCAAACTACTATATTCGGCCATGACGCTAACCTGGCTCCGGCGCTGGGCTAAATAGGCCCGTTGTTGTCGCAACTGTGACTCCAAATCCGCAACCGACGGGGCCTGATTCTGGGTCGGATCCCGCCTTTGTTTAAGGGCTGCAATCTGGGCTTCCCGCTGACTGGCCAAGCGTTCCTGCTGCACCTGGACCCGCTCCTGATATTGGTGCCACACCTCCTGGACTTGCCGCCGATGCTGCTTCCAAGCGGTCCACACCTTTTGGCCCAGGGGAAACCCCACCGCAAAGAGGGGCGTGTTGGCTAGCAAAGCCATTAATCGATCGCCCACCGGCCCCCACAGCGTCATATTATCCAGCAACCAGGGAGTCATAAAGGCAAGGGCGATCGACCCAATAAACGCCAAAACCAGCCACGGATTGCTGCGACAGGCTCGGAAAATGCTCCGAAAGAACTGGGGGTCAATTTCCTCCAGGATTGCCCTTACCTTCGCCGTTTCACCCGGATCCTCACTCATCAGTTTCTGCTTGAGATCCTGGGCCGCATTCCCCAACAGATCCTGCCAAACCGTATCCAGCGGCTCCATCGCCTGCTCGCGGGCAGTTTTATAGAGCGATTGGTCCACCTCCGCCTCAATCTGCATCAGATGCCCTTGCACCTGTTTTTCCAAGTCATGCACCGATTGTTCGAGCTGTTCCAAATCCTCCCGATCCTGGCGGCGTAGCTCACTCAATCGCTGCCATAGGGCCGCCGATCGATCGGACTGACGGCCAATCTCACTCCAAGACTGTCCAATTTTGGGATCTTGAAACAGTTCTGCACTCAGCCTCTCGTCCTTGAGAAGAACCGCAAGCTGATCCGCTCCCAGCGCCTGCAGCGTTTCCCAAAGTTTCCCCCCCTGCAACAAATCCACTCCCGCATCAACCAAATGCTGCTCTAGGCTGATTTTACGATCTAGCTCCGTAAAAATCGTCTCCATTAGGCTCGCCCAAAGGTTTGCCTTAGCATAGCTCCAGGCATCAAAGCGAATCTGGTAGATATGCCCCACATAGGGCGATCGTTGCGCCAGATCTGGCCCCCAGGCTTCAGCTTCAGCGAGGGGTTGGGCGCGAATGGTGTTGAGATGCTGCCGAATTAAATGCATGGCAAAGGATTTACCACTGCCCCAATTTCCCAAAATTCCCACCGCCAGAGGCGGTTGCAGTTGCCGTAACATCAAAACACTAGCAAGGGCATCCAATTCGTCCCGAATAAAGAGCCGATCTTCCCCCTCCGCTAAGTCATTACTTAAGCTCTGGGGGACCGCCACCCTCTCCACCTGCCCCCACAGCCTCACACTACCGTCTTCACTTCCACTGACGAACATTCGCCCATCGGGACTGAAGGCCACCTGGTTCACCGTTTGCCCATGCCCCTCTAGGGGCTCTCCCAGGGCATTACCCGACGCATCCCATAGGCATAGGCTGCCATCCTCCCCCCCACTCACCAGCAGACCACCATCGGGGCTAAAGGCAAGGGCAGTGACAGCCCCCTGCTCCGCCTGTATCGGCGGACCGCAGGCCGCACCCCGACGATCCCAAATTTTAAGGGTCTGATCCAGACTGCCGCTGACAATTTTCTGACCATCTGGGCTAAAAGCGAGACTGGAGATGCGATCCCGATGGGCTAGCACCGTTTTAGTCAATAGCTGGCTGTCTAAATCCCAAATGTACAGTTTTCGATCGGCACCACCACTAACCAACCCTGGCTCCATCGGACTAAAGGCCAAAACACTAGCCCATCCCCCCAGGTCCCGCAAAGTCCCCAGGGCATTCCCTTCCCGATCCCAGAGTCGTATGGTCCGATCGTCCCCTCCACTCGCAACCCAGGCCCCGTCCTGACTCACAGCGACCGTTTTCACCTGATCTGGGTGTCCTTGTAGGGATTGAGCCAGTAAATGGCCCTCTAAATCCCATAGGCGCACCCTAGAATCTTCTCCACCACTGACGATCGTCCTTGCATCCGCACTAAAGGCCAGCACCACCAGGCCGGCTTGCTGCCCAATGTCGTAGGAGTCGATCCGGGTGCCCGCCCGATCCCATATCCGAATCTCCCCCGATCGATCGCCACTGAGGAGGGTCTGTCCATCGGGACTAAAGGCCACGGCCTGCACCCCATCGCGATGGGTCTGCACCACCCGACTCCGATACATAACTGAGCGTTGACCTGTGACAGCATCTTGGGGTGTTGCCCAACCTTCCCCAGCATCCTGTCCTGTATTTGGCTCAAAATCCAGTGGAAGCTCCTCTCCCAAGGTCTGCTCAAGATCCGGGGGAAGGGTGCCCTTACTCGGGCGAGGGGGGCGGGGTGGTTCCATAGTGCTCCCAATTTTTAATGATTAGCCAGGACGGGTGGGAGTCAGTACCGGAGTCTCCGGGAGTTCTGTAGCAGTATTTTGGGCCTGGGACTGCACCACTTCCAGAATTTCCAGCAATTCCCGCTCAAAACTGACCTGCGCCCGATTCGTGCGCCCCCCAAAGTAGAGCTTCCCATCCTGAGCCAACACCCAAACCTGGGAATGGGACACATAACTCATCACCACCCCGAGCATTAACAGGGCAAAACCGAGATAAACCACCGGGATTCCCGGATCAGATTTGATTTGTAGGCCCGTACTGCCCACCAGGTCCAAAATCGTCAGATTCAAAGAATCATTCAGCGGTGTTGTGAACCCCACCCGCGTTGTTCCGATCGCGCTGCCGTCTGGTCCGTACACCATCAGAGTACCCTGCAGATCCTTAGTGATAAGAGAGATCCCAGCACTCATATCCGGCTTAATCGGCACCCAGGTTCCCCAAAACTGTCCCCCGGAGTTCGTGGTAATGGGGGCCATGGGAATGTCAAAAACGGGGCTGTTGTCCAGGCGTAGCCGGATTCCTGCGATCGACCAGTCCGTTTGGTAAAACGTCAGCCCACCGTAGCGTAGGGGGTCGTTGACGTGGATCGTTTTTTGTTGGATCTCTTCCCCTTCAGCATCTACGATCGACAGATCCGAGTAAAACTGATCAATGCGACCCGTGGGCGTGTAGTCAATCCAAAATCGGTTCACCCGCACGGCCCAGTCCTTTTGAATTTGCTCGGAATCCGTTTTGGCCCAAACCCCCGCATTGATAATATTACCCACCTTAAAGGTTTCGCCCCCGGGTATCATTTCCTGGGCCTTAAACCCCGTTAGGGAGCCAATAATCGCACCCGCCAGAATAATCAACATACTGGCATGGACCACGATCGGCCCAATTCGCCCCACCAAACCCTTGCGGGCGTACAGACTCTGACAAGACTCGGAGCTAGACTTGGAGCGAGCCTCGGACCCTGCCCCTGCAACACCCCCCCCAGCGTCATCTGCTGCGCCCTCCGATCCTGTGGTATCCATTCCCCCAGTCTCCGCCTGAAACACCTTAAAGCCCCGATCGGCCAACTGCGTCTGTACCTGCTCCAGCTTTACCCCTTCTAGCTCTGCCCCAAAGGCTAGTTTCTCAAATTGGCGTGGTTTCCGGTAGAATTTCCATGATCGCGCTGCTTTCAGGGCCGGTAACTGCCGCGTAAAGGTGCAAGCCGTTAGACTACTGCCGAACAGGATCAGCAATCCTAGAAACCAGCCCGTCCGGTACACATCCTGCAACCCCAGGGTTAAAATAACCTTCCAGGTCAGAAAGCCGAAAAGGGCCGGGGATTCAGGATAGTTTTCCTGGTAAAAGGCCAGGGACTCACCCTGTTCAATCACAGTACCGCTGATACTAAACAGCGCAATTAATAGAAAAAGGACGATCGCGAGGCGTAAATCCGCGAGAAACGGGATCAAATCCTTTCTCAAGTAGGTTTTCAGGCCCTGCCAAGGTTTGATAAAAAAGGTCATAGTTGGGGGTAAACGGCTTTCGTCTCCAGGAGCAACGGGGAACAATGGCTGCGGCGCGGGTGGGCGCTTCCCCAGGGTCTTGCGCCTTCCCCTTGCACCTTCCCATAGTACAGAAAGAGGTTTGCCCTGAACAATTGCCGGGCACTGGATCGATCGATCCAGCAATCACCGTCTGACGCTTGCCCGAGGGTCGTCTGGGCCCAAATTGGGGAGACCAGTACCGGGCAGAATATGTTCAGATGGAACCCTCAAGTCATTGTGACGGGTGGCGTAGCCATCCGTCACAACCTGACCTCTGCGGGGGTCACAGGACAAGAATGTTCAAGAATATTAATGAATAGGCACCTCGATGAATTGGGTTGCGCGGCGAAGCCGTGCAACCCAATTCATCGAGGTGCCCTCATCCAGGTGCCCTTCAGCATGACCCTATCCAGAATTTTCCCAAACCGTTGAGCACCTCAAACGATCCTAAAGGGCACCTCGATTAATTGTGGCAGGCGGCTTTGCCGCCTACCACAACCCTGAGTCTGCCGTGGGCACTACGGTCGAAATTTGAATAGATCGAGGTGTCCTAAAGTTACATCCCGTATTTGCGTCCCATATTTGCGTCTTATCCTCCCCACAACACCCCCACGCTTGTTAGCCGGACCCAGTATCCATGTACACCTTTGCCTTTTTACCCGAACCCGAAACCCCCCTGACCCTACCCGACGGTATTCAAGGATCCCTGCACTGGATTGGGGATGGAGTCCTGGGGGCCGTGGTGGAACCCAACTTAGATATGGAGGCACTCCAGGCCGATGATCAGGCATTAATGGGGGCAGTCCTAACCCACGATCGCGTGATTCAGGACCTCTTCCAACAGAGTGTCCTCCTCCCCCTCCAGTTCGGCACCAGCTTCAACCACCGCGAGGGCCTCCTCAACCATCTCGCCCAACAGCGATCGATCTACCAGGAACGCCTCACCCTCCTCAGCGGCAAGGTGGAATACACCCTTCGCCTCCAACCCAAGCCCCTGGAGTCCGATCCGGCCCCAGTCCCCGACTCCACCCAAGCCCCCCTCAAAGGACGGGCCTATTTCCTCGCCAAAAAGCAACAGTACCAAAGCCTCGGCGATCGCCAAGCGGAGCAACAGAATCAACTCAAAACCCTCCTCGCCACTTTGAATCGCAGTTATCCCGATCTGCGCCAAGGCGAAGCCCAAGAGGGACAGGAGCGCATCTACCTACTGGTAGGTCAACGCCGGACCAGCCATCTCCAAAAGCAGGTGCAGCAATGGCAAGACTCCACTCCCCTCTGGGAACTCCGCCTCAGCGAGCCCCTACCGCCCTATCATTTCGTTCGCTAGGCTTCTGTCCTCTAGGGCACCTCAATTAACTGTGGGAGGCGGCTCTGCCGCCCCCCACAACCCTGAATCCTTGCGTGGGTCACAGACCGGGAATTTGAATGGATCACGGTACTCCAACCCCATTCACGATCAGGCCCAGGCTATTGCCCCCATCCCGACCTAGGCCGCAAACGCCTTGCGAATTTGCTCAATACGCTTGCGATTCACTCCCAAATCCGACTGACCCAGACGCGAAGCCGATCGCACCTGCACTGACTTCGTTTTACCGTCCACCAAAAACTCCACATCATCCACATAGCCCAGCAACTGGCTCGTGAACTCCACATAGAGATAGTTGCGAGTGGACTCAATCACCGCTGTGCGGGGAAGGCCCCCAATGATCGTCTTGAGCCGATCGATCGCCTGCCCTGGTTTGGTGCTCCCCAAGGCGATCGATTCAATGTAATGGACCGCATCAGCCGGGTCCGCTTGGCTGCAGACGCAATTGGGGGAGGAGGGACAGGGCGCAAGCTTGCCTTGCTTCACCCCAAGGTTGGTGGGACGAGTACCGGAAAGTTTTAAGAGCATGGAGGTTAAACCTAAACGCGATGGAAATGAAATAGATGCAGCGGGGCACCTCGATAAATTGGAGCGGGCAGCAACGCCGCATCCTCCAACCCCTGAGTCTTGCGTGGGCTATCTTCCAAACGTTGGGATGAATCGAGACATATCGAGGTGCTCAGAACTTTACAAAGTTTTTAGACCCCAGAACTTTACAAAAGTTAACACACTGTTGCCCCCGATCGAACGGACCTCTTGCGGGGGCACCCGCGTCATGGCCGGCACCCCACCTCACCCGATCGCATCC
>JAYKIB010000029.1:0-4567 GCA_035285005.1 Prochlorothrix sp.
GAAGACTCCCACACGATCGAAGAGGTCTACGAACCCTACCTACTGCAAATTGGTTATCTCCAGCGCACCCCACGCGGTCGCATTGCCACCCCTGCGGCTTGGACTCACCTGGGCTACGCTGCCCCCATCACGGCCACTCCCCTCAAAATTCCGGGCCTCGAACCCTAAACTCAAGCCCCCCTCGACCCTGGCAACCGCTCGATCGAGTAGACCCCGGCTGAAGTCCCGTACCCTTTAAACATAGGATCGCACCCACTTCGTGGGCTGATTGTGGGCACAACTCACCGATTGAGCGAGGCTCTCAGTCAAGTGCAACGTGGGATTCGATCGGGGCTGAATCAGGTGGGGATCCTGTCCTTCGAGCTATACCTAGTCCATGTGATTGTGCTACAACTGGTTGCCCAATCGTGGTTGATGGCAACGGGACAAACCGCCCCCCAAAGTATCTGGATTCAGCTGGTCGAAATTCCCATCAGTCTCCTGTTCGCCGCATGCCTACACACCCTAAATCAGCGCATTTATAGCGCCTTCAAACTCTGATTAATCAGGCGGGCTAGCTGAATATGGGGTTCATCGGGTTCCACGGGAATCACCGAGGCGGGAGCCCCCAACTGCCACTGCTGAATCAGACGGTTGGCCGCTTCTAGACCCGTCACATAGGCTTTTTCCTGGGACCAGGAGCCATGTTGATTGATAATCCAATCTCCTGCCATGAAAAGATTCTCAAAGCTGGTTTGGGCCGGGAGTAAATGGCGATAGCAGCCCGGTGCAAAATGGGTGACAGCTTGGGGCAAACGCACCAGGCCATAGTCCTGGATCTGGGCACTGGCGAACGCGGGCAAACAACCGGCCAGGTGCTCCTGAATGATGGGCAGTAACTCCCGATCGTCCAGAGCCAAAAACTGATTGGCATGGTAAAAGTCCACCTCCACCACGCTACCGGGAGCGTCGTGATACTGATCATGGAGGGCATTGAGATCAAAGAACGTCCAGCCCGTGGTGTCTTCAAAACCAAAGCAAGCATTGGAAGGTTTGGGGATTGTAATTTTGCGATCGAACCACAGACGAGCCGCCAACACGTCGATCGCGCCCAAATTGTTGATATTCCTGAATTCCGATCGGGTGCGCAGGGCAGGGCTACTAGCCACAATCTTTTTCAGCCCCGTAATACCCACACTGAAGATTACCCCATCCGCCTCAAGCACCTCCTCGGTGCCTGCCCCTGCTCCGTCCAGGCCCCCGGCGCTGCGACAGACCACCGCCGTAACCCGATCGCCCTGGTGCTGCACATCCGTGACCCGCTTCCCCGCCAGCACTCGACCCCCGTGGTGCTCAATCTGCTCCACCCACGGCTTAAAAATCTCCTGGCCCACAGTCCCTCGACACCACATCACATCGAAGTCCGCCTGATGAGCCAGAATAAAGTAATACAGCATTCCCAGGGCTGCAGCCGCCGAACACTGCTCTCCAGGGGCAAAAAGACCGACCAGCAACATCGGTTCAAAGGATTCCTTATATAAACGCTCTGATACGCCGTAACGTTGAAATAGTTCCCGCGAACTCATGCGATCGTAGGCTTCCCAAGCCCGAGGGGTATTATCAAAATCAATCACGGCTTGGAGGAGGGGCAGAGCCGAGAGTCGATCGGCCAAGGGGAGCCGGAAGAAACGGGTGTAGCAAAAGGTGCCCAGGGGGGAGGGCAGGGGCGGCTGTTTCTGGAAGAGGGGCGCTTCCGCTTCAAGGCCAGCGGGGGAGTATTGGTGGGACTCGGTAAAAGGGGTAAAGGGACGGAGACCCAGCTCATCCACCAGGCTAAAAATATTGCGATAGGGGTACCAAAACCCATGGATCCCCGCTTCTAGGGCGCGACCTTCAGCGGTGGTCCAGCCCGCCACAAGTCCCCCCGGTTGGGGACCGGCTTCCAACAGAGTGACGTCGTAACCCTGCTTGGCTAAATGATGGGTTGCCCCTAGGCCCGCCCATCCTGCTCCCACCACTACGATTTTTGGTGCCATGGTGTTGTGATGCTGTAAGTACTGTGATGCTGCTATGTTGTGATGCTGGCGTGTAACGCTTGAGCCGCTGTGATGCCCTAGGGCGTGTCATCAACTCACGGTAAAGCTCTTGCGATATCAGAGGGCATCTCGATTAATTGTGGCAGGCGGCGAAGCCGCCTGCCACAACCCTGATTCTACCGTGGGCTATCTCTCAAAAATTCGGATTAATCAAGGTGTCCTGAAGGCATTCTAGGGTTACATGATGACAGCCCCTAGGACACCTCAATGCATGGGTGTGGGCGGCTTCGCCGCCCACACCACATCACAGTGCCCCATGGATTAGAACAATGCAACAGGCTTAATTCAAGTTGCCCGCCTTAATCCAGCCCTCGGTTCCGTTAAACCAAATCCGTTGCCAGTCCCCATCAGCACTGGTTTCCAAAATCACCACCCTTTGGTTGTAGTCCACCCCCCCCACAGTGCCTGCACCCACACTCGGGGATTCCCGGATCACCAAGCCATCGGGCCAACTGACCGTGCCCGTGTCTCCGGGGGGAGGAGTGGGGGAGGCCGTGGGGCTGGGACTTGGGCTAGGACTGGGACTAGCGGAAGGTGAAGCGGTGGGATTCGGAGTGGGGGAGGCCGTGGGGCTGGGACTCGGGTTCGGGCCGGGGCTTGGGGTCGGACTGGCGACCACCACCGGTACGGGGCTAGGCGAAGGCGAGGGCAACTCTTCCGCAAAGATGGGCTTGGCGGGGGGAGTGGTGAATTGTTCTAACAGGTAACGCGCCGCTGCGATCGATCCCGTCAGTAGCAGGGCCAAACCGAGGGAAACTCCCAATAGAAATCGTAGTAGATTGGACAGATTCATGGGTGAGGCCAACGGGTGCTAGCGCAATGAGGGGGAAAGCAATAAAGGCACCTCGAAAAATGCAGATTTTCACCGCAGTGCCCACAGTAGCGTCAGGATTAGGTTGGGCGGTGAAGCCGCCCAACCCGATGAATCGATGCGCCCATATCAATCCTTGCCCCAGGGGGAAAGGATTGAAGGGTAAGCAATCCGCTGAGGTTACGAACCTTCCTGCCGATCCTGGGCTTGGATCCAAGCCTCCCGGACCTGAGGCACTGCCAATAATACCGCAGTGTCTGCCAAGAGCCGATCGCCCCACAGCTGTTCCGCTAAAAATTCCACATCCCCATAGCGACTATCGGCGGTAAGCGCGTCGATGGCCTGGGCCACCGCTGCCGCCCGATCGCCCTGGGCATAGTGGGCGACGGCAACCGCCAGTTGCGGTTCCACGGCCTCACCGTTAATGTCGATCGCCCGCTGCCAAGACTCTAACGCCGCCGTTGCATCCCCCTGCTCATACTTCACCAGGCCAATGTTATTGATCGCCTCCCAGAAATCCTCTTTCGCCTCCAGGGCCGTGTCGTAGGTGGCTAGGGCAGCGGTGTAGTTCTGCTGCACGTAGTAAACATTACCCAGATCAAACAGGGCGCCAGGTACGCCGGGTTCCAAGCTAAGGCCCGACTCAAGGGACTCGATCGCTTGGTCATAGTCCTGTTGACGAAAGTAGGCGGACCCGAGGGCAAAAAGCAGCGTTGCCTCGTTGGGTTCGATCGATCGGGCCTTCTGCAGCGCCACGATCGCGGCTTCAGTTTCCTGGGCTCGGAGATGAATATCAGCCACTAGAGCCCAGAGGCGATAGTCTCCCGGCACCAGTTGGGTGGCCAGTTCTGCCCGTTGGAGCGCCAGGGGATATTGCTGGAACTGGGCCAACTGAGCCGCTTCCTGGGCAAGTTCGAGGCCGCGCTGCTCCAGTTCCTCAAAATCGAGGGTGACAGTGTGGGGCGTGAGGGCGTGGGCCGGGGCTGAAATCCAGGCAGGAATCGGGAGCCAACTCACGGCAAGGAGGGAGGCAAGCAGGGAAATACGCTTCACGGGTGCAGGGCCAATAGTAAGGACAGGAGCGGGAAGGACAGGAGCGGGAAGGACAGGAGCGGGGGATCTAGGACTCTAGACAGGATGCTGGGAGTCATAAACAGGACCAAAAGGCCATCTTCATAGAAGACCATCATCCGGGAAACCATCATAATAGTAGCGGCCCGGAGCGGCTAGTCACCGTCAGGCACCGCCCGATTGCTGGGGACAAAGCTGGGGATTTGCCACGTAGCGGAGCATGCTCCCCATCACGCCGTCTCATCCCATTGGATGGAACCCAGAATCCAGGTCGGTTTTTTCATGCACGGGACTGGTTCCCTGGCCCAACAGAATCCCAGCCAGAATCCCAGCACCTTGACGGCTGCCATAGCTTAACGCAGGGGAGGGCACCTCGATTAATTATGGCCGGCGGCGCCGCCGGCCATAATCCTGATTCTTCCGTGGGCACTGCGGTCGAAATTTGAATTTTTCGAGGTGCTCGGGAGAAGGAGTCGGGTGAATAAACCCTCTGTACCGGACAAAACTTTGGAAACGCCTACCATACAAGGGTTTCAGACGATCAGACTCAAATGCCTACCCTGTAAGGGTTTAGGGCCATTCTGATCACTTTTTTGTCCGGTACTGAGGA
>JAYKIB010000030.1:0-28064 GCA_035285005.1 Prochlorothrix sp.
AACAAATAAGAGTGCACACTTTTAGCACTTCTTTACTAATCGTAACTTTAGAAAAGTTAATCGGACGCCCCAGAAGTTTTAACCTCCTAACCGGAAAATCTTAATTAAAAGTGAACGGACCATGATACCTTTAATAATGAGCAAGTAAAGGGACTGAGTGCTCAGGAGTATCGACCTGAGCACCCAAAATTTTCATGGGGTTTTACTAGGCTTAAGAACCTAGTTGCCGCCCTTATAATTTTCTAGACTTCACTCTAGTGAGTAGCTGAAAAATTAAGCTTCGTTGTGATGCGAAGTCTGTTAATGAATACAGCTGCCTCATCCTATAAAACTGTGAACCAAACCTAAGCAATGACTGCCTTAGGGCCAGATCAACCCTGGCTGTCTATACAGTGATTGTTATGTAATTCAGGCGAAAACCTGCCCTAGATTGTCTGACGAGCCACTGAATCCCTGTTACGTTGATGGGGACTGCTATGGCCTGTTGTTCAGATACTAAGGCTTGGACGAGTTCAAGGTCGGTAACCCTCGGTTACCCCTCTTCAGATTCTTCAAAACTCCCCTAGCTACATCCGATGCTGTAGTTGATTCCTGGCGGCCTTATTGAGGTTGGCTCAGTTTCGTGCTGCGGTATTCGCTGAAATTCAAGGAGATATCCAATGGCAGTACAGACCAAAGGCTATCAGGCCGGTGTAAAAGACTACCGCCTGACCTACTACACCCCCGAATACACCCCCAAGGATACCGACCTACTGGCCTGTTTCCGCATGACTCCCCAGCCTGGAGTTCCCCCCGAAGAAGCGGGTGCTGCGGTTGCCGCTGAATCCTCCACCGGTACCTGGACCACCGTTTGGACTGACCTGCTGACCGACCTCGATCGCTACAAGGGTCGTTGCTATCACGTCGAGCCGGTTGCTGGGGAAGATAACCAGTATTTCTGCTTCGTGGCCTATCCCTTGGATCTATTTGAAGAAGGGTCTGTCACCAACATTTTGACCTCCATCGTTGGTAACGTGTTCGGCTTTAAGGCCCTGCGCGCCCTGCGTTTGGAAGATATTCGTTTCCCCATCGCCCTGGTCAAGACCTTCCAAGGTCCGCCCCACGGGATTCAGGTTGAGCGCGACAAGCTCAACAAGTACGGTCGTCCCCTTCTGGGTTGTACCATCAAGCCCAAGCTCGGCCTGTCCGCTAAGAACTACGGTCGTGCCGTGTATGAATGTCTGCGCGGTGGTTTGGACTTCACTAAGGACGACGAGAATATCAACTCTCAGCCCTTCATGCGCTGGCGCGATCGCTTCCTCTTTGTGCAGGAAGCCATCGAGAAAGCCCAGGCTGAAACTGGTGAGATGAAAGGTCACTACCTGAACGTGACCGCTGCCACCTGTGAAGAAATGCTGAAGCGGGCTGAGTTTGCCAAGGAAATTGGCACCCCCATCATCATGCATGACTTCCTGACCGGTGGTTTCACCGCCAACACCACCTTGGCTCACTACTGCCGCGACAACGGTCTGCTACTCCACATCCACCGTGCAATGCACGCGGTGATCGACCGTCAGCGGATCCACGGGATTCACTTCCGTGTGTTGGCCAAGTGTCTCCGCCTGTCCGGTGGTGACCACCTCCACTCCGGTACCGTTGTGGGTAAGCTCGAAGGTGAGAAGGACATCACCCTCGGCTTTGTGGACCTCATGCGCGAAGACCACATTGAAGAAGATCGCTCCCGTGGGGTGTTCTTCACCCAGGATTGGGCTTCCATGCCCGGTGTGATGCCGGTGGCCTCCGGTGGTATCCACGTGTGGCACATGCCCGCCCTGGTGGAAATCTTCGGCGATGACTCCTGTCTCCAGTTTGGTGGTGGTACGCTGGGTCACCCCTGGGGTAACGCGCCGGGTGCAACCGCTAACCGGGTTGCACTGGAAGCTTGTGTCCAGGCCCGTAACGAAGGTCGTGACCTCATGCGTGAGGGTGGCGATGTCATCCGCGAAGCTTGCAAGTGGAGTCCTGAACTGGCTGTGGCTTGTGAACTGTGGAAAGAAATCAAGTTTGAGTTTGAAGCCATCGACAAGCTCTAATTTCTGTTGTCAGGGACTATCATCCCCAGCTTGGGTCTAAATCTAAAAGATTTAGACCCGCTGGGTTAGGTTAAAACAAGGCATTAACCTTTGCCTGAACCTAGAGTCTGTTCCAGGTAGCTGAGTTCAATTTGGACTTCTCCTTGGGAATGATCCATGGAAGCCATCCAAATTACATCCAGACAAGCCCCGATCGACTTTCTGTCCCTGAGACCCCTATTCGCCTTAACGCAAGACAACCGGAAGACGTAAGGATTAAGCTATGAAAACTCTGCCCAAAGAGCGTCGTTACGAAACTCTCTCCTACCTGCCCCCTCTGAGCGATCAGCAAATTGCTCGTCAGATTGAGTACATGGTTGGCGAAGGTTATATCCCTGCTGTGGAATTCAACGAAGATTCCGAAGCGGACACCTACTACTGGACCATGTGGAAGCTGCCTCTATTCCACGCCACGTCTACCCATGAAGTCCTCAACGAAGTGCGTGAGTGCCGTACCGAGTATCCCAACTGCTACATTCGCGTGGTTGGTTTCGACAACATCAAGCAGTGCCAAAGCGTGAGCTTTATTGTGCACAAGCCGAACCGCTACTAAGGTTCTCAGTTAGGAGGTTTCTGGGACAGGCTCGCTAGTTAGTTCTAACAGCCCAGTTCCATCAGATAGGGCATCTTTAAGATGCATCTGACATAGGGAGTTGCCCCGCCTACGGCGGGGCAACTCCCGTCTTTTTGTCCGATACCGTTGCCAAGCATGCTGGGCACCTCGATTAATTGTGGCCGGCGGCTTCGCCGCCGGCCACAACCCTGATTCTGCCGTGGGCACTACGGTCGAAATTTGAATAGATCGAGGTGCCCCTGTGTATAGTGGGTACTTCGATTAATTGTGGGGGGCGGCTTCGCCACCCCCCACAACCCTGATTCTTGCGTAGGTCACTGGGCAAAAATTGGAATTTTTCGAGGTGTCCTCGTGGTTATCAGTTGCCTGAGGCATCGGAATTAAGATTTACTCCGCCTCAATTCGGTACTAGCCGCCATAGCTCTGAATCCAAAGGCCGACTTAAGGATAAGATGGGCCTAGGACGAAACGACGATCGAGGACCTCGAGCATGACTAGTTCCCCACCCCCCAAACCTCGCAACCCCAACAACCTCAGTCCGGAAAAATATGCTCGACTCCGTGCAGAAATGGCGGCTCCCTACCGGGGCTTGCGTCAGTTTATTTACGTCACCTGTGCTGCATCGGGTGGTATCGGTGCATTTGTCTTTCTAGCTAAGGTGCTATCAGGCCAGGATCTGAGTCATTCCGTCCCAAATTTAGCCTTTCAGTTGGGAATTGTGGCTTTGATGGTGTGGCTGTTTAAGATCGATCGTGCCCGGAACTGACATGGGCACCTCGATTAATCCAAATGTTTGGGAAACAGTCCACGCAAGAATCAGAGTTTGGGTTGGGCGGCGAAGCCGCCCAACCCAATTAATCGAGGTGCCCACATAGAGTTCTACATTAGGCGCAAAAACCGCACCCCTACCAGACCTTGGGATCGTCGGAGTCAGGTTTCCTGAGCCACTTTCTGCGTCTAGGGATGCCCCCCCTTTGTCAGTCAATCAGCCCTCAGTCTCCGTTCCCCTAAGTCAAAGAGTAGCGATCGAGCCACTGGATTAACACATTGCTCAGATGATTTAAATCCCGATAAACTTCCTGGCGAAACCATTGACCCACAGCATCCCACGGTGAGAATGCATCTCCCGGTTCCCAATCAAAAGTTTGACCCAGAGGAGTGAGATGATTACCGGTCAATCGATGAAAGCTTAAATCTTGACTAAAACGCTGGTGTAAAATTGCACCAACCGGCTGACTTTCATCGAGATCATCCTTCTCAAACTGGATCATAAGATTGGCAGGAACATTGTACTGGTTCTGGAGGAGAGCAAGAACCTCTTGAGGGTTAGGAGTAAACTCTATTTCCAGATCTAGTTCCGCTGGCTTTTGAGATAGTAGTTGGTCAAGAAAAGGAATCGATTGTTGGGCCGGATAGTTATTAAAAGCGATAAAAATATTACCGTGACGGGGAGAGATACTAGCACTGAAGTTCGGGTTTTGGGCCAAGCTATTCACCAAGACTTGTAACTTACAGCCCATGCTGTGTCCCACACCAAAGATGGGTAAGTTCTCATCCAGTTTATTTCGCTGTTCCAAATATAGTCGGGTACGCTGGAAACGCTGATTAACCGTCTGGGCAATTTCCCAATGGTTAAACGTATTGACAAAGGGTGTTGCGATTACACCGTAGCCTGCTTGTGCTAATTGCTCTAAAAAGCGTTGGTATAAAACTTGGGGGGCCATTCCAATAAATGCACCACCCAGGAAGTGAAGAATAGCATGGGGATGCGGCGGCAGTAGAACAGTGTTACCGCGATGATCGAAGCGGAAGAGTGGGAGTTTGGCAACCATCAGCCTGGGTAGAGTTTCGATTATCGGGCAGGACGTTACAAACCACGACCTCTAGGGACATACAGCATCGCGAGATGCATCGACCCCAGGGAGTTGCCTTACCGCAAGCAGGAAACTCCCATCTTGTACGGTCCTGTTGCAGACAGTACTGCCGATCGTTAGGACCGTCGTAAATGCCGGACTAAAGCCTGGAAACCAAGCCAATAACTATCTGCCCCAAAGCCACTAATCTGGCCCAGGGCGATCGGTGCAATAAAGGAATGATGGCGGAAGCTTTCTCGCTTGTAGAGATTGCTGAGGTGAACTTCCACAGTGGGGAGATTGACGGCGGCGAGGGCATCCCGGAGTGCGATGCTGGTATGGGTGTAGGCTCCTGCATTGATGAGCAAACCCTGGTGGGTTCCCGGAGATTTCTGAATCGCATCCACTAGAACACCCTCATGGTTAGATTGCAGCGTTATCACGTCTGCATCCACAAGGGCGGCCTCTTGTTTGAGGGTGTTGTTAATATCGGCAAGGGTGGTGGTACCGTAGATTCCCGGCTCCCGCTGTCCCAGTAAGTTGAGGTTTGGCCCATGCAGGACCAGAATCGAGAGTTTTTGATGAGAGTCGGCCATAGGGATGATTGCCCTAGCATTCTGCAAAAGGCTGTCCCTAGGTTCTCATAAGAAGAGGGTGTAAGGTACAGCAGTACACCCGGTCAGGGTTAAGGTCTCGGCAAAAAGTTTAAGAGGATGCGCGTTCCTGTGGTCGCCAGAGTGACCGCCTGAAGGTCCAGAAAAACCTAGGTCCAGAGAATGTGGAATGCTTTAGCGTCTCCTCCAATCATCTACGGGGACTGGAATCGGTTCCATCTCGGGCTGGGGCTCAGGACCAAGCAGGGCATCAGCTAACCGCCGGATCCACTCCTTCAGCTTATCGAGAACCTGATCAATATAGTCCATGCGTCTAGTACTCCGCTGAACGCAACAATTGTAGAGTCCTTAGTCCCTATTTTAATGAATCTGCTCGATAACAGAGAGGGGAGCGTCCAAAAAGTTTTGTAACATTAGGACGAGCTCATGGGCTGACTCCGTCCTCAGGCTGGCCTTGGGGCAAGGGCCTGGACAGGAACTCAGAATCCCTGGAGCAGTTGTCTAGACTGGGCTATGGCTGCCTTCAGAACCAGACCCAGGAGGTTCACTAAAACGAGAGTCTAGGAGACTGAGTTTAGAATTCAAGCTTGCCCTATCATAACCAACTGTTACGAAAAATTACAAGTCCTCAGCCAAAAACTGTGCCTCTGGGAAGCTGCTTAGGGAGTCTGTCCCTGATACAGCAAGGCTTTCAGCACCAAGTTCAATCTGAGAAGAGACCTGCATCCGTTTAAGCTAAAAGGATCCAAATTCATGTTGCCAGGCGGGTTAACACATCACATATCCCTAGACATATCGCTGGTATCCCTGGAAATCTTACCCTCGGCACATCTCTCTTTGAGTTCGCTAATGGGAGGATTCCAGAGTATGGGCTGGATCGGGCCAGGGACTGGATCGGTGGAGACTGGGATGGGATGGGGAGAGATGGGAGCCGGTCTCGGGGGGACGGCGATGCCGTGGTTGCTGGCGGCGGAGGAATTGAAGCCGTTGCTTGGCAGTTTGTGGCTAGATGTAACAGTTTTGGTGCTGATGTTGGCATTGTCGGCCATGTCTTCGGGGTCGGAGACGGCAATCACAGCCCTGGACAACCTCAAACTACGATCGCTCATTAAGGAGCAGGGAGATCCCGATCGGCTCTTCAGTTTAGTGCTAGAAAACCGGAGCCGCTTCATCATCACCCTTCTCGTCAGCAACAACCTGATTAATAACTTTTCGGCGATCCTGACCAGTAATCTTTTTGCGATCTGGCTAGGGGGGACGGGAATCGGAATCGCCACAGCGGTAATTACGGTTTTACTGCTGATTTTCGGGGAAATTACTCCAAAATCCCTGGCAATCAACAATGTTTTAGCCACCTTTAAGTTGGTGGTTCGCCCCATTTACCTCCTGTCCCGGTTCCTGTCGATTTTTCGCATTATCCAGGTGTTGGAGTCCATGAGTCAGGCAGCGGTGCGGATGTTCCAGAGCAGTGCGGTCCAGGAGGGAGAATCCCTAAAGGATTTGCAGTTGATGGTGGAAATTCTCGGGGGTAAGGGCAAAATTGACTTGACCCGGCATCAGTTGCTGAGCCGAGCCCTAACCCTCGATCGTCTCAGTGCCAAGGATGTGGTCAAGCCCCGCATTGAAATGCAAACCATTTCCCATGAGGCGACGGTGCGGCAGCTGGTGGAGCTGTGCCTAGAAACGGGTTACTCGCGCCTACCGGTACAGGGGGAGTCTAAGGATGAAATTGTGGGCTTGGTGCATTTGAAGCAGGGGTTGGTGCAATTAAAGCAGTTGGAATTGTCGGGGGCGGAAGATGGACCCTTGGAGCCGGTGATGGAAGCGCCGATCTATGTGCCGGAGATGAAACCGCTGGCTCCCCTGCTGAAGGAGATGCTACAACGCCGCTTTCATATGGCGATCGTGGTGGATGAGTATGGCGGCACAGTGGGGCTGATCACCCTGGAGGATTTACTAGAGCAGTTGGTGGGGGAAATTTACGACGAAAGCGATCCGCTCCCCCTCGCACCTTCGAGTTTGTAGCCCAGGGATTGGATTAAGGTTTGTGGCAGGGGGACGATCGGGACAAGGATCGCGCTATGGTTAAGGATTACAGAGTACCTCGATGAATGGGGTTGGGCGGTTTTGCCACCCAACCCACACTCTTATTCTTGCGTGGGCGATCTCCCAAAAATGGGGATGCATTGAGGTGCCCTACAGAATCTTGGAGAGTCTTGGAGGAAGTCCCTTGTCCCAGTCCTACCGCGTTGCCATTCTGGGTGCTACGGGAGCCGTTGGCACCGAACTTTTGGAACTGCTGGAACAGCGTCAGTTTCCGATCGCCGAGTTGAAACTCTTGGCCTCCCCCCGATCGGCGGGCAAAACCCTGACGTTCAAGGGCACAGAACTGACTGTGGAGGCCGTCAGCCCAGAAGCCCTCGCCGGTGTCGATCTGGTCCTGGCCTCCGCCGGCGGCAGCACATCTAAGGCATGGGCCAGTCAAGCCGTGGCAGCGGGCGCCGTGGTCATCGACAACTCCAGTGCCTTTCGCATGGATCCCACCGTGCCCCTGGTCGTCCCAGAAATTAACCCCGAAGCAGCCCTGCAACACTCGGGCATTATCGCCAATCCCAATTGCACCACGATCCTGATGGGGGTAGCCCTGTGGCCTTTGCATAAAATTCGCCCCATTCGCCGTGTTGTGGTGTCCACCTATCAATCCGCCAGCGGGGCCGGTGCCCGCGCCATGGAAGAGGTCAAAATCCAAAGTGCCGCCATTCTCGAGGGTCAAGAGCCGGTTCCGGAAATTCTGCCCTACCCCCTCGCCTTTAACCTCTTTCCCCACAACTCCCCCCTCCAGGCCAATGGCTACTGTGAGGAAGAACTCAAGATGGTGAACGAGACCCGCAAGATTTTTGGGGTGCCGGATTTGCGACTCACGGCCACCTGTGTGCGGGTGCCGGTACTGCGGGCCCACTCCGAGGCAATCAATATTGAGTTTGAAGAACCGTTCCCGGTGGAAGAAGCCCGATCGGCAATCGATGCGGCTCCCGGGGTCCAACTACTGGAGGATTGGGATCGCAACTACTTCCCCATGCCCATCAATGCCAGTGGGAAGGATGATGTGCTGGTGGGCCGAATCCGTCAGGATATTTCCACACCGGAAGCCCTAGAACTGTGGATTTGTGGAGATCAAATTCGCAAAGGGGCAGCCCTGAATGCAGTGCAAATTGCAGAGCTGCTGGCCGATCGAGGAGCTTTGGGGTAATGGGCGCAGGTGAAGCGGTCTTTTTTCAGGCCTCCCCCGAGATGGCCGATCGGGGCGATCGGCTCTGTCACCAACTCCAGCAGGCATTCCCAAGTCTCAAGCCGGAGCAATTGGCCCTAACCTGGCTCGTCTATGACACCACCGAGCGCCTAGGCGACTCTGCCTCCTGTTTACCGCGTGATCTCAGGCCCCATGGGTATAGTTACCGGGGTTTGGAGCCCATTTATCCCGCCAGCGTCGTTAAGCTCTTCTATTTGGTGGCCTATCACCAACAGTTAGCCGATGGTACCCTGGCACCGGATCCAGAATTGGAACGGGCCGTGACCGACATGATTGTGGATTCCAGTAATGATGCCACGGGCTACGTCATGGATGTGCTCACCGGCACCACCAGCGGCCCCCCTTTGGTAGGAACAGACTGGGAGCAGTGGCAGGACCGACGCAACGGCCCCAACCGTTACTTTGCCAGTTGGGGCTGGCCGGAGTGGGCGGGGTGCAGTGCTAATCAAAAAACTTGGTGTGACGGTCCCTATGGGCGAGAGCGGGCGTTTCTGGGCCTAAACTACGAAAATCGGAACTATCTCAACAGTCAGGTCTCCGCACGTCTGTTCCATAGTCTGGTTACGGGTGCGGTGGTCTCACCGGCAGCCTGCGGGGCAATGCTCCACCTGATGCGTCGATCGCTCGATCCCGATGATCTGGCTGCCGATCCTGAAAACCAGGTGACGGGATTTTTGGGGGCCGGCGTACCGCGATCGGCCCGAGTGTGGTCGAAGGCCGGACTGATGAGCCGGGTGCGCCATGATGCAGCCTATGTGGAATTTGGGCTAGGACAGAAGCATAATTCTGGACGTTCCGGCCAGAATAACCCTACAGAACCCCTCACGGAGGATTTAGCCAGTAATCACCCCGATCTATATGTTCCTCCCTTCCTCCTGGTGATCTTCACCGAGGGGAGAGAGCATAGCGAGAATGAAGCAATTTTGCCCCACGCCGCGTCGATCGCGGTGGAGCTACTCACGAACCGGCCTAGGGGGACAGAATAGCGGGACGATCGCCCCATTTTGAGGCTGTGCTACCATCAAGGCACCTTACCAAACACACTCAACCCGCTTAACACTAGGCGCTCAGCTATGGGTAAAGTTCTGGTCTTGAACGCCTCCTATGAGCCATTGAATATTACAAGCTGGCGACGGGCGATCGTACTGTTACTGAAGGGCAAAGCCGAGCAACTGGAGCACAACGGCAAAATCATTTATGCTGGCTTTCCCCTACCGACGGTAATTCGGTTACGAAACTATGTGCGCGTGCCCTATCGGGAAGTTCCCCTCACCCGTCGCAACCTGCTGTACCGGGACGGACACACCTGCCAATATTGCGGGGCCACGGGTGACGGGCTAACCCTGGATCATGTCCTCCCCCGATCGCGAGGTGGAGGTGATACTTGGGAAAACATTGTCACGGCCTGCGTACACTGCAACGTCAAAAAGGGGAACCAAACCCCAGAGGAGGCGGGAATGCCCCTGGAGATTCCACCCCGCCGGCCCCATAGCAGTCTTTACTTTGAAATGCGTCGCCATGTCCAAAGTGGCAACCACACGGAATGGCGGAAGTATATTATCGGCGCCTAGGGTGAGGGGCATCACAATGACTAGGGCCTAGGGCCGTGGCCCCCTGCCCCTGGAGCTAGCCAAAACTCCACCGCTAATCCTGGGCATCCTGTCCCTGGGCCATGGCCCGGATCATCGCCTGCTGACTAACCGCCCCATACACCTGCCGCAGATAGCCCTGAAGTAACGCCTGTTGCGCTTGGCTATAGTCCCCCTCCAAGGCGAGGGGAACCGGGCCCAACACATCCAATAAACTCTCGCCATCGGTGGGCGGCGTAATCACCACCAAGGACGGATCGAGGGAAGCCGTATAGGACCAGGCGCGTCGAGGATCGGGAGTCAGGATGGGCGCGATGGGCGGGGGGGGCGAATCTTCCTGGCCAAGGGTTTGCTGGCGTTGTTGCCGGAGCGCACCCAGAATTTGCTCCCGTGTGCGTCCCCGCAACTGGAAGAGCACAAAGGGATCCTCACTGAACCGATCGCCCAGCAAATAGTACACCGCACTGACATGTTTACAGGGGTTGGCCTTATCCGGGCAACTACAGCGGGAGTGGACCTCGCTCAGGTTGAAGGGGAAAAGCCGCAAACCGTTAGCTGCAAAAACTTCCTCGATATTGGGGGGCATCTCTCCTGCCAGGAGTTTGGCCGAAAAAATCGCCCGCTGGGACAGGGTGTGAATCACGTACCGCCAGTCTTCATCGGTAAGGGGGGTGAGCCAGAGCGAGACCTGGTACGGCTTGGGGTCGGTGCCCTGCACCTTGGCCGTTACCTTACGATCGGTGAAACGAATCTGCTTGACGTGACCTTCGCGGGCGTACTTCCAGCCCCGTTCCAGCCGCTTTTTGAAGCGATAGGAATTAATCAAATCAAGCCATTGTTCGGTCCACCAGTGGCGATCGACTGGGGATCGATCGGCAGCATTCGGGGTAGAGGATTCGGGAGAGGTGTGAAGCGGCATAGCCGTGGCAGTATCAACAGCAAGAATCGTGAAGCGAGGAACGGGGAGCGATCGGCAGCAGGGACTGTCATCATTTAACCCTAGACTACCCTCAGAGTCAGGGACACAGCTCCTCGCTTATACAACTAGGGCGGGCGTATAACTCTGAGATTGCCAGATCTCCAGCGTGCATGGATAACAGGCCCTAGGACTGACAGATCGACTCAGGTCCCCGATCGACCACAGACCCACCCAAGGTCCGGCAGGCCGTAGACCAAGCTTCAAACTCCTCCATCCCTTCGCTGATGTAGGTGTGATAGACCGACTGGAGACGCTGTTGGAAGGCGGACTCCTGTTGGCGCTGCATTTCGGCCCGTCGGGCTGCCCGTTCGCGGGCCATCACCCGATCGATCCCAGCCTGGGCCCGGGTCATCAAGGGTTCAATTTCCTGCTGCCAGTAGGGATGGTTTGTGACCTGATCAAGGGTTTGTTTTGCTTCAAGCCAGCGCCCTCGCTGTAAGGATTGTTCCGCCGAGGCTTTGAGTTCCGCATTCTGACTCCAGGCCGTTTGCCAGTCAGTCTTCATCTGCTCGATCGCCTCAATCCCCGGCATCTCCGCTGGGATCGACCCGGTGATTGCCAATGCCGTCTCCAAGTCTCCCGTGGCTAGCACGGTTTCCGCCTCCGCCACCAAAGCCGCCATACCCTCCTGCATCAGTGTCTGGGCCTCGGCGTATCGATCGCCCTGGGTCGGAAAATCCACCAGAATCTCTAGGGCCACGACCCACTCGCCCTGATTAGCCTGCTGCTGGGCATCCTTCAGAAAACAGGACTGCACCACATCCCGCACCGCACCATAGATCTCGGTGGTGGGGACCACCGTTGCCCCTTGGGTGCGACATTGGGAATAATCTTGGCTCGCTTCCAACGCTTGGATTTGGGTCAAGAGAGCCTGTTCTTGGCGGCGCACCTGCCACTCTTGTACAAGACGAACACCCTGGGAACCCGCTAGGATCAGTCCGCCCCCAATGCCCGCAATTAATACGATCGTTTTGATATCGAAACTTGAAATCTGATCCAGATATGCCTTCATGATGAGCCTCCCGCCGAAGCGTTCTCATCATAGCCTGTGGATGGGGTGCTTGTAGTAGACCCATCAGATCCTAGCCCCTAGACCCGTTGCTCTGTCTACCTTTGCCACGACAACCAGAAATTTCCAATTGTTATTCCCCTATGTTGTTAATCCTTGGGGCACCCCGCTCAACTGTGAGTGAAAAGGGCACCACAACCCTGATGCTGCCATCGGTACTGCGGTGAAAATCTGTATGAATCGAGGTGTCCAAAATATAAACAGTAGAAAAAAGAGCGCAAAAAAGTTTGCACAGGCTTCCCCTTCTCTGGTATAGTCATAGACCTGTGACGGGTAGAATATTTACCTGTTACCCCTCTCTGGAGAGATGGCCGAGCGGTTGAAGGCGCAGCACTGGAAATGCTGTAACAGGGCAACTTGTTCGAGGGTTCGAATCCCTCTCTCTCCGTTTTAACCCAACGACTATGGCTGACGCTTACTACAAGTCTGAGCATCTACCCAACTTTAGCCAGATTAGCGAGGGTAACCCAGAGCTGGCGCAGAAGTTTTTTGACTACTACGGGAGTGTGTTTGAGGAAGGGACACTCTCGAAGCGGGAAAAGGCCCTGATCGCCCTGGCGGTAGCCCACACGGTGCAGTGTCCTTACTGTATTGAGGCCTATAGTAAGGCGGCGTTACAGGAAGGCTCCGATCTGGAGGAGATGACGGAGGCCGTGCATGTGGCCACAGCGATTCGTGGCGGTGCTTCCCTCATCCATGGTTTGCAAATGTTGGATCAGGTTAACCAGTTAACGCTGTAGGGCACCTCGAAAAATCAAAGCTCTTGCCCAGTGATTCACGTAAAAGTCAGGGTTGGGTTGTGCGGCGAGGCCGCACAGCCCAATTAATTGAGGTGCCCTGTAATTGCTGATCACATTGACGCATAAATCAATGCATCCATTGGGTAGGGGGGCTTCGCCGCCCTACCTGATTCTGCCGTGGGCAATGCGGTGAACCTCTGCATTTTTCGAGATGCCCCGAAGTTGTAAGCCCGAAGTTGTAAGTATAGCCACCATTATCATGCGGGAGTCGCACCCACTTTGTGGGTGCGATCCAGACGCAAAAGGGAACGGAACTGAAGCCCTGGTCTACGCGGGGGTGAGGGACAGACTCGCCCAAGTGAGCGCCAATCCCAGAAGCAGACCCCAGAAGCAGAAAGGTAGTGGGCGGCTTCGTCACCCACTACCTCTAATCACAGTCCCCCAAAATTGGGGCGAAGCCTGAGTGAAGCAGCTTAAGGGTGGCTTACACCTTTAAACTGCTAACACCAAACTGCTAACGCTAAGAAGCCGATTGGCGTTCCTTCGCTTCCTTAATCACCTCTTCCGCCACATTGGAAGGACAGGGTGCGTAATGGGAGAACTCCATCGAAAACTGACCCCGACCGGAGGTCATCGTCCGCAGATCCCCGATATAACCAAACATCTCACTCAGCGGCACATCCGCCTTCACCCGAATCCCCGTCGCACCGGGATCCTGGGACTTGATCATGCCCCGACGACGGTTGAGGTCACCAATCACATCCCCCACATGGTCATCCGGCGTGAAGACATCCACCTTCATCACCGGCTCCAGCAACTGGGGCTTCGCCTTGGGCATGGATTGACGATAGGCCGCCTTCGCCGCAATCTCAAACGCGATCGCCGAAGAGTCCACCGGGTGGAAACCACCATCGGAGAGCGTCACCTTCAGGTCCACACAGGGGAAGCCCGCCAGCGGACCCTGATCGATGCTGGAGGAAAAGCCTTTCTGCACCGCAGGCCAGAATTCCTTGGGCACATTCCCGCCAGTCACCTTAGACTCAAAGACAAAACCCGTGCCCGGCTCACCCGGCTCGATCACATAGTCGATTTTGGCATACTGACCCGAACCCCCACTTTGCTTCTTGTGGGTGTAGCTATCTTCAAAGCGCTGGGTGATGGACTCGCGGTAGGCCACCTGGGGCTTACCCACTTCCACTTCAACGCCATGGGTCCGCTTGAGAATATCCACCTTAATATCCAGGTGTAACTCACCCATCCCCTTCAGGATCGTCTCACCACTCTCCTCGTCGGTCTCTACCCGGAAAGAGGGATCTTCCTGCACCATCTTGTTGAGGGCCAGACCCATCTTCTCATCGGCACCCTTCTTCTTGGGCTTCACAGCGATCGAAATCACCGGATCCGGGAAGACCATCGGTTCCAGGGTGGCAGGCTGCTTCGGATCACAGAGGGTATGACCGGTTTGAACGTTCTTCATCCCAACGATCGCCACAATGTCACCGGCTTGGGCCGTATCGATTTCCTCACGGGAGTCGGCGTGCATTTCCACCAGACGACCCACCCGCTCGGTCTTCCCCGTTGCAGTGTTGAGAATGGTGTCCCCCTTGCTGAGGGTACCGGAGTAAATCCGAGTAAAGGTCAGGGCACCGAAGCGATCGTCCATAATCTTAAACGCCAAGGCCCGCAGGGGCTTCTCGGGGTCAACGATGGCGAAGCTACCAGTTTCATTCCCCTCCAGATCCACCTCCGGCTGGGGCTTCACTTCCTGGGGGTTGGGCAGGTAATCCACCACCGCATCCAGCACCAACTGCACCCCCTTATTCTTAAAGGAAGAACCACAGTAGGTGGGGAAGAACGCCAAGTCACGGGTGCCCTTGCGGATACAGGACTTGATCTCGTCGATCGTCAGCTCTTCCCCTTCCAGGTACTTCTCCATCATGGCATCGTCCTGTTCCACCGCAGTTTCGATCAGTTGCTCCCGGTAAGCAGCCAAATCATCCACCATGTCAGCGGGCACATCTTCGATCGCGTAGTTCATGGGATCACCCGACTCATCCCAAATCCACGCCTTCTCGGTGAGAACATCCACCACACCGACAAAGTCGCCCTCGGTCCCGATCGGCAGAGTCATCACCAGCGGCTTAGCTGCCAGCACATCTTCCACCTGCTTCACCACCCGGTAGAAGTCGGCCCCCATGCGGTCCAGCTTGTTGACATAAATAATCCGGGCCACCTTTGACTCGTTGGCATAACGCCAGTTGGTCTCGGACTGGGGTTCCACCCCACCGGAGCCGCAGAAAACACCGATACCACCGTCCAGCACCTTGAGGGAGCGATACACTTCAATGGTGAAGTCCACGTGTCCCGGAGTATCAATGATGTTGAACTGGTGGTCTTTCCAGAAACAACTGGTGGCAGCGGATTGAATCGTAATCCCCCGCTCCTGCTCCTGCTCCATAAAGTCTGTGGTTGCCGCACCTTCATGGACCTCCCCGATCTTGTGGATCTTCCCGGTCAGCTTCAAAATTCGCTCGGTGGTGGTGGTTTTACCTGCGTCTACGTGGGCAAAGATGCCAATGTTGCGATAGCGAGTGAGGTCTTTCTTCATAACTGGTCTATGGTGTAAGTGCGACAAACCGCTTGGGAAAAGGTGCGACAAACCGATCGTGGCTGAACCAGGCATAAGTTCCCGGTGGTCCCCAAAAGTGTTGTCGAAGCAGCTGCGTAATCCCAAATTTAGTGTGGATCCAGTTCAGAAGCGAACTGGGACGCAACGGGATTCTAAAATTACGCAGCAAAGTCCGAGGATCCCAAGGAGATCCCCGGTGGGGTGGTGGCAGCAGGTTCATTTCTATCAACGTGCTAAGGCCGCCCTGTAAGATATCTTAATATACAGACGGATCTCCCGATCGTGTCTCCCCGAGTCTTTCTTCACGGTTTCTAATGGATATCATCCTGTGTCACACAACGGCGGATTTTGACACGCTGGGAGCAGCAGTGGGACTCAGTCGATTATTGCCGGGATCACGGATTGTCCTTGCGGGGGGAGCCCATCCGACAGTACGGGATTTTTTGGCATTACATCGGGATGAGTATGCCTTGGTGGAGCGCCGATCGGTCCATCCTCAGCAGATTACGGGCTTACATATTGTCGATACCCAACGCCGATCGCGACTGGGAAAAACGGCGGAGTGGCTGGACTTACCCCAGGTCCGGGATATCTGTGTGTATGACCACCATGGTGATAGTCACGGCGACAGCCAGGGTGTAACTCCGGGGGCAAGGCAGGGTATAGCCCAAGGGACACAGCGGAGTACCAATCGGGACACAACGCAGGATGAACGCCACCCCGATCGCCCGAGTGAGCATCAAAGTCCTAATCCAAGCCCTGAGCCAAACCCCGAGCCAAACCCTAAGCAAAGCAAAGCAAAGCCAGCCGAAATCTGCGATATCGCCGCCACATCGCGACAAGTGGAAGCCGTGGGGGCAGCGGCAACACTCATTGCAGAAAAACTCCAAGCGGCGGGAGTCGAACTGAATCCGATCGAAGCCACCGTCATGGCCCTGGGCATTCATGTGGACACGGGATCGCTCACCTTTGATCACAGCACCGCACGGGATGCGGTGGCGCTGGCCTGGTTAATGGGGCAAGGAGCAACAGTGCGACTGATCGCGGATTACGTCAACCCCAGTTTTTCCCAGGCCCTACAGGAATTGCTGACCCCAGCCCTCGATCGAATTCGCACCACTTCCTATCAAAGCTATACCCTGGCAACCCTTCAGTTGGAATTACCAGAATTCTTGCCGGGACTGTCCAGTTTCACCAGTCAGCTCCTGGAACTGACCGACAGCGCAACCCTACTCCTGGGGGTGACCTATCCTGCCAAGGGTGAAGGGTTTCGGGGAGTGATTATTGGCCGATCGACGATCGAAGGGACCGACCTGGGGCAACTGTTCCAGGCTTGGGGGGGTGGGGGCCATCCTAAGGCAGCCTCCCTGACCTTACGGGAACCCGATATGGCCCAGATGCTTGCCCAGCTTCAGGAGCGCTTAATCGCCCAAATTCCACCCCCGCTCTGTGCCCAGGAACTGATGTCGTCACCCGTGCGGACGATTCGGCCCAGTACCACGATCGAGGAATCCCAGCGAATTTTGCTCCGGTACGGCCACTCAGGTCTATCAGTGGTCAATGCCAGCGGTGAGTTAGTGGGCATCATTTCGCGGCGAGATCTGGATTTAGCCCTACACCACGGTTTCGGCCATGCGCCGGTGAAGGGCTACATGACCCTCAACCCCAAAACCATTCACCCCAACACCTCCCTACCCGAAATTGAAGACTTAATGGTGACCTTTGATATTGGTCGCTTACCGGTGTTGAGCCAGGAAGATCCACCCCAATTGGTGGGAATTGTTACCCGTACTGATGTTTTGCGCCAGCGACATCAGCAGGACTTGCCCCGGCGGGAGCGTAGCCCTGCACCACAACCGGCCTGCCCTTGGCCGACCCAACCCCAGGACTTGCTCCGATCGCGGTTGTTGCCAGACCTGTGGGAGTTGCTACAAACGGCGGCAGCAGCGGCCCATCGGCGGGGCTGGCATCTCTACCTAGTGGGGGGTGGGGTGCGGGATTTGTTACTCGATGCTCGATCGGGCGTGATGGCGGGCGTGCCCCTGCGGTTGAGTGATATTGATTTGGTGGTGGATGGATTTCAGGCAACGCTAACGGAGGCGGCAGGAGTCGAATTAGCCCAGGAATTACAGCAGATCTATCCCCAGGCCCGACTGGAGATCCATGGCCGTTTTCAGACGGCAGCACTCCTGTGGCACCAGGATCCAGTCCTCGGCTCCCTCTGGATTGATATTGCGACGGCTCGGACGGAATTTTATCCCTATCCCGCCGCCAATCCGGAGGTGGAGTCCAGCTCAATTCAGCAGGACCTGTATCGGCGCGATTTTACGATTAATGCCCTGGCTTTGCGCCTAACAGCCCCTCGATCAGGTCTTCTATTAGACTATTTCGGCGGTTTACTGGATCTCCAGGCCCAACAGGTGCGCGTGCTCCATGCCAACAGCTTTATCGAAGACCCCACACGCATCTATCGAGCCGTGCGGTTTGCGGTGCGTCTCAGCTTTAGAATCGAGTCCCAAACCTTGAACTATATTCGTTATGCCTTGGAGAGTGGGGTCTATGAGCGCACCCAGGGCGAGAATCCGGTAGCTCCGGCCCTACAAACCCGGTTAAGAGCAGAATTACAGTTGATTTTGTCGGCTTCCTACTGGCAGCGATCGTTACAACTCCTCGGTGATTTAAAGGCACTGCGGTGTTTGCACAGTTCACTGAATTTAACGCCAGAGCTGTGGCGACGGGTGCGCCTGGTGGATCGATATTTGGGCTGGTTGCAGCGACAGGCGCAGTCTGAGGGCCAGAACCCCGCATTCCTGATTCCCGCAGCAACAGCTAGTCCTGTTTATCCCTGGTTACTGCGCTTAGAAGCCATATTGACGGGTTTAGAAGGGGCAGTAGCGCCCCGCACGGGTCATGCGCCCCTGGGCAGTGCCCAGACCCCGGATAGTACCGCAAAGCGCCAATTCGACCCAGGAGATATCCGGCGATCGGTGGCAACCAAGCTCCAGTTACCCGCCGAAAGCATCGATCGACTGACTCAGTTAGAGTATGCAGTCACCGCAATCGAGCAAACCTTGCCCCAGTGCGATCGGCCCAGCCAGGTATATCGGTGTCTCAAGCCCTATGATGCGGCAACACTGAGCCTGGTGGCGGTCCAGGTGGCAAAACCATTACGGCGAAAGATTTGGCGCTATTTAACCCACTGGTTGGGGGTGCGCCCCCCGTTGAGCGGGGAGGATTTAAAACGGTTAGGATACCGGCCAGGTCCACAGTTTAAGGTGATGCTAGAAACGGTGCTCGCAGCAACCTTGGACGGAACCCTAGACAGCACGACAGAGCCAACTTTAAATCAAGCCCTAGATAGGGCTGCGGATTCAGCGGCCCATGAAACCCCAAATCCAGCCTCAGCCCCAGCCGCCGATCAAAACCTAAGTAGATCCTGGGGCCGCCAAGGGACCCAGCCCTTCGCTCAAGCAGAGGCCAATCGGGACGTACTACGACAGCGGGCGATCGATCTGATTAAGGCGCAGTTTCCTCCGCCCGAGGCATCTTCAAAAGCAACAATTCGGTGACCCGATCCGGTGCAGTGGTTTTGTCCGATCGACACCACCCTATCCCTCAAGTGACCGATCCCGTTGTTCCCGAGTCTTCGCCAGTTCCATCCAGTCTGATGCAGACTAATCGACGATCGCCTCGATCGCCGTTGGTTTCGGTTGAGCAGGACGATCGGGCACAGAATTGGCGGACCAACTCGTATAGCCCAACCAGGCCCCCAATCCCCCCGCGATCGCCAAACTCCAGACTAAATAGGTACTCAAACGCTGGATACGGTGGCGAAGACGAGCAATTTCCATCGCCTGTTGAATTTGGATGCGATCGGAAATGACCCCCGGCAAGGGGGCAAGGGGCGCGTTAGTGGGATAAATGGCCTGGGTCTCTACAACGACGGAGGCCTTGACGGTTGTGGGGAGCTCCGGGGGTTCAAAGGTAGCTTGGCTGTAGAGCCAGTCAGCGATTAGCGTAGGACAATTTTTGTGGAACCAGCGGGTGCCAAGTTCTCGGAAAAGGGGTTTTGAGGTGCGACTCAGATGTTTGAGGGTGCGGTTGAGGGGGCGTGAGGCGACCCGATCGTTAATGACGTGGGTGTAACCAATATCAAATAGGCAATCCAAAATCAGGCGAATTGTTGAATCTTCCCGCCGCGCCATATTCTCCAGTAACAGCAGCACATCACGCCGACGTTCTGTAACCATAGCTTCATCGGGAGAGGGTCTCGCGGGGGGCATGGGGGTGTCTTCAACTCCAGAGCTGCAAATAGGGTCGCCACAGGAGGCGGTGGCGGGGCACTGTCCAGGCAGTACCAGACGGAACCGCTTCTATTGTGCCTGTAAGTCTCCCCCAATGTCATCTCTGGCAATGGATTTGTCCACGGGGTAGCTCGATTCATTGGGGTGATCGACTGTGCTACTCGCCATCACTCTGATTTCTTGCCTGGATCGCGTGAGAACTTGACTTTTTCGAGGTGATTCCTTGAAACAACGAAGAAAAAGACAGCTCAAACAACAGAGTCCCCCCGCTGCGCGAGGAGGACTCTTTAGACCCCCACTGCGCAGCAGACAATTTCCACATTTGTCGTGGACAACGTAACCGTTGCGGCTCCGACCGGAACCCTAGAATCGCTGGGCCTGACACCAGGCTAAACCCGCCTCAACACTGGGGAACAGATGGCAACGATGATCATCCTGAATGGCTTGCCCTTGGGTCAACTGGGCCTGCATGGTGGGAGACACATGGGTGTACAACACCTCCAGGTTATGGTGATAAGCCAGTTGAGTGATGCGTTGGAACGACAGCACCGCTGAAGCATCCAAACCGTGGACCTGTTGGAAATCCAACATCAAATAGCGGTAGGGCGTTTCCGCCAAGGCTGTCGCCTCAGCCGCGTCCATGGACTCCGTCTCCGTGGCCAGCACGGTGGGGGTGTCCAGCGCACGATCGCCTCGGGTCTCGATCGCGGTATTCGTTGTGCTGTCGGCCTTGGTGTGGGTCACGTTACCGGTCGCATTACCGCTCATCGGCTGGGAGCTAACACCTGCACCCCCTGGCTCCCCGGTGGTCTGGGTGCGGTTGCGCACCTCCCTCAGCAACCCATTAGCATTCCCAAAGAAGAGGAAGCCCTGGAGATGAATGGGCAGAACCCCCAAATGGGTGGGATCGAGGGGCGTGGTGGCCGTCGCGATCGAGTTGGTCTGGGACTCGGTCCCCGTAGCGGAGGGGTCGATCGACTCCGGTGCCGCACTGGGAGGCACACCCGCAAAGGCCAGGGTCTGGGCCGAGTCCTGAACCACCGCCAGACAACTGTAGCGATAGAGAAAAGTCAGCAGGGCCAACACGAAACCCGCCAGGATTCCTTCCAGGAATCCAAAACGGTTAATGACGATCATCGTGGCCCAGAGGGTGAGATAGTCCAACGTGGAAAACTGGGAGCGCGCCTCATAGAGCCACTGGAATAGGAGATTAAGACCCAGATAGACCAGCAACGAACCCAGAATGGGTTTCGGCAGAAAGGGCAGAAACACCGGGCCCGATAGCAGAACCGCAATACAGGACAGGGCCTTAAATACACCCACCAGCCGATGGGTGGCTCCCATTTTGTAAACCAAGAGGGTACTGGGTAGGGCTTGGTTCCCGGCCATACTACTACCCAAACCGGCCATAAAGTTAGCGAGCCCGATCGACTGCAATTCCCGATCGAGATCCAAAGTTTTACCAACGCTGAGTTCAATCCCGTTATTGGTGAGCACCAGGGACAAGAGACTCACAAACATCAACAGACCGATACTGTCGCCATGGGCGAGGACGCTCCCCCACTGCACTTGGCCCAGGTCCGTCAGACTGAGGGGATGCCAGAGGTTAGAGGTATCAAAGGTCCCCAGCAACCAGCCCGCCGATCGGGCATCGGTGACAGAAGTACCCTGGGATAGCAAAACACTGTAAAAGAGGCCGATCGCCGCCAATAGACTCAGGGGCATGGCTAAATAATGCTTAAACTGCTTGGAAATCCCGAGTAGAGCCGCCCCAATGGCCAGACCCGTCAACCACTGCATCAGGACTTCCCCTTGGCAGACCTGGAGCACGGTGGCGAATTGGAGCGATCGATCGGTGATCACCTCAAAGGCTCCCCGAATCAGGAGCCAACCCGTCCCGGCCATGAACCCCCCAATCACCGGATAGGGGATAAACTGCACCGCACGACCCAGCTTAAAGCGCCCTAGAATCCAGAGAAAAGCACCCGTACAGAGAGAACCTAGGGCGATCGCTGCAATAACCGTCACAGCCACTGTTTGGGGGGGAACCTGACCCACCAAGTCATCCGCAACCCCTGCCGCTAAGATAGACAGGACTGCTGTGGGGGCCGCCAGGGGAGTGGCAATCATGCCCGGGAGGGAACTGGTTAGGGCCACCACGATGCTAATCACCGCCGAACTGAGAATGGCCATGCCAATCCCCAGATCCAAGTGAATCGCCAGGGGGCCAGCAAAAATCAGCGCTGCGTAAGAAATCGCTCGAATCACGCCAATAATGGCCGTAATTAAGCCCGCTGTGAAGCTGGCGATGACCTCCCTAGGCTGGAAGAGTTGACGGGAGGACGGTGCAACAGAATAGGAGGCAGGAGGAGGATGGGGAGTTGTGGTCATTGCAGCAATCTTACTCAATCAAGCAGAACAGATAAAAGGAACCTCGAAAAACTCAAGGGCATCTCGATGAATTGGGGTAGGCGACTTGGGATGGGCGACTGGTGAATATCCGCCGCGCAGTACTAGATTTTTCGAGGTGTCCTGGTCCATAAATCACCCAAGGCCAAAACTAAAGGCCAACACGCCAAAGGTGGTGCATCGGCCCCGATCAACGCATGACTCGCAGTTGCTCTTCGCGACGGGTTAAGCTGTCACATAAAAGCCTAACAATATATTCCTCCAGGGCATAGACCAAATGAGGATGATCCACTTTCATCTGAGCGAGAGACGCAGCGGGTAAGTAATACAGGCGACAGGGGAGATCCGTAACCACCGCAGTGGACAGGGGACGCTTGCCGAAAAAGCGCATTTCCCCCAAGATACTGCCCCCTTGACAGGTCTGTAGGCGCCGCGTTTTACCATCCTCAAAGTCCAATAGGACCGTCACTTGGCCGGTTTCCAGGAAATAAAGCCCCTTTCCCGGTTCATCCCGCCGCAGCAGGGTGACTCCCGCCGGTAAGGTTTCGGGCTTGAGGTATTCCATAAAAACTGACACCTGGTCTGGCTTCAGAAACATTTCTGATAAGCGTTCGTGGAGTCGTTTAGTCTCGGAACTGAGGGTTTGAGTTTGGCTGAGAATCTGATTCTCACACCACTCCAGACCCCGATCGATGTCAGGGAAGACCAGGCACCGATCGCTATTTTCCTCAAACCCCTCTCCTTGAACCAGACGGGCTTGGAACTCCGGCTGAATGTTCGTGAAGATAAGCCTGAGGTTTTGTTTACGAGCCAGTTTGAGGATCTTGTTAAAGGTTAAAACAGCCGAAGAATCGAGGCCCGTGACTTGGCGGAAGTCGAAGATGATGTAACGTAGCGGTAACTGAACGTTACAGTCTGAAATATCCCCCAGGGTGAGGACGGCATCGGTGGCGTGGGCCTTGCCTTCGGCGTTGGAAGTGGCACCAGCCTCTAGGCTAATGGTCCCCCTCACTCCCCCGCCTGCTCCTCCACCAGCACTGGCTTGGCCTGGAATGACGGGGCCTGGAATGACTTGACCCGCAATTTCTTGGCTAGCAATTCGTTGGCGCACACGATGCAGTAAATAGTGGGCAGTGCCAAAGAAAAGGAAGCCCTGAAGCTCTAACCCAAACACCTCATCCCCAAAGCGGGTCAGGATTTCCCCTTGGATGGGCGATCGACTGATGACGTTGCTGCGCGTGGTGAATCCCGACAGGACCGACTTCGCCACATCCACATGGCTGTAGTTGTACATAAACGTGATCACCGTGACCACAAAGCCCACGGCAATCCCCTGGAGAAAACCCCAACTGTTGATCACCACGAGGGTCACCAGAACCGCGCCGTAGTCCGCCAGGGGAATCTTATGGCGTGCCTCAATAATCCACTGAATCAGTAGAGAAAAGCCCAGATAAAGCAGCAAACTGGCCAGAACCGGTTCCGGTAGATAGGGCAAAAACGAGGAGCCCAGAAGCAGAACCGTAATGCAGGGAACCATGGCCACGAGGCCCGTAAGCCGGGTTTCAGCCCCGATGTTGTGGACCAGCAGGGTACTGGGCAGGGCTTGGTTGCTGACCATGCCGCTACCAAATCCGGCCACGAGGTTGGCCAGGCCGATCGCCTTCAGTTCCGCATTAAGGTTAATATCGCGCCCCACCACTAATTCAATACCGCTGTTACTGAGGGCCAAGGACAGCAAACTCACCAACATGACGGTGATCAAGTTGTCGGATTGGTGGACGATCGCCCGCCAATGGATTTGGGGAAACTGTTGAACCTGAAGCGGGTGCCAGAGTTGACCATCTCCTTCAGGGAAGGCTTCCAGGAGCCAGCCCGCCGATCGGGCGGTGTCGAGGGAGGTGTGAGTGAGACCAAGACACAGGTAAAATACGCCCGTGAGCAGCAAGAGGGTACCGGGAAGCACTAAATAATGTTTCCAGCGCCGCGCGACCCCCAGCAAAATCAGCCCAAACACCAAACCCGGTGCCCAGCGGATGGCGATCTCTGAATTGAAGAGGGTGGGCAAATGTTCAAAGTCCAGGGGTAAATCCGTGGACATCTGCACAAAGCCTCGCACCAATAGCCAGCCCGTTCCGGCCATAAACCCCCCCACCACGGGGTAGGGAATGATCCGAATTTTGCTGCCCATCTTGAACCAGCCCAGAGCCAGTAAAAACCCCCCGGTGACAAGGGAAGTGAGGGCGATCGCGGCGATCACCGTGGCCAGAATTGAGGCGCTGCTTTCTCCGGCTAGTTCCGTGGCAATGCCGCTGGCCATGATGGCCAGGAGGGCGGTGGGGGCCGCCAAGGGGGTGGCAATCATGCCGGGGTGGGCGCTGGTGAGGGCAACAACGCCAGAGCCAATGGCGGAACTAATGACCGTGAGGCCAACCCCCAGGGGCAGATGGGTGGCCAAGGAACCGGAGAAAATCAAGGTGGCGTAGGAAATTGCCCGAATGACGCCAATAATGCCGGTCACGGTGCCCGCTGTGAGACTGGGCAGCAACTGCTGGGGTGGGAGTAGTTCCTGGAGAAAGCGCTGGAAGGCAGGGAACTTCGGCGGGGGCAGAACGGTTTGGGTCATGGAGGACAAGGATTAGGGCAAGATTGGGGAAGGGTTGGCGCAGAATTTGAGCAGGGTTTAGGCAAGACTCGGATAGGGGATCTGGGGCAAGATTCGAGCTAGATTCGAGCTAGATTCGAGCTAGATTCATGCTGAATTCGAGCTAGATTAGGACCGGATTAGGTCCAGATGTGCAGGGGATCTCCGGCCCCACGATGTCCTAACAAACCGATCCGTCGCAACGGGTTGGCTGGCATTCAGGCACCTCGATTAATTGTGGTAGGCGGCGAAGCCGCCTGCCACAATCCTGATTCTGCCGTGGGCACTGCGGTCAAAATTTGAATTTTTTGAGGTGCCTCTTAGTTTAAGTTTGGAGTTCTTTACCAGACAACCCCATGAGATGGCTTTGGAAAAGTATGCTGGATTACGAAACCTGAAAAGTTGGGTCAATCAATTCGTAAACCCGCAAGATCCAAGGCCATTTCCCCCATACAACCCGTGCAATTGATACAGCCTCTGCAACCCCTCCTCACCGATCGCTACGATCGCGCCCTGCTCTACGCTCGCCACCTTCACCACACCCAAATCCGAAAGGGCAGCCAAACCAACCCCCATTACCCAGGTCTCCCCTACTTCAGCCATCTCCTGTCCGTCAGTAGTTTGGTCCTAGAACATCGGGGCACAGAAACCGAGGCGATCGCGGCGCTGCTCCATGATGCCCTGGAAGATGGTCCCCACTATAGCGATCGATCGGAAGCCCAAATTCGCCAGGAAATCGCAACCCAGTTTGGGCTAGAGGTGCTAACCCTGGTGGAGGCCTGTAGCCAATCCACCGATCCCCAGCGAGAGTGGTATCAACGGAAACAGGACTACATTGATGGCCTTGCCCACAAACCCTTTTCGGCCCTGCTGATTACCACGGCTGACAAGTGCCACAATGCCCGCTGCATCAGTCGGGACTACGGGATGGTGGGAGAAGCACTGTGGTCGCGCTTTAGTCGCGGTTTGGAGGGAACCCAGTGGTATTACCGCACGATCGCCCAGGTGCTGCACGGGCTCAGTCAGGATGAGGATCTGAAGGCTGGCGATCGTCGCTCGCCGTTTCAATCCCTCGTCGGCCTTCTTACCCAGGAGGTCCAAGGCTGGACCGAATTATCGATCGCTGGCAGAGGGACCCCATGGGCAAACAATTAATTCTTTTTCGGCACGGTAAATCCAACTGGGACGCGGACTACGCCACCGACCTCGATCGGCCCCTGGCCAAACGCGGCATCAAAGCCGCCAAAGCCATGGGTAAGCTGCTCCGCCAAGCGGATCACGTTCCCCAAATTGTGCGATCGTCCCCTGCGGTGCGGGCACGGACCACCGCTGAATTGGCCCATAAAGCTGGAGATTGGGACTGTCTTCTGACCCTAGCGCCGGAACTATACGAAACCACACCCGATCGAATGCTGACCTACCTGAAAACAGTGCCGGACTCAATCGATCGCCTGCTGTTGGTGGGCCATGAGCCCACCTGGTCAGAACTGACGCTGCTGCTGATGGGGGGCGGACAGGTGCAGGTGCCAACGGCGGCCTTGGTGGGGCTGGAACTGGCGATCGGGGAGTGGGGGGCGATCGAGCCAGGATGCGGCTGTCTGCGTTGGTTATTGTTGCCGCGTTTGTTAGCCTAGATTGGGGTGACTGGCCCACGGGTTTATCGTTTCCACTGTCGATCGAGTTTGCAAGTATGGCGATTATTTCTTCCAAAGGTCAGGGCAACTCTCCCCCACAACGAAAGGCTGCCCCCAAGTCCTCCCGCGCCGACTCCACAGCCGTCAATCCAGAGCAATCCAACGCATCAGAACAGCCCACGGCATCCCATCAGGAAGGGCCACAAACGCAGCAGGGACAACCGGAGGAAACGCACCCAAATCGATCGGAGCGATCCCAGCAAGATCAATCTCAGCAAGATCAGGCCCAGCAAGATCAAGCCCAGCAAGATCAGGCCCAATCGGATCAATCCCAGGTCAATGCATCCCGATCCGGTACTGCTGAAGCTCGTTCTTCTTCGCCCCCTTCCTCTGAACCTCGCGCCGCCACATCCAACTCCCCACCAACTGACCTAACACCTGCCATAAATTCATCTATCCCGGCCTCAGCCCAAGAATCTCAAGCACAAATCGCCGGATCCAAACCCAAACACTCAAAAACTCGCGAATCTAAACCCCGCCAAGCCCGATCGATCCCCTCCCAACCAGAGCCGTCCAGTTCTACCGCCAGCAATCCATCCGATTCCGCCACCGCCGATCGAGCCCTCCTCACCCCTGAAGTTCGTCCCGAAGAGGGGAGTAAATCCGAGGAATCCCTACGTCCTGAGTCAATTCAAGACTACGTAGGCCAAAAAGCCCTTAAGGAAGTCATCACAATCGCAATTCAAGCGGCTAAAGCCCGTCGGGAGAGTCTCGATCATCTGCTTCTCTACGGTCCCCCCGGTCTGGGAAAAACCACCATGTCTCTGGTCCTGGCCCAGGAAATGGGAGTCAATTGTAAAATTACCACAGCCCCAGCCCTAGAGCGCCCTCGGGATATTGTGGGTCTGCTAATGAGCCTAGAAGCAGGAGATTTACTATTTATTGATGAAATCCACCGCCTCCCGAAGGTCACCGAGGAAATTCTCTATCCAGCGATGGAGGATTTTCGCATTGATATCACGATCGGCAAAGGCCAAGGCGCCCGCACTCGCAGTCTGCCCCTCAAACCCTTCACCCTGGTGGGAGCCACCACCCAAATCGGTGCCCTGACCGCTCCCCTGCGCGATCGATTTGGCTTGGTACAGCGGTTGCGCTTCTATGAACTGGACGAACTAACCCGTATTGTTCAGCGCACCGCTCAGTTACTCAACACCCCCATCAATGCGGCAGGAGCCGAAGCGATCGCCCGTCGTTCCCGAGGTACGCCTCGCATCGCCAACCGCCTGCTCAAACGGGTGCGAGACTACGGTGAGGTCAAGAAAGTGGGCACAATTACGGCCGAGGTCGCAGGAACTGCCCTAGAACTATACAATGTGGACCCTTGCGGCTTGGATTGGATCGATCGGCGCCTACTCTCGGTGATGATTGAAAACTACAACGGTGGTCCCGTGGGGCTGGAAACCCTAGCAGCGGCAACAGGGGAAGACTCCCACACGATCGAAGAGGTCTACGAACCCTACCTACTGCAAATTGGTTATCTCCAGCGCACCCCACGCGGTCGCATTGCCACCCCTGCGGCTTGGACTCACCTGGGCTACGCTGCCCCCA
>JAYKIB010000031.1:0-4119 GCA_035285005.1 Prochlorothrix sp.
GGTAAAGTCTTCGACTCCTCCACCGGATTTGCCCTGCCCCAGGGGGGCGATCGATCGCCCGATGTGGCCTGGATTCCCCTCGAAAAATGGCAAGCCCTCAGCCCCGAACAACGACGGGGCTTTTTGCCCCTGTGCCCCGACTTTGTCATCGAGTTGCTCTCCCCCTCCGACTCCTGGACCCAAGGACAAGCCAAAATGGAAGAATACCGCAATAATGGCTGTCGCCTGGGTTGGTTACTAGACCCCAAAAACAAGCGGGTGGCTATTTATCGCGCCGATCGACCCGTAGAAATCCAAAAAGCCCCCGCAACCCTCTCTGGAGAAACCGTTTTACCCGGTTTTGAGCTAGATTTAGCGTTCCTGTGGCAAGGGTAGGACCAAGCATTATCGCTCTGCCTCTGTGCCCAGAACTCCGGTTTCCGAGTATCTCCTGGGCACTCCAATGAATGAAGGCGTGCGGCAAAGCCGCACGCCTTCATTCATGACTCTTAATATTGCAATGCCCTAGGGCACCTCGATTCACTCAAATTTCGACCGTAGTGCCCACGGCAGAATCAGGGCTGTGGCCGGCGGCACAGCCGCCTACCACAATTAATCGAGGTACTCCCTATTTATAGGGCGGATGATGGGACTCGAACCCACGAATGGTGGAACCACAATCCACTGCCTTAACCTCTTGGCTACACCCGCCATGTGCGTTAACCGCGTGAACTAACATAACACCGATCGATCCCCAACGACAACCCCCTTCCCCCAAAACCTCAAAACAAAACCGCAAAAAGCTCCCCAAGCCGTCCATCATTCGCTACTATAGAGATTCTGTCTATTAAAAATTTCAGGGGAACCCTGACCCCCCCTCCCGTTAGGAGGGGCACCGGAGCCAACCCCCGCCCTTTCTATATCGGAGAACACCTATGTCCCGTCGCTGTCAACTCACCGGCAAGGGTGCCAACAACGCCTACGCCGTCTCCCACTCCCACCGCCGCACCAAGCGCCTCCAACAGGCCAACCTCCAAAGCAAACGCATCTGGTGGCCCGAAGGTAACCGTTGGGTTAAGTTGCGGATCTCCACCAAAGCCATCAAAACCCTCCAGAGAAAAGGCTTGACCCAATTTGCCAAGGAAATGGGCGTTGATCTCAACCAGCTTTAAATTGGGCCAAGCGTTAGACCAAGAACCGGGCCAAGCACCGGACAAGCCTAACGTCCCGGATGCCGTGGGTCTGGACCGACCCCATCCGAACTGTTCAAGCACCTCACCGACGTGGGGTGCTTTTTAGTGGCCAAATTCAATCCAGAAGATCCAAAACCATGGCTCCCGCAAGAAAAATCGCCATTGTTGGGGGTGGCATCATTGGTGCGACGATCGCCTACGAACTGACCCAACACCTTGCCGCCGCGACATCGCAAACCCCAGATCAAGACGCTCCAAATCAAGACACCCCAAATCAAGACACGCTCGATCAAACAAAGCATGCCAATCTTCGATCGATCGAGAGCGTCACCCTGTTCGATCGCCAAACCCCCGGCAATGGCGCCACTGGAGCCGCCTTTGGCCTCTGTATGGGGGTTATCAGCCGCAAAACCAAAGGCCGCGCCTGGGATCTCCGCCACCGGAGCCTCCAGCGCTACCCCCAACTCCTCGCGAGCCTCGCGGATCACCTCGGCCATCCCCTCCCCCATAACCCCCGAGGCATCGTCAAACTCTGCTTTGATCCCGATGAACGTCCCCGCTGGCAACGCCTTGCCGACCTGCGCCAGACCCAGGGCTACAGCCTCCACCTCTGGGATCCGGAAACCCTACACCACCACTACGGCCTCCCCATCCCCCACCTCGCCTTTGCGATCGCCTCCCCCCAGGACTGGCAACTCCAGCCCCGCCCCCTCACCCAAGCGCTGCTCCATGTTGCCCAGGCCCGGGGCTTAACCCTCCACACCGACACCCCCGTTCACCACATCACCCCCCAACCCTCCGGCTCCCTCCAGGTCACCACTGCCACCGGAGTCGATCGCTTCGATCGGGTCATCCTCACCGCCGGTCTCCCCTCGCCCAGTCTTCTGCCCCCGGACCTTCTCGCCAACGCTCCCACCCCCTTTGCCCTGGAGCCAGTCCTCGGCCAAGGGGCCAGAATCCGCCTGCCCCGCCCCCTCAGCCCCCAGGCGCTTCCGGTCCTCACGGCCCACGATATCCACTTGGTTCCCCTCGACCGCCCCCTGCCTGATAACACCCCGCCCAATAACACCCTGCCCAATAACACCCCACCCGACTATGACCAGTCTGGGGTTGATAATGCTGGGGTTGATAACTCAGGATCCTATGACTACTGGCTCGGGGCAACCCTGGAGTTTCAACCCGATCGGAGGTCTGATTCCGGATCTACCTTTGGGCCTGATTCCTCCCCCTGGATTCCTCGCCCCCAGGACTGGGAACACCTCTGGACCCAGGCCCTTGCCCTCTGGCCCAGCCTCGCGGAGGCCGAGGTTCTGGAGACCTGGGCGGGGGCTCGTCCCCGTCCCCTGGGTCGATCGGCCCCGATTATTGAGCCTTGGCCTGGGGCTGAGTCGATCGTCCTCGCCACAGGGCACTACCGCAACGGGGTTTTACTGGCTCCCGCAACTGCCCAACGGGTGCTGGAACTTTTATAGGCCAGCCTGCGATCGGGGGTGACCCGGGTGTGGGGTACCGTGGTGTACAGTCCTAATACATGTCCCCTAGAAGATCTGACCCCAAGCCCGTGCTCGATCGCATCCAAGCTCTCACCCAAAAACTAACCCCCCGCCTCATTGACATTCGCCGTCATTTCCACGCCCACCCCGAACTGAGCGGCCAGGAGCACCAAACCGCCGCCTACATTGCCGGAGTTCTCTCCTCCTGTGGGATCCAGGTCCAAGAGGCCGTCGGTCGCACGGGCGTGGTTGGTGACCTGGAGGGAAGCGGCCAGGATTCCCGCCGCATTGCCCTGCGCACTGACATGGATGCGTTGCCAATCGAAGAGCGGACCCAACTGCCCTTTGCCTCCCGCCAACCGGGGCTGATGCATGCCTGTGGCCATGATGTCCATGCCACGGTTGGGCTAGGGACGGCCATGGTGTTGGCGGGACTCGGGGAACCCCTCCCCGGTAATGTGCGCTTTCTGTTCCAACCCGCTGAAGAAATTGCCCAGGGTGCCCAGTGGATGGTGGATGCGGGGGCGATCGAGGGGGTTGATGCCATTTTGGGGGTGCATGTTTTTCCCTCGATCCAAGGGGGTCACATTGGTATCCGCCAAGGTGCCCTCACTGCCGCTGCCGACGAACTGGAAATCACCATTTGCGGCGAGTCGGGCCATGGTGCCCGTCCCCACGAAGCCGTTGATGCCATCTGGATTGCAGCCCAGGTCATCACGAGCCTGCAACAGGCGATTAGTCGCACCCAAAACCCCCTGCGGCCCGTGGTGCTCAGTATTGGCCAGATCCAGGGGGGAAAGGCGTTTAATGTAATTGCGGATCAGGTCAAGCTCCGGGGCACAGTTCGATCGCTGCACCCTGAAACCTACGCCGATCTGCCCGCATGGATTGAAAAAATCATCGCGAACGTTTGCAATAGCTACGGCGCAACCTACGATCTCCACTATCGCCGCCTGGTGCCCTCGGTTCAGAACGATCGCCACCTAACCCAACTCCTAGAACAGGCGTTTACGGAAGCCTATGGCGCGGAGAATCTGGAGGTTTTGCTTGAACCTTCCCTGGGTGCCGAGGATTTCTCCGTCTATCTCGATCATGCGCCGGGTAGCATGTTCCGCCTAGGGGTAGGCCGGACCGATCGACCTAACCCCCCGTTGCACCATCCCCAGTTTGAGGTGGATGAGCAGTCGATCGCGGTGGGGGTGACGACCCTGGCCTATAGCCTTTACAAGTATTGGCAAACTTAATTCAACTCCCTCGATTTATGGCGTTGCATAATTGGAGTATGAAGTAAAGAGGTACAGCGATGCAGTGTCCTGAATGCGGTGGTACCCATATCCGTAAGAATGGGAAAAAGCAGGGTAAGCAAAATCACATTTGTGTGTCCTGCGGGCGTCAGTTCATCGACCGATACGAGCCCCATCGAGGCTATTCCGACGACGTCAAACGCCATTGCC
>JAYKIB010000032.1:0-9545 GCA_035285005.1 Prochlorothrix sp.
CCCCCCCCCCCACCACAATGAATCGAAGGACTCCCTTTATACGGGGGAAGAAAAGACCGTCCCTTGTGAAAGGGGGGGGCGGAGGGATTCTCTTCGGTTTATCAATATCCTCTGAGGGGTCTGCATAATTGATCTGAGATTATAGCGGGCACCTCAAAAACTAGGGCATCTCAAAAAATCCAAGTATTCATTCCATGACCTACGCAAGACTCGGGGCTGTGGTGGGCGGCGAAGCCGCCCACCACAATGAATCGAAAGACCCCCAGCAATTTGACAGTGTTGAGAATGGATCCGTTGTCAGATCGGCTTCCGCTTGGGCTTCCGCTTGGGGTTTAGCTACGATTCACCTAATGTAATCCCGTCAATAGGCGATCGGCAGCGATCGTCGCCCCATTATCGAGCTTTAATGCCTGTAACGCTTTGATTTTCGCCGCCCTAGCCCGGTCCTGGGACAAAGCTTCCAATCCCGCCACCAACGCCGCCGTATCCAACGGCTCCACTCGCCAGCCATAGCCCTGGGCCACTAACCGATCGACCCGTCGATCCTGCTCATCCACCCCCCGCTTCAGCGGCACCCACAGGGTCGGCACCCCATGGTGCAACAACTCCGACACACTGTTGTACCCCGCCGCCGAAATTGCCCCCTGGAATGCAGACCAACACTCCGCCAGTGGATAGTAGCGAATTGTGCTGAGATTTGGAATCGAGGCCACCTGCCCCAGATTGAGGCGACCGAGGGGCGGCTGCGCCACCACAAACTGCCACTGGGGAAAGGCCGAGGCCTGGGCCAAGACCCAGTCCAGCAAGTCCCGATACTGGGGATCGCCCCCGCCCCCAAATCCCACATACAGCAGAGGTCGATCGATCGGCAGTCCCAGGCGATCGCAGGCCGACTCGCGATCCAGTGCCTCCGATCGATCGCGCACCAACATCGGTCCTGTCCAACACACCGGCACCCCCTCCGGCAGCGCTAAACTCACCTCCTCCGGGTGATGGGGAATCAAAATCTGATCATAGAGGCCCAGAATCTGCTGAAACCAGGGATCTGTACAGATCTCCTGCTTTTGTTCCCGATAAATAAAGACTCGCTTGCCATCCCAGCGCAACACCGGCAGCAGTTCCTGGGCCGATCCCGCTGGAAACGTATCCACCACCAAAATGTGGGGCTGAAACGCTGCGATTGTGTTGACCACCACCGTATGCAGCAGACGGTTATAAACCCCATAGCGCAGACCGCTGGGCTTCGCAGCCATCCGGGACGGCACCTTCACACTGGCAAATCCCTCCCGCCAGAGCAGTCCCTCGGCCTCGGAGGTGGTGAGAAAGAGGAACTGACTGTGGGGCGATCGGGCGCGCAACTGCCGCGCCAAGGCCAGGGTCCGGCTGAGGTGCCCCAAACCCAAACCATTCACCGCATAAAAGAGCCAACACCGCGCCGGTTCCGTTCCCGCCATTGCCGAGCTCGCGTTAAAACTCACTCAGGGGTGCTTGGGACACGGCCCCCACCCGATGAAAATACCGGAAATACACGTCCAGCAGGCGTTGATCCAGAGCGGGCGGGGGGTAAAAATTGCCTCGGGATTCCAGGTAGGGGGCTGTGAGATCATCGGAAATGGCCGGTTTAGGCGGAAACAGGAACGTCCCTCGGGCCGCAATCACCATCTCCAGGAACTGATAAATGGGTGCAGTCAGGCACTGCTTGCCCTGGTCTTGGAACAGTTGCACCCACTCCTCCGCCGCCATACCCTCCAGGGGATAGCCCAGGCGTTGGGTCGTGGCCACCAGTTCCAGCCAGGTGCAGGGTCGGGAATTGAGCAGATGAAAGGTGCAACCAAAGGCAGATTCCTGGCGGGCGAGGTGAACCAAGGCGCGGCTGAAGTAGTCTACGGGGGCCGCTTCGATCGCCTCACTGACCCGGGGATAGGCTTGCAACTGCACCGATGCAATCAGCAACGCAAAGAGAAAATCCTTAATGTTATGGTCCAGATCGATGATCCCCGTGGCACTATGGCCCAAAATCCGTCCCGGTCGGTGAATGCAGGCAGGTAGCCCCTGTTTTTGGGCCGCGTGAACCATGAACTCCGATACCACCTTCGTTTGCTTATAGCCCCCCTTCACCGTCTCGGGTTCGGGGCTATCACTTTCTCGAAATGCGCCCTGGGGTGGGTCCGGTTGGCCAAAAAAGAGTCCCAGACTAGAGATATAGTGAAATGGCGTGGTCTGGCCGCGCTGGGCCAAGTCTAGCAAGGTCTGGGTTCCCCCCACGTTAATGACCTTGAGCTGCTCGTAGGTCTGGGTCACGGCCACCCCGGCAGCACTGTGGTAGATCAGATCCAAACGGCTACCGAGGTCATGAAACTGGCTTTCGGTCCAGCCGAGATAGGGTTGGGCTAGGTCACCCACAAGGGGCTGGATCCGACTAAGCCAACTGGTGGGAGGCCGCAGTCCTCCCTGGGACCAGCGCGAGTCCGCTACCGATCCTCGGCCAATCTGGTACCGCCGCAGCAAATTCAGGAGACGCTCTCCCCCCTCCCGCGCGTTTTCGGCCCGCACCAAACAGTAAATCTGGGCTGAGGTTTGGGTCAGCAGTTCCGCCAGCAGATAGATGCCAAGGAATCCGGTGGCCCCGGTGAGAAAAATCTGGCGCGGATGTTGCCAGTGGGGACTCCGGGGGTGGGGATAGGTCAAGCTCGGATCGAGTTGGGCTTCAGCCCGAAGATCGAGGGGAGTGGCCATGGGAACTTTGTATACGGCGGTTCTGATTAGGGTAGAACATCCCAGCGATTTTGAAAAATTCCCCGTGTTTTGCCGGGAGACTTCGCTTAATGGGGATGGGGCGATGAGGTCACCGATCCCCCGTTGCCTGACAAAAAATACTGCACTGGGCGCGAAAACCGCGACCCTACCAGAGTCTAGGACCGTCGGGATCAGGTTTTCTGACCTGCCCTCTGTGCCTGGATTTGCCCCACTTGTGTCAGTCAATCAGCAGGACACCTCGAAAAATTCCAATTTTTGCCCAGTGACCTACGCAAGAATCAGGGTTGTGGGGGGCGGCGAAGCCGCCCCCCACAATTAATCGAAGTCCCCTAATCGAAGTCCCCAGCAGTCCAACGCGCAACCCAATACGTTCAGTCCCATACAGCATCTTGCAGATACATCTAACACAGGGGCACCGCAATTAATCCGAACTTTTGGGGGACAGTCCACGTAAGAATCAGGGTTTGGCTTGGGTGGCTTCGCCGCCCAAGCCAATGCATCGAGGCGCCCACCGGGAGTTGTCCCGCCGCAGGCGGGACAACTTCTGATCTGGCACGGGTACTATTGCAAACCATGCTGCGAACCGTGCTGTAGGTCCAGCCCAATCCGCGCAAGCCCATACATCTCAGTAGCCCATCAATCCCAGTGCCCTAGAGTGCGACCATATGGGCATTCTCAATGCCGGGAACCTTGGTGATCTCCGTCAGAATACCATCGGGCAAGGGATCATCAATACTGAGCACCATTACCGCATCTCCGCGCACAATGCGGCGTCCCACCTGCATACTAGCGATATTGACATTGAAACTCCCCAGCAGAGAGCCAATTTTGCCGATAATTCCCGGCATATCGCGGTGGCGGGTAAAGAGCATGTAGTGGGTGGGGGGGACGTTGATGGGGAAACCGTCGATGTTGGTGATCCGCAGTTCGTCGTCCCCAATCACCGCGCCGACGACGGTGTGCTCCCCGTGGTCGTTGTGGGCTGTCAGTTGTAGGGACCCCCCGGAGTAGTCCTTGACGGAATCGTCCCGCGTTTCGATCACCCGGATGCCGCGCTCCTTGGCCTCGATCTCAGCGTTCACATAGTTCACGCGCTCCCGTAGGGCTTGGGAAAGGAGACCTTTGAGGGCAGCCACGACGATCGGCTTGCTGTCGCGGGTGGCCAGTTCCCCCTGGAGCCGGACGGTGAGTTGGTCGATGCGTCCGCCGGTCACTTGGCTGAGGAGGTTCCCCAGCATTTCGCCCAACTGAAGATAGGGGCGCAGTTGCTCCATCACATCGGGGTGGAGACCCGGAATGTTCACCGCCGATCGCGCCGGCAGACCCAACAATACATCTCGAATTTGCTCCGCCACATCCACGGCCACATTGACCTGGGCTTCTTCCGTGGAGGCTCCCAGGTGGGGGGTCAGAACCAAGCCCTTGCCCACCAATTCCCGCAGGGGCGAGTCTTCAGCGAGGGGTTCGGACCCAAATACGTCTAGGGCTGCGCCGCCGATCGTCTCGTTTTTGAGGGCTTCGGCCAGGTCCGCCTCGTTAATAATGCCGCCCCGAGCGCAGTTGACGATCCGCACGGTGGGCTTCATCTTGGCCAGGGTTTGGGCGTTGATCAGGTTTTGGGTTTCCGGGGTTTTGGGAATGTGGAGGGTGATGTAGTCGGACTCCTGGAAGAGAATATCCAGTTCCACAAGGCGGCATCCCATTTGCTCGGCCCGCTCGGCGGAAATGAAGGGATCGTAGGCCAGTAGCTTCATGCCCATGGCCCGGGCCACGCTGGCCACATGGGAGCCAATTTTGCCCAAGCCGACAACCCCGAGGGTCTTTTTGTAAACTTCAGTGCCCACAAAGAGCTTGCGGTCCCAGTTGCCTAGCTTCATGGTGGCGGCGGCGGCGGGGACGTGGCGGGAGAGGGCGAGCATGAGGGCAAGGGCATGCTCGGCGGCGGCGATCGTGTTGCCTTGGGGGGAGTTCACAACGATGACCCCTTTGCGGGTGGCGGCGGTCACATCTACGTTGTCTACGCCGACCCCGGCCCGTCCAATAATTTTCAAATTCTGACCGGCTTCGATCACGGCTTCGGTCACCTTGGTGCCGGAGCGGATCATGAGGGCATCGTAGGCGGGAATCGCTGCGACCAACTCTTCGGGGCTGAGTTTGGTGTTCACGTCCACTTGCGCCACTTGGGAGAGGATGTCGATCCCCACTTGATCGATATTGTCGGAAACGAGAACCTTGGGCATAGCGTAGGGCCTTGAGAATTACTGCAACCGCAACGTTCAAAGGGGTCGATCGCCGCTGCTGTCCCATCGGTCTGACGGCGCGATGACAAGTTTGCAGTGCAGGTTCGCAGTGCAAGGTCGCAGTGCGTCAGTGGTCCACTGCATTGGGATCCCACCCCTAAAATTGTCACAGTAGGCCATTGTAGGACATGGTTCCCCGTCTCTAGCCGGGAATTTAGACTTTCTCAACTTAGAAACGGTGAGGGGGGGCCGCCATGGGTTGGGGCGAACCACCGTGGGACGATCGGTGCATCTGGGGGACATCAAGGCGCCTGTCCGTTGCTGCCGACCGGGAGGATCGCAAGTGTCTACTCCAGGCTGTCAATAAAGCCGCACTCCCTTCCCCCAGCAACCCCAGACAGCGGTAGACTAGACTGGGAATTGTTACAGAAAATTACAAAATCTGAATCCCGATCGCAGCCCCACCTCCGTCATCCCCATCCATGAAATGCATTATTAACCGTCGCGCCCAGTTCTCCGCCAGCCACCGCTATTGGTTGCCGGAACTGAGCGAGACCGAAAACCAAGCGCAATTCGGAGCCTGTGCCCGCGCTCCCGGCCATGGCCATAACTATGTACTCTATGTCGCCATGGAAGGCGATTTAGACGAATATGGCATGGTTTTGAACCTGTCTGATGTGAAACACACCATCAAGCAGGAAATCACCAGCCAACTGGATTTCTCGCACCTCAACGACACCTGGCCCGAATTCAAAACCACCCTGCCCACCACCGAATTTTTAGCCCATTGCATCTGGCAGCGCCTCGCCCCCCACCTGCCGATCGTCAATATCCAGCTTTTTGAACATCCCCAACTCTGGGCCGAATACCAAGGAAACGCTATGGAAGCCTCCCTCACCCTCAGCACCCACTTCAGCGCCGCCCACCGTCTGGCCTTACCCCACCTCAGCTACGAGGAAAACTGCGAAATCTACGGCAAATGCGCCCGTCCCCATGGCCATGGCCACAACTATCACCTCGAAGTCACCGTCAGCGGCACGATCGATCCCCGTACCGGCATGATCGCTGATCTCAGCAAGCTCCAGCATGTGATCGACTTCCATGTGGTGGAACCCTTCGACCACACCTTTTTAAACAAGGACATTCCCTACTTTGAGCAGGTGGTGCCCACGGCGGAGAATATTGCCGTGCATATTCGGGACTTGCTCCAGGAGCCGATCGCCCTCACCGGTGCCAAGCTCCACAAGGTCAAACTGATCGAAAGCCCCAATAACTCGGCTGAAGTCTACGGCGTAGCCTAAGCGGATGTTTGAAACTTTCGGCCTGCCCATCCATCAACGGGGATCAAATGTCAGGGCGGGGTTGCTGGACCCCATCCTTGGAAAAGGTGTAGCCATGTATACTATCTGCGGGACTTCAGTATTACTGCGATTAAATTTATGAACGTCGGCGATCGTGTTCGAGTCAAAACCTCCGTGGTGGTCTACCACAATCCTAGCCAGCGCAACCAAGCCTATGATCTGCAAGGCTCAGAGGGAGAGGTGGTGGGACTAGCCAGTGAGTGGAAGGGAAAGGCCATTAGTGCTAACTTCCCCCTTCAGGTCCAGTTTGGCCCCAAATTTCGTGCCCACCTGCGGGAAGACGAGCTAGAGGCGATCGGCTAGGGCGTGTCATCAAGAAACTGTGGAACCCTGGCGATATCAGCAGAGTGACACGCCTGCTCTCGTTGAGGAACACCGGCGAGAAACCTCCAGCCTCACCCCAGCCTGAGCCGCTCTAAAACGATGGACCGGGTGCAGGGTGAGCATCGGGTAAAGGCATGAAGCCCCCGCGTAGCGGGGGCTTTACTCACCAGGCTGATCCGATGTAACTGGTCGATCGCTACACCGCCTCGGCGGGATCCGTTGCCTGCACCTGCTTGAGCATGGCCACTAAGGTATGGTGGGCATCTTTGGCATCCGCTAACGTGTGATCAAAGCCAATGCGAAGCGGCTGAGATTGCCCCTCCGCTTCCACCTCTAAGTTCATCCCCTCGGCGTCAATACTGAGCATCCGGGCCGCTGTTACCTCGGGTCGCTGACCAAACGTTTGGGCATAGCGAGCCACCGCCTCGGCATGGTCATCATTCATATGGCGACAGATTCGATCGCTCACTTCTGGGGAAAAGGCATCCGTCATCATTTACACCTCCAGTTCAATGGCTCATTAGGGTACCCCGATTCATCCCAGGTTTGGGGAGAGATAGCCCCTTTATAGAGGTAGCGGGTGCCGGGAGTTGCTCCACCGCAGGCGGAGCAACTCCCAACTTGTACGGTTCTATTGCAAGTCGTACGATCGCCGCTATTGCAAGCCGTACTGTAGTCCAAGACTAGGGATTAAGATATTCCCCCGCCTGCGGCGGGGCTAAATCCAGACCGCGCTACGGCAAGCCGTACTGTAGTCCAAGACTAGGGAGCAGGGTACTCCCCCGCCTGCGGCGGGGCTAAATCCAGACCGCGCTATTGCAAGCCGTACTGTAGTCCAAGACTAGGGAGCAGGATACTCCCCCGCCTGTGGCGGGGCTAAACCCAGACCGCGCTATTGCAAGCCGTACGATAAGCCCCCCCAAAACTCAGGATTCGGGACGGACAGCTGCGCCGCCCAACCCAATTCATCGAGGAACCCATTATCCAGTAGGGTACCGCGATTCAGGAACTTGAGCCGATGTGTTGCCCAACCCAGCCTCCATGCCTCAGATAGCACCCCAGGCTTTCCCCAAATTGTCCCAAACCGGACTTTCCCAGTGCAAAGACTCTCTTGCGAGCTTCATTTGAACAGGGTTTAATAGACCTGTCTACAGCAACCCCAAGTTCTTAGCATGGCTTCCAGCTCTGGGGCCGATCAGCGGGAGATTTGAACAGGGCCAGAAACGGGGCTAGCATCCGATACCCACCGCCCTTGGCCCAACCCAACTCCAGTCCAGGTCATTGCTGAGAATCACAGGGTTCCAGGGGATTCGGACGGCTGCGCTGCCGCCGCCGCCCTGCTAAACCACACAGGTAACCCTTCACCATGCATATATTGGCTCTTGTCCCCGGTGGGATTAGCGATCAGATTTTGTTTTTCCCCACCCTTGAAACCCTCAAGCACCGCTATCCCAATGCTGCCATCGATGTGGTGACCCATCCCCAGGCAGTGGGCGCTTACCGGGTGGCTCCCACGGTGCGGAAAGCAATTCCCTTTAACTTCCGCGATCGCAACAGTCTTGCGGACTGGAGCAACCTCCTTGGGGTAATTCGAGAACAGGAATATGAACTGGTGTTAACGGCCCAGGGCGGCTGGGCTGTGGGCGTACTGCTGTGGCTCTCGGGGATCCCAGAACGCATTGGGTTCGCAAATCAGGGAACGGGCTTTTTAACCCAGAGCATTGTGGAAAAATCCAACCAGTACCTGGCCCAGCGCTACCATGACCTCCTCCAAGGCATTGGGGTCAGCCAACCCTGTCCCGAGATTAAGGTCACCATTCCCCGCAAAGAACTGGACTGGGCCGAAAAGGAGCAACAGCGCCTCGGTATCGGTAATGGCTATCTGCTGGTGGATGCCTCCGGGGGAGACTATCCTAGTCGCAGTTGGTCCTTGATCCTGAAGAATATTCAAGAACAACAGCCCGATTTACCGATCGTCCTGATTCAGCCCGAAGTGGCCACGGATCTTCCGGCAGCCCTCCAGGATGCCGGCATTAGCTTCAAGACCCTGATCCCCGAAGAACCGGCCAAGCTCTCCGCCCTCATTGCCGGAGCCAACCTGGTGCTCTGTACCGAAGGCGATACCCTCCAACTGGCCGTTGCCGTCCAAACCTTCACCGTTGCCCTCCTGGGAGCCACCAAAATCGAGCGCTATCTGCCCCAGAGCGATCGCTTCGTCGGCCTACAGTCCACCACCAGCAGCATGAAGGACATTTCTCCCCAACAGGTTTTAGATGTATTAGCCGGGAAACGCGGCTAAACCTCCCCCATCTGGCTCGGGCTAGACCTCTTCCCGCTTCTCCTGCCCTCCTAACGCAAATCGCACCCTCAACCATGCCCAGTCTCCTCTCCCTCCGCCAAGCTCTAGCCCCCCTCGCAGCCCAAGCCGCCCTGGCCAGTACGCTGGTCTTTGGCAGTGGCGCAGCCTTTGCCCAAACCCATCCCCTCTATAGCCCCATCCCCCTACCCAACGGAGGTGAAGTCACCGATACCCTCAGCGATCAGGATATTCCCACGGGCCAAGGGGGCTTTGCCCGCGACTATGCGATTCGTCTCGAAGCAGGGGACCAGGTGGTTGTTGATCTGCTGTCGGACAGCTTTGATACGGTGGTGATGTTGATGGGCGAAGGGGGAATGACCATCAGCGAGAATGATGACGGTCCCGATGGCACTACCAATTCCCTCCTTTTTACCCGCATCACGACCTCGGGCACCTATACGGTCCGGGTCCGTTCCTTTGGTGAGGGATCCGGGGGTGAATTTACGCTGAAGGTGACCCGCTTGCGGCCTATCTAGTTCTGCGCGCCCCTCTAGTGCGGTAAAA